>JACMLB010000043.1 GCA_014379805.1 Rhodospirillales bacterium | reverse complement strand
AGTCCTCCCCCGAGATTTCCGAGCACACTGCCGTTCGTCAGCGTACCCTGAAGACCGCCATAGGCTGCACCGGCGTTGGTCTGCATTCCGGCGCCAAGGTCACCATGGTCCTGCATCCCGCCGAAGCCGACGCGGGCATCCAATTCAAGCGTACCGACATCGCCGGCCGTGGCGCCATCGTTCCCGCTCTGTGGTCGAACGTGGGCGACACCCGCATGAACACCTGCCTGGTCAATGACTCGGGCGTTCAGGTCGGCACCGTCGAACATCTGATGAGCGCCCTGGCCGGTTCGGGCATCGACAACTGCCTGATCGAGATCAACGGCCCCGAGGTTCCGGTGATGGACGGCTCTGCCGCTCCCTTCCTGTTCCTGATCGAATGCGCCGGCACTGTCGAGCAGTCCCTGCCGCGCCGCGCCATCCGCATCCTCAAGCGCGTCACCGTCACCGACGGCGACAAGATGGCCACCCTGGCCCCCTCGCCCAGCTTCTCGCTGCGCTTCGAAATCGATTTCGGCGCCAAGGCCATCTCGCGTCAGGAATTCTCGGTGAACCTGTCCAAGGGCAGCTTCAAGTCGGAAATCAGCCGCGCCCGCACCTTCGGCTTCGAACAGGAAGTGGCCATGCTGCGCTCTGCCGGTCTGGCCCGGGGCGGTTCGCTGGACAACGCGGTGGTCATCGACAGCACCGGCACCAAGGTGCTGAACGACGACGGCCTGCGCTACGGCGACGAGTTTGTGCGCCACAAGATCCTGGACGCCGTGGGCGATCTGGCCCTGGCCGGCGCCCCCATCCTGGGCGCCTTCCACGGCATCCGTTCGGGCCACGCCCTGAACAACCAGCTGCTGCGCGCCATGTACGCCGACCAGACCGCCTGGACCTACACCACGGTCGCCCCCGGCTCCGCCGCCGCCAACAGCTTCGCGCCCCTGCCGGCTGCCGAGCCCATGGTCGTCAACGGCTGAGACGCATAAGTTTAAGGAAACCCCCGCTTTCTTCGGAAGGCGGGGGTTTTTGGTTTTGCGCCCTAAGAGATGGCGTAAGGCCTTCCAATCTCACCGAATTAATTCATATCCCATACGACACGCCTACCCCCCTGTCGTGAAGTGTGAACTAGCCTTAAGCCACTTATCTTTCTCGAGTTCCGAAAAGAGCCTTACGCCTATATCGTGGCAGTGTTCTAACAAGTTGCCTGGCAGGCCACCCCCAAAAAGATCATGAACATGATTAAGCAGGGCCAAAATAAACGCACAGTTAATATTGAAACCGTATTCCTTACCGTTTTCTTTAAGATTATCTGCGCTATCCATTACAAGCTTCACGAATGAAGAACTTATACTACCATCAGCAACAACTCCTATTGAACGCAAATATTCATATGAAATCATAACAATTTCTTTTCGAAGTATTTTATCGCGCCGCTTGTTGTTATCATAGCCGTATTGTCGAGAATTTTCAGTGAGTGCAAGCATCGCGGAGAAATGACGTGTACGAGATTCCCAAATATAGTGCTTTGCGGTTCCCTCATCAAAAACATTACCTTCTGTGAACTTTATTGATTTTGTATGATCGCTAGTACTGTGCAATTCCCAAACCGTGAAATAATCCCTCGGATCAAATGCGTAGACAACACCATTCTCTTCATTATAGATACAAACCAGCATAGGTTCGATGTTTAGAGCCCATCTACGAAGATGGTCCACTTTGAAGCGATATCGGAAAAATCCATCCGCAGATTTTTTTAGAGACGTACCCTTTACTTGTATCCATATTTTAAACGAATCCGCATCGTCATGAAGTTGCGTTTGGACAAGAAGGTCCTCGCCGTAGTCATTTTTAATGGATTCGGCAAGTGCACCTGCCTTTGCCAAAACCGTTGAGACGGCAAGACAAGCGGTGTGAGCCAGTCGATGGTTTGCGACAATCTTGGTCATTGTGTTCAGACTTATAGAAACCGCGCCCATGATACCACCCCTGATTGATTTTCCTAGACTCTCGAAGTTGCCCCAAGAAAGGCCCTTGCTATCCTCCCCACCCCTCCCCCATCCCGCCGCCCCCATCCGCCCAGGCGCGCGCGGGAGGGGATACAGGCCCTTGCCCTCTTCCCCTGTCCCTCGCACGTGGTATAGTCACCGCCACCAGGGATTCCGCGTTCGTCCAAGGAACTTCATGACCGGTCTTGTTTCCGCCCTTCGCCGCCCGCGCCTTGCTGCGCTTGCACTGGCTGTCGCCGCACTGCTTTCCGCCTGTTCGGATAAGAAGGACGAGTATGTGGAGCGCCCGGTGGAGGAGCTCTACAACGAAGCCATGGATCTGATCGACAAGAACGAATATATGCGCGCCTCCAAGGCCTTCGAGGAAGTGGAGCGCCAGCACCCCTATTCGGTCTGGGCGACCAAGGCCCAAATGATGGCGGCCTATGCGCTGTACGAGCGCAATAAATACGACGACGCCATCATCCAGTTGGACCGCTTCATCCAGCTGCATCCGGGCAATAAGGACACGGCCTACGCCTATTATCTCAAGAGCCTGTGCTACTACGAACAGATTACCGACGTGGCTCGCGACCAGCGCATGACCGAACAGGCCATGAAAGGCCTGCAGGAAGTGGTCGACCGCTTCCCCGCCAGTTCCTACGCCAAGGACGCCAAGCTGAAGGTCGATTTGGCCCGCGACCATCTGGCCGGCAAGGAAATGACCATCGGGCGCTATTACCAGGGCCGCGCCCAGTGGCTGGCGGCGCTGAACCGCTACAAGTTGGTGGTCGAGAATTACCAGACCACCACTCACGTGCCCGAAGCCCTGCACCGCATGGTCGAGATTTACCTGACCCTGGGACTGGAGGAGGAAGCCAAGCGCACCGCCGCCGTGCTGGGCCATAACTTCCCCGGCAGCGATTGGTACGAAGACACCTTCTCCATGGTCAAGTCCGGCAAGCCCGCCGCCGAAGCGGCCAAGGGCGAGAAGTCGTCCGGCTGGCTGGGTTTGTGGTAAGCTCATGCTGGTCTCGCTGTCGATCCGCGACGTCGTTCTGATCGAAAAGCTGGACCTGTCGTTCGCCGGCGGCCTGTCCGCCTTTACCGGCGAAACCGGTGCCGGCAAATCCATCCTGCTGGATTCCCTGTCTCTGGCCCTGGGCGCACGCGCCGATTCCGGGCTGGTGCGCCACGGCGCACCGCAGCTGACCGTCATCGCCGAATTCGACCCGCCGCCCTTCCATCCCGCCCGCGTGCTGTTGGCCGCCCAGGACATGGACGTGGCCGGGGCGCCGCTGCTGCTGCGCCGGGTGGTCACCGCCGATGGCCGCTCACGCGCCTATGTGAACGACCAAGCCGTCAGCGTCGGCCTGCTGCGCAAGATCGGCGACGAATTGGTGGAAATCCACGGCCAGTTCGACAGCCACGGCCTGCTGGATGCCGAAACCCACATCACCGTGCTGGACGCCTTCGCCGGCGCCGCCGAGATCCGCCGTACCGTCCGCACCGGGTGGGATGCGTGGCGCCAAGCCGCCAAGGCCCGCGCTGAAGCCGAAGACGTGCTCAAGCGCGCCCGCGCCGAGGAAGAGGCGCTGCGCCACGCCAGCGAAGAATTGAAAGGCCTTGCCCCCAAGCCGGGCGAGGAAGCCGAACTGGCCCAGACCCGCGCCATGCTCCAGCACGGCGAAAAGCTGGTGGAAGCCATGAACGCGGCCATGGCGTCCTTGCGTCAGCGCGGCGAGGTGGAAGCCACCCTGCGCACTGCCGAACGCACCCTGGAACGGGTGGCCGACCGCGCCGAAGGCAAGCTGGACCCGGTCATCGCCGCCCTGAACCGCGCCGCCGTGGAAGCGGCTGAGGCGGTGGGCCTGCTGGAACGGGTTTCCGCCGATATCGACCTTGATCCCCGCCACCTGGAAAAGGTGGAGGAACGCCTGTTCGCCCTGCGCGCCGCTGCCCGCAAGCACGGTGTCGAAGTAGACGGCTTGGCCGCGCTGAAGGACGATCTGGATCGCCAATTGGCGGCGCTGGATGGCGGCGGCGACGGCCTTGCCAAACTGGCCCGCGCCGAACAAGCCGCCCGCGCCACTTACGCCGAAGCCGCCCGCACCCTGTCCAAGGTCCGCGTGGATGCCGCCAAGCGGTTGGATCAGGCGGTGGCGCTCGAGTTGCCGCCGTTGAAATTGGACAAGGCGCGTTTTGCCACCAAGGTCGCGGCGCAGGACGAAGCCGCTTGGGGGCCGGACGGCCTGGATGCGGTGGAATTCCTGGTGGCCACCAATCCTGGCAACCCGCCCGGTTCCCTGGGCAAGATCGCCTCGGGCGGCGAGTTGTCGCGCTTCATGCTGGCCCTGAAAGTGGTTCTGGCGCGGACCTCGTCCACGCCCACCATGGTGTTCGATGAAGTGGATTCCGGCATCGGCGGCGCCGTGGCTGCCGCCGTGGGCGAACGTCTGGCCCGCTTGGGTGCCGACCTTCAGGTGCTGGTGGTGACCCACTCGCCCCAGGTGGCGGCGCGGGGCCGCAACCATTACCGCGTCGCCAAACGCGAAGTGGCCGCCGGTAAGGTGCTGACCTCGGTAGAGGAACTGCCGCAAGACGCCCGCCGCGAGGAAATCGCCCGCATGCTGGCCGGCGAAACCGTCACCGACCAAGCCCGCGCAGCAGCCGACAGCCTGATGGCGATTTAATTCAGGTAACCCTCTCCCGCCGAGCGGGAGAGGGTATAACCGCTGCTATTCCCCCACCAAATCCCGATAGGCATGCCACGACGCATGGGCCGCGATGGGCAACGTCACAGCCAGCCCGATGAACAGGAACGACACGCCCAGGAAGCCCAAAGTCGCCAGGGTGGCGGCCCAGCCGATCATGTTCATGCGGTTCAGCCACACCGCCTTGAGCGAGGTGCGCATGGCGGTCAGGGCCGAGACCTTGCGTTCCAGCAGCATGGGGATGGAGACCACCGACAGGGCGAAGGCGATGGCCGCAATCACGCCGCCGATAATCGTGCCGGTCATCAGGAAGGGGATACCCTGGGGCGCCATCAGGATTTGAGTGAAAAATTCGTCCATGGCGGGTGGCCGGCCGCCAAAGAACAGGGCGAAGATGATCATGGCGACCTGGAACCAAGCGAAGAACAGCAGCAACAGCACCAGCCCCATATCGGCCATCTGGCCGTTGGTGCGCACGGCGCCCAGCGCCTGCATCATGGTGACTGGCTCGCCGGCTTCGCGCCGTCGCGACACTTCGTACAAGCCAATGGCAAGGAACGGTGCCACCAGCATGAAGCCAGCGGCCAAGGGCAGGATCAGCGAGCCCATGCCCAGCTCTGCCAAACCGAAGGTCAGCAGCCAGCCCAAAGCGGCGAACACCGCGCCATAGGCCAGTCCGATGCCGGGATGGGCGCGGAAGTCGTTGAAGCCGCGTTCCAGCCATGTGGTGGAGCGATCCACCGTCACTTGGCGAATGGCCGGCAACGGCTCTAGTCCCGCCATGACGGGGTCGCCGAATTCGGCGTGATGCGAGCGACGCATGGAAGCCTCCGATTCCCTGATTGGTCAAATGCGAGTTAGTCGCTTTATTGGTAATACCATACTCCTCGTCAGGGTCTTTTCCAATGATCCGAAAGGATGACCGGGAAAGGTCACAGGCAGGCGAGCCCCGGCCTTTCGTCCACACCCCGCCCACCTCCCCCTTTTCGCTGAACCCCACCATCCCCAGATACCCTAGTGGGCGAGTTGCTTGTCCATTCTCGCAACGGGGATATCACATGGAGCGGATGATGGCGGAACCGGCCAAGCGCGGGCGCGTGATGCTCACTTTGGTCATCCTGGCCCTGGTAGCGGTGGGGCTTTACGCCGCCATAATCCTGCGCTTCAGCGGACATGGCTGATGACGTGGCTGCCGCACCTTACCGCCACCCTTAACGCCATTGCGCTGGTGCTGCTGCTGTGCGGCTTTGCTCTCATCAAGAGCGGTCGGCGCCATTTGCACCGCAATGTCATGCTGGCGGCGGTGGGCACCAGCGGCCTGTTCCTGCTGGCCTATGTGATTTACCACGCCACCGCCCCCATCTTTGAGTTCCGCGGCACCGGCGCCGTGCGCCCGGTCTATTACACCCTGCTGATCAGCCATGTGGTGCTGGCCGCCGCAGTCACTCCCATGATCGCGGTGACGGTATGGCGCGCGGTCAGCGGCCAATTCGCCCCCCATCGCGGACTAGCCCGCTGGACCTTGCCCATTTGGCTGTACGTCAGCGCCACCGGGATCGTCGTCTACGCCCTGCTGTACCACGTCTACATCTAGAGGTGCCGGCCATGACCATGAGGCAGACCCTGGAACTCATGAAGCTGCGGATCGGCTTCATGATCGCGTTGACCGCGGTGACCGGATACGGCGCCGTGGCGGAAAAGGTCAGCGCCGTCAGCGCCGCCCTTCTGGTGGTCGCCATGGTGCTGGGCTCAGGCGGGTCGGCGGTGTTCAACCATGTGTGGGACCGCGACATCGACCGGCTGATGAAGCGCACCCGCAACCGCCCCCTGGCCTCGGGCCTGACCGATCCCGCCACCGCCCTATGGCTGGCCGCCGGATTGATGACTGCGGGCATGGCACTGGCAGCGCTGGCCTTCAATTGGGTGGTGGCGCTGCACCTGTTCCTGGGCGCCTTCGTCTATGCGGTGATCTACACCGTGTGGCTGAAGCGGCGCACTTGGTGGAACATCGTCTTCGGCGGTGCCGCCGGCAGCTTCGCGTTGTTGGCCGGTGCGGCAGTGGTCGAGCCCACCCAATGGATGCTGCCGGCCCTGCTGGCCGTCACCCTGTTCCTGTGGACCCCCAGCCATTTCTGGGCTCTCGCCATCCTGTTGACCGAGGATTACCGCGCCGCCGGCATCCCCATGGCCCCGGTGGTCATGGGCGAGAAGAACACCGCATGGTTGATCCTGGCCAATTCCGCCGCTTTGGTGGCGTCCTCCCTGGCGCCGTGGGCACTGGGCTATCTGGGCACGCCCTATGCCGTGACGGCGGTAGCCATGGGCACAATCCTGATCGCCATGAACCTGAAGCTGGTAAGCAGCCCGACCCGCAAATGGGCAGGGTGGAATTTTGCCGCGTCCATTCCGTATTTGCTGGGGCTGTTTGTGGGGGTGTTTTTGGATAAGCATTGGATGTGACTTAAAACCACTGCTTCCGCTTGAACCACCCCAACACCGCCACGGTGAACGCCACCATGCCGGCCAGCACCCACCAGAAGGCGGCTTCGTCGTGCAGGCCGGGCAGGCCTGCCACGTTCATGCCGAACAGGCCGGTAATCAGGTTCAGCGGCAGCATGATGGCCGACAGCACCGACAGGATGTAAAGGTTGCGGCTGGACCGCTCGGCGCTGCGGGCGGCGAATTCGTCGTGCAGCAGGCGTGATTGCTCGACACATTCCTGCAAATCGCTGATGGCCCGTTCCACATGGGCCAGCAGGGGCTCGAACCGTTCGCCCTCGTCATCCTTGACCCACATGGGCAGGGCATTTTGCAGCCGCGCCAGCAGCATGCGCAGCGGCATGCCGCGCCGGCGCAGCTTGATGGCATCGCGGCGGATCGAGCCCAACTCGCCGGCGATGCCGTCCACCGCATCGTCCAGCACCGCATCCTCCAGAACGTCGAAACGGCGGCGGATTTTGCGGCCGATGTTCTCCAGATCGGCGATGCTTTCTTCCAGCAGGGCCATGAACAACGCGGCGGCGGTCTTGGGCGCGGCGCCCACTTCCAGGCGGAAGCGCAGACGGTCGGTGGCCGCCAGCGGGCGCCAGCGGGCGGTAATCAGCCGGTTGGGCTCTAACCACAGATGCAGATCGGACAGGTCCTGGGCATCGGCATCGAACTCGCGCAGGCGGTCTTCCAGCACGATCAGGCAGCCATTGCCCAATACCTGCGAGCCCACTTCCTCGTTACGGTCCAGCAGGGTTGCCGCCAGTTGGGGCGGTAGGCCGGACTGGCGCAATATCCATTGCCGCCCCGGCTCGGTGGACAGGTTGACGTGAATCCACACGTAATCCGCACCGGCAGTGCCCGAGGCCAGACGGAAGTTGGTCGCGGCGCCGTCGCGCATGGCGAAGGCATAGATGATGCCGGCGTCTTCGATTGCGCTAATCCGTGCAGGTTCGCTCACGGTCGGGTTCCTTCCCCAAGGCAAGCGCTCTCTATCGACTAGGCCGACGTTGCGCGCAAGTTTCCGATTTGTGACAGCCGCGAAGCTTGCCCCTGCGTGAGCCCAACGTTAAAGTCCGGCCACGCGCGCATCTCATTCCGCCCGAGGCTTTTTTCCATGACCGACCGCGTCCTTATCATCGATTTCGGCAGCCAAGTGACTCAGCTGATTGCGCGCCGTGTGCGCGAAAGCGGAGTCTATTGCGAAATCCACCCGTTCAACCGCGTCACCAAGGACAGCCTTGCCAGCTATGCCCCCAGAGCGGTGATCCTGTCGGGCGGGCCGTCCTCGGTCACGGAAGCCAATTCGCCGCGTGCGCCGGAAGCGGTGTTCGATCTGGGCGTACCGGTATTGGGCATCTGCTACGGCCAGCAGACCATCTGCGAGCAATTGGGCGGCAAGGTCGAGCCGGGCGATCACCGCGAGTTCGGCCGCGCCTATGTGGACATCAAGGAAGATTGCGCCCTGTTCCACGGGGTGTGGGCCAAGGGTGGCCGCGAACAGGTGTGGATGAGCCACGGCGACCGCGTCACCAAGCTGCCCGCCGGCTTCCGTGTGGTGGGCACGTCCGAAGGCGCGCCGTTCGCCGCCATTGCCAATGACGAGCGCCGCATCTACGCCGTTCAGTTCCACCCCGAAGTGGTGCACACCCCCCACGGCGCCCAGCTGCTGAAGAACTTCACCCACGACGTGGCCGGCTGCAAGGGCGACTGGACCATGGCCGCGTTCAAGCACCAAGCCATTGAGCGGGTGCGTGAGCAGGTCGGCAAGGGCCGGGTTATCTGCGGCCTGTCGGGCGGCGTGGATTCGTCCGTGGTGGCAGCGTTGCTGCACGAAGCCATCGGCGACCAGCTGACCTGCGTTTATGTGGACCACGGCCTCATGCGCCTGGGCGAGTCCGAGCAGGTGGTCAGCGTCTTCCGCGACCGCTTCAACATCAATCTGGTGCACCGCGACGCGTCGGATCTGTTCATTGGCCGCTT
>JACMLB010000346.1 GCA_014379805.1 Rhodospirillales bacterium | reverse complement strand
GATCTCGCCGCCCATCAACTCCACCAGCCGCTTGGAAATGGCGAGCCCCAGCCCGGTGCCGCCGAAGCGGCGCGAGATGGATGAATCGGCCTGACTGAACGAGGTGAACAGCAGCGGGCGGGCTTCCACCGGGATGCCGATGCCGGTGTCGCGCACGTCGAAGCGCAGCATCCGCCTGCCATCCCTGCGCCCAATTTGGAACACCGACACGGCGACGCCGCCCTTGTCGGTGAATTTGACCGCATTGCCCACCAGATTGAGCAGCACCTGACGCAGCCGCGCCACATCGCCCACCACGGCGGTGGGGACGTCCGGCGCCATGTCCAGGGTCAGTTCCACCGCCTTTTCGCGGGCGCGCGGCGCCATCAGCGCCAGCACTCCATGTAGGGCATCGTCAAGCTGGAAGGGCTCGGCCTGCACCTCGGTACGCCCGGCCTCCATGCGCGAGAAGTCCAGGATGTCGTTCAAGATGGTCAGCAGCGCCTCGCCCGACGAATGGATGGTGGCGGCGTAATCGTGCTGAGTGGCATCCAGCGGCGTTTCCAGCAGCAGATGAGCCATGCCCAGGATGCCGTTCATGGGCGTGCGGATTTCGTGGCTGATCACCGCCAGGAATTCCGATTTGGCCCGATTGGCGGCCTCGGCCTGATCGCGGGCGCGAGTCAGTTCCTCTTCAAAGGCGATACGGTCGGAAATATCGGTAACGGCGCCGACGATGCCTACCACCCGGCCCCGCCCGCCCTTGTTGCGGAACGCCGCCTTGTGCACCAGCGCCCGGATGAACCAGCCGGTGGGATGGCGGATGGTGGTCTCATAGACCTCCATGCGCTTTTCGCCCGAGATCAGCATGCGGTCGGATTCTCTGGCCCGCGCGGTCAACTCGTCATCGCCGCCCACAGCAGCCAGATCGTGGCCGATGATCTGCTCGCGCGGCAGCCCGGCCATCTCGATGAAGGCGCGGTTGCAGCCCAGATGGTTGCCGTTGACGTCTTTGTAGAAGATGGCGTTGGGGATGGTGTCGATGACCGTCTGGTGCAGGGCTAACTGGTCCTGCAACGCCGTCTCCGCCGCCTTGCGCGCGGTGATGTCGTTGCACGCCACCAGTACCGCCGGGCCGTCCTGCTGGAACGGAATCATGGAGACCAGACCCCAGAACGGTCGGCCATTGGCGCCGCGCACGCGGATTTCCATGTCATCGACCACGCCGCACTCGGCCAAGCGCTGCATCAGACGCACCTGATCGCGCCCCGGGACCGAACCCCTGGGCAAGCGGCTGCCCACCAGCGCATCCACCGTCAGCCCCATCAACCGCCCGGCCCGCTGGTTGGCGTACAGCACGCGGCCATCTTGCCGGTGCAGCACGGCCAGCGGGAACGGCGCGGCAGCCAGGATGGCAGCCAAGCGGTTTTCCGACAGGGCCATGCGGGTCCGCGCATCGCGGCGTTCGCCCAGCCGGCGCATCCAGAACCAGGCGAAACCGCCCAACAGCAGGGCCAAGGCACCGCCCAGGGTGCGCAATTGCAGGATGGACGCCGGACGCGCCATCCCCCAGCCGCCCCTGGGCACCGCCGCCAATTGCCAGCGCCCGCCCGGCAGGATGACATCCAGCAGCACTGGGTCGCGCTCGAACACATGGGTATCGCCGTGGAAAACGGCGCCGCGCTCGCCCAATCCGTCACGTCCGCGAATGGCAAGGTCCAACCCGAGAGCGGGGTCCATGACGCCGGCTTCGTTCAACAGGCTGTCCAGCGTGATGGGGATGGCAATCATGCCCCAGGGCTTTCCGCTGCCGGGTTCCGCCCCCGGCGGCGTGACGAAGACCGGCATGCGGCCGATGATGGCGATACCGCCCTGAACCAGGGCCACCGGGCCGGCCAGCACGGGTTGGCGAGTGGCGAACATGCGCTCGACCGCCGGCCATTGATCGGGCAAGTCGCGGAAGTCCCTGCCAATGGCGGCGGCATTACCTTGCAAAGGATAAATATGGGCAATGATGGTGCCGCGCACCAAAGTGACGTTCCGGATATGGCGCTTCTGGCCCATGAGCTCGCGGGCGATGGCCTCGAACTGGGGCTCGGGCATGTCTTGGGTCACGGCGATGACGGCGGCCAAGCCCCGCGTCAGCAACAGGGTGCCGTTCAATTCACCCTCCAACCGGGCGCGCAGGGTGGATAGCCGGTTGAGGGTTTCCAGCCGGGCGTGCTGGTCGTAGCGCGCCCATTCCACGCTCTCGACCAGCGCGAGCGCGGACAGCGCCATCAGCGTTACCAAAGCGGCCAGCGCCCAAGAACGGAACGATGAGGGCATCCCCCTCCCCTCAACCTGCAACATAGTCCTTTAGTCTAGCCGTTCGCCCGCTTGCACGGAAGCCCGCGTCATGCCGCCCGCAGTTGCGCCAGGAAATCGCCGACCCGGCGCGACAATTGCGCCGCCTGACGGGCCATTTCGCCGGACGCCTCCAGCACCTGTTGGGCCGAGGCGCCGCCCTGGCCCGCCGCCACATCCACCGCATGGATCGAGGCTGTCACCGCCTCGGTGCTTTGAGCGGCGGCGTTGGCGCCGCGGCTGATTTCGGCCGTGGCGGCGGATTGTTCCTCTACCGCCGAGGCGATGGCCTGGGCGGCTTGGGCCACGCTGTTGATGGTATTGCCCATGCCGTCCAATGCGCCCATGGCCTGTTCGGTGACCGCGCGGATGGCGGCGACCTGCTCACCGATGGCGCCGGTGGCCTTGGCTGTCTGGTTGGCCAACTGCTTCACCTCGCCCGCCACCACGGCGAAGCCCTTGCCCGCCTCGCCCGCGCGCGCCGCCTCGATGGTGGCGTTCAGGGCCAGCATATGGGTTTGGCCGGCCACTTGACCGATCATGCGGGCGACCTCGGCGATACGGCCTGCGGCATCCACCAGATCGGACACCGCTTGCGCCGTCTGACCGGCGCGGGCGACGCCGGTTTCCGCCACGCTGGCCGAATGCACCGCCTGACGGCCGATCTCGGCGATGGAGGCGGTCAGCTGTTCCGACGCCGACGCCACGCTTTGGACATTGCTCGATGTCTGGTCCGCCAGACCGGCGACCTCGCCCGCCCGCTCGCCGGTATGGACGGCAAGGTCGGACACGGTGGCGGCGGTGGCGCGCAATTTCTCGGCGGCCTGGGCGACCACCTCCACCGACTGCTTGACGTCATTCTCGAACGCCTGCGCGATGTCACTCAACCGCGCCGCTTGGGCGGCCTCCATGGCGCGGAAATAGGAGGCGATGGCCAGATCCATGTCCAGGGTCACCGCCTTGATCATCACCCCGGCCAAGCGGGCGCAACGTGTGGCGTCACGGCCACAGCCCGCCGCCAGCAAAGCCAGCAGGCGTTCCTGAATGAAGGCATAGCCGCCCATGTACCAGCGCGGTTCCAGCCCGATGCGCTGATGGACCACGCCGACCCGGTAGACCCGCGCCATGTAGGACTCGTCGAAGCGGCCCGAGAACAAGGCGCGCCAATGTTCGGTCTGAGCGCCCTTCAGGCGCGGCACCGCCCCGCCATCGCCCAGCATGGCGCCGAACACGCCCTGGCGCCCCAGCATGGCGTAGAAATCGCCAAGGATTGCGGGCAGCCCCGGCTCCACCAGAACCCACGCTTCAGCCAAAGCGGCGCGCGCGGTGTCGTTCAAGCCAAGGAAATCCAGTCGCCGCGCCGTGTCGAAAAAACTTACATCCGGCGCTGTCCGGTCAAGCATGAAACCATATCTCCCATTGGTCCGCTCCCCCCCCGTACCTAGGGTGGCCGAATCGCCCGGGAGATGGCAGGGGATCAAAGTGACTAGCCGCTCATGCTTAATGATTAGGCGCCACCCTACTGCTATGCGATTGGGCAGTGCGGCCTACGCCTATTGCGTCTGTCACTAGGCACTGCTTAGTCCACCTAAAATCGCAGACAGCCGTCAGTGCCCATGATCGTGGTCATCCAGATCGTCCGCCGGGTGCTGGTGCTCATGCGGCTTCCAAGAATGTTTCGGGTCTTCGTGGGAATGGGCGTGGGCCTCGTCCTCGCCATGGTCATGGGGATGGCTGTGCTGGTGCAGGTGGTCATGGGCATGGGTGTGGGCATGGGCATGGCTGTGGACCACATCGCCATGGCGGTGTTCGTGGCTGTGCACATGGGTGTGTTCGTGGCCGTGGCCGTGTTTGTGTCCATGGCTGTGAGAAGCGGGGCTATGCATCGCTATTCTCCACCCGGCCATTGGACAGCACCACCCGCCGCGTCGCCAGCCGTTCCACCAAATCCTGATCGTGCGAGATGATCACCATGGCCTGGGGCAATCCGGCCAGAATGCCCAGCAGGCGTTCGCGTGCCGCCTCGTCCAGGGCGTTGGAGGGTTCGTCCAACAGCAGCAACTCCGGCTCCATGGCCAGCACGGCAGCCAGAGTGACCAGCCGTTTCTGCCCGCCCGACAGTTTGTGGGTGATGCGGCCCTCGAACCCGGCAAGGCCGACACGGGCCAATGTCTGCGTCACCAGCGCGCGGGCTTCGGCCCGGCTGCGCCCCAGATTGAGCGGCCCGAACGCCACATCCTCACCCACCGTGGGGCAGAACAATTGATCGTCGGGGTCCTGGAACAACAGGCCGGCACGGGCGCGCACCTCGTGGAAATCGGCTTCCTTGCGGCGCTCGGCCCCAAAGGCGGTGACCCGCCCGGCCTGGGGAAGCAGCAGGCCCACCATCACATGCAGCAGCGTGGTCTTGCCGGCGCCATTGCCGCCCAGCAGCGCCACGCGCTCGCCGGGTTGGACGGTGAAGTCCAGCCCGGTTAGCACGGGATGGGCGGCGTCATAGCCGAAGCGGATGCCTTCAAGACTGATCATGACACATCCAATACCAGCATGAGCGCCAGCGACGCCGCCTGGGCCGCACCAAAGCCCCAATCCAGCCAGCCGGCGCGGCTGTCGTCGCACAGATGGAACCGCCCGGTGAAGCCCCGGCAGCGCATGGCGGCGTGAATGCGTTCCGACCGTTCCAGGCTCATGACCAGCAGCATACCCACCAGCCAGCCCATGGCGCGCCAGCTATGGACGGAACTGTGCAGACGGAAGGCGCGTGCCCGCATGGCGAGGCGCAGGCGGCTGTATTCCTGATGCAGCACGGCGATGTAGCGGGTGGTGAACAGGAACAGCGCCACGAAGCGTTCCGGCACCCCTAACCGGCCCAAGGCATGGCCCAGCGCCACCACCTCCATGGAGCCCAACAGGGCCAGCATGGCCAGGGTCACGGCATTGGCCTTGAGCAGGATGGCGACGGCCTGACGGGCGCCCTCGCTAGAGGCGGGCAGGCCGAACAAGTCGAACATCGCGCTGCCCGGCACGGTGAAGGGCAGCATGGCCAGCACCACCACCATGAAGCCGTCCAGGGCCAGCAACCGCTTCAGCGTCGGCACCGGGGCCAAGCGCGCCAGGAACGCCAGCACCACCGCCACCGTTAAAGCCGCCCCCAGCGCCGCCAGCCCGTGGGCGGCGACCACGGCCAAGGCGAACAGCACGGCCCCCATGACCCGGCTGCGCGGGTCCAGCAGTGCAACCAAAGATGGCTTGGGCTCCGGCAGGGGGGTGGGCTCGGCATATAGCACACTCATTGTTTTCCCCTGCGCCGGGCCGCAATCCAGGCGGCGATGCCGAACAGGCCGAAGATGGTGCCGATGCCGCCCATGATGTCGCTGAAACGGGCGCGTTCCTCCATGGCGTCGATCTGCAGCCGCAAAGGCCGGATTTGCCGCGCCACCGCCGCTTCGATGTCGTTAGTGGGAGGGTCAACGGCAACGACCGCATTGGTCGAAGCAGCATGGCCGTCGCCGCCATCCACGCTGATGGTGGCATTGGCCGGCGCGGTGACACGGAAATTGCCCTCGCCATCGGTGCGGAAGCGGGCGCGTTCCACACCGTCCACAATCACCGTACCCTCGATCTGCGCCGCCGGACCGCCACCGGCGAAATAGGCGGTGCCCACCATGTCGCCGCCTTCCTGGGTGACGAACAGCTTCAGCTTGTGAGCCTGCGCCGGGGTGCACAGCAGCAGCAGGGCGATGGCAAACACGCGGATCATGACAGCAGCTCCGGTTTGACCCGGGCGATCAGGCCGATGGCGGCGGCGGTGAACACGGCCTCGACCACCATGACCGGCACATAGGACAGCAGCACCAGATTCGTGGCCGGCAGGAACTCGCGCCCCGACAGGCCCAAGGACGCAGCCACCATGATTGCCGTCAGCGCCACCGCCAGCCCACCCGCCGCAGCACCCAACAACGCGGTGCGGCGCTGGCAGCCGGGACGCCACACCGCGCGAAAGACCATGCCCACCGCCAAGGCCGGCAAAGCCATGTTCATGGCGTTGACGCCCAGCACCACCAGCCCGCCGAAGCCGAACAGCATGGCCTGCAGCAGCAGCGCCACCACGATGGCCGGGTACGCCGCCAGCCCCAGCACGATACCCATCAACCCATTGAGGATCAGATGCACGGACGAGAAGCCGGCGGGCAGATGCACCAGGGAGGCGACGAAGAACACCGCCGACAACACCGCCGCTTTGGGCACCGCCTCGGGCGCCAGCCGCCGCAATCCCAACCCGATGCCGCCCAGGCTGACGGCCATGCCGGCGGCAAGCACGGGGGCGGACAGGATGCCGTCGGGAATGTGGGCCACTTATTTCATGTCCTGGGTCTTGACCCACATGACCGCCCCCAGCTCGACCTTGGCCGGCTTGCCGTCGGGACCGGCCATGGGTTTGCCCTCGGTCAAGGCGGCGAAGCCCCACCATCCGGCGCGCGGCATGGTGAAGCCGAACTGGCCGCCGGCATCGGCCTTGATGATTTGGGTGACGAAGGGATCGCTGGGCGGCTTGACCGAGCCATCGTTGCGCCACTCCACCTCCAGCATGGCGAAGGGCACCGGTTTGCCGTCCTTGCGCACGATGCCGCGGAACTGGCTGCCGGTCCACAGGCCGTAGGGCCGCACCAGCGGTTCGATCTCCACCGGCAGGCCGACCATCTTGTCCCAGCCGGTGCCCGAGCCCACATCCACCACCACCTTGGACAGATGGACGATGTACTTGGCCTCGGCCGCCTCCCAATAGGGCGCGGGTTCCACGAAGAAGACGTAATCGCCCGGTGCCGCGACCTTGTAGGCGGCTTCGAAAGCGGTCTTGCCGTCCTT
>JACMLB010000345.1 GCA_014379805.1 Rhodospirillales bacterium | reverse complement strand
TGAACTGGCCCATGTGGCCGACATCGCCGTGCGCCAGCAGGAAACCAAGGACCACATCTCGGCGTCCATGCCCGACACTTGGCACCTGGCCCATCGGCTATCTTCGGAATATTACGCCAACCGCGTCGCCACCGGCTATTGCACCGATGGCGAGATATTCCCCGCCTTCCAAAACGACCGCATCGGCATGATCGCCGCCGCCATCAAGGATGAGTGGGCCGATTTCCTGATCAATTACGCCATGCTGCTGGGCATCTTCCACGGCCTGGGCCGCCTGGATATCGAGCCGCTGGAACTGTTGCCCGATTCCCAAACCGACCGCCTGCCCGACCCTGTGATCCGCGGCATGTCCGCCTTCCGCCGCCAAGCGGACGAGTTCTTCCGGAATTACGGCGAAGCTCTGGTCCCTGCCTGAAGGCTGCCATTGCCACCGCCGCCGGAACATCCCACACTTCTTTCCCTCACCCGGAAAGGAGCATCCCATGGCGACCATCACGCTGAAGGGCAATCCCATCAACACCAGCGGCAATCTGCCGGCGGTCGGCAGCGCTGCGCCCGACTTCACCCTGGTCAAGACCGATCTCTCCGCCGTGTCCCTGAAGGATTTGGCCGGCAAGACGGTGGTGCTGTCCGTCTTCCCCAGCGTGGACACACCCACCTGCGCCACCTCGGTGCGGCGCTTCAATGCGGAATTGGACAAGCTGGGAGACGTGACCGTGCTGTGCGCCTCGGCCGATCTGCCCTTTGCCCATAAGCGCTTCTGCGGCGCCGAAGGTTTGGACCGGGTGCTGTCGGTTTCCGATTTGCGCGACAAGGATTTCGGCAAGCGCTATGGCCTGACCATCGTGGACGGCCCCCTGGCCGGCCTGCTGGCCCGCGCCGTGGTGGTGATCGGCCCTGACGGCAAGGTCAAGTATACCCAGATGGTCAGCGAAGTGGCCGATGAGCCCGATTACGCGGCGGCCATCACGGCGGCCAAGGGCTGATGCTGCTGCTGCCCACCATCAACGACTTCACCGCCCAGGCGCACGACCCCGCCCGGTATGGCCAACTGGACGACGATTGGTGGATCGCGGTGGCCGACGTCATCGCCAGCACCAAGCTGGCCAATGCCGGGCGGGACCGCGACGTCAATTTCATCGCCGGCGCGGTGGTGGCAGTGATGGCGGCAGTAGGCGCCCGGCCCGAGCAACCGGCGGCATGCCAGTTTGGCGGCGACGGCGCCGTGGCCGCCATTCCCCCCGACTGCGCCGATGCCGCCCGCCTTGCCTTGGGCGCCCTGGCTCATTGGGCGCAGGCAGACATGGACATCCCGTTGCGCGTGGGTATGGTGCCGGTGGCGGCGCTTCGTCGCGCTGGCACCGAGGTACTGGCGGCGCTGCATGATTTCGGCAACGGCAATGTGTTCGGCCAGTTCATCGGTGCCGGCGTGCCCATGGCGGAAAGCTGGGTCAAGGCCGACCCACGCTGGAGCATCCCGCCCGCACCCGGCGAGTTGCCCGGATTGGAAGGCCTGTCATGCCGCTGGCGTCCGGTGCCGCCCAGCCGCGGCAGCGTGCTGTGCGTCATCATCGATCCGGTCAAACCGGGTGCCGCCGGCATGGACGCCTTGGCCCGCCTGCAGGCGGAGATGGAAACCATCGTCCCCACCGCCCTGGCCGCACCCCTGGGCGACGGCAGCGCGCTGAACCCGGTGGTGGTGCCGTCGGCCCACTCCCTGGCCAACGAGGCCCGCACCGAACGCCCAGCCAAACGCGCCGCCCGCATCCTGCGCGCCGTGGTCGGCACGTTCATCCTGAGCATGATCCACCATTTGGGCGGACGCCGGTTCGGCATCGATACCGACCATTACCGTGCCAAGCTGGCCGAGCGGTCCGACTACCGCAAACAGGCCGGCGGTCCCCGCTTCGTACTGGATTTGACCGAGGACGAAGCCGCCGGCCTGGAAGCCCTGCTGACCCGCACCGAGGCCCTGGGCGACATCGTCTTCGGCACCGCACGCTCGACCGCCACGACGCTGACCTGCATGGTCGGCGACTTCACCGCCGACCGCCACGTCCATTTTGTCGATGGCGACAAGCTGGGGTTCTGGCGCGCCTCGGTAATACTCAAGCAAAAACTTGCGCATAGGGACGCGCAAACCGCCCAATACTGATCCCGTTTTAATTCTATTCACAGCCAAACGTATGTTTAAGTTACTTAGGTATGTGGAATGGGACCAAGTCATGGTAATCCGCGAGGCGCTGTTGGATGAGCCCATGCAGGTGGTGTTTTAGTCGTAGCCCTCGTCGGGGATATTGAGGACTCGGCCGCAATGCTTGCAATGCACCGCGTCCGGGTCGTGGCGCTGTAGCCCACAGGACGGACACGGGAATAAGACCTTGCGCGGGCGGAATACGGCCTGGGCCAGCCGCACAAACAACGAAATGCCCACCACCATGATAATCACCGCCAACAGCCTGCCGAAGGTGGTGTCCAGGGTGATATCGCCATAGCCGGTAGTGGTTAGCGTGGTCACCGTGAAGTAAAGCGCATCCACGTAATTGCCGATCTTGGGATTGGTGCGCGCCTGGGTAACATAGACCAAGGCGGTGACGATGAAGATGAAGACCAGCAGGTTGATGAAGGCGGCAATGACTTCTTCGTGCAGCGCCACCCAATGCGAACGCCGCCGAGCCACCCCCAGCACGTGGTACGAGCGTAAGACGCGTAACGCCCGCATCACCCTAAGGAAGGCGTAACTCTCGGTCAGCGCAGGGACCAGCAGGGTGGCGATGACCACAAGATCTGACAACGGCCCCAGCCGAAAGATGAACCGCCACTTCACGTCGGCGGTCCATAGCCGCGCGGCATAATCCAGCGCCAGTATGACCGCCAGAACCAAATCCACCGCCACGATAACCGGCTGGTCCGGGTCCAGGAAGGACACCGCCACAAAGAAGGCGATGATGGCAAGGTCAAAGGCCAGCAGCGCGTATTGGAACGCAGCCGCGCGCGGCGAGGTCCCGCGATACAACTCGCACAGCCGCTCCCGCAACCGTTCCATCCACCCTCCCGCGTTCATGGGAGTGAACGGCGCGCGAGGGCGGAAGTTGCTTAATCGGTCAGCGCGCCAGCTTTACCGCGGTTCCATTGGCGACGACCATCAGCAGCGTCTTCGAATCGCCACCGATGGAGTGGTAGTCCAAGTCGATACCAATGACAGCATCGGCCCCCAAAGCCTGGGCACGTGCGGCCATCTCCTGCAGCGCGGTGTCCTTGGCCGCCTGGAGCTTTTCCTCATACGATCCCGACCGTCCGCCAACGATGTCACGGATCGAGGCGAAAAAATCAGAGAAGATATTGGTGCCAAGCACAGTGTCCCCGGAAACAATCCCAAGGTACTGAGCCACAGTCGCGCCATCAACGCCGTCAGTGGTCGTTAAAATCATGAGACAGGTCCTCCCGCACGCCGTCATCGAGAATACGTTCAAACGGCCATGATTGTCACGGGGCCCCTGGCAATGTGGGGCCGCGTCGATTGGCTTTCTCATATGAAAATGTAGGTGTATTGATTGATGCTTATGGGCGCTACCATTGCGCAGAGAGTTCAATCGGCTGGTTCTTCCAAACAATCGAGGAATTGAACCGGTTCAAAAGAGGTGTTGACGGTGTCAATGATGCTCGGCACTCCCATGCGGCGCATGCTGGCGTTGCTGGTATTCGTCAACGTGTTTGTCTACGCCTTGGTGTGGTTTTCCCTGGATGCCAGCTATCGGCAATTCCAGGAACGAGCCGCCATTACCTCGCGCAATA
This sequence comes from Rhodospirillales bacterium, assembly GCA_014379805.1. Classification (GTDB taxonomy): domain Bacteria; phylum Pseudomonadota; class Alphaproteobacteria; order Rhodospirillales; family Magnetospirillaceae; genus Magnetospirillum. The sequence continues at coordinate 2,374 of JACMLB010000345.1, read as the reverse complement.
CCAATCGTCTGGTTTCTCAAAGCATCGCCGGCGATCTAAACCGGATTGATTTGGCCCTGCAAACGGTCGTTGACGAGGTCAAGCGCCAGAAGACCTTGGGTCGCGGGCTTCTTCCCGGGCAGGAAATGAACGAATTCCTCACTCGCCTGCGGTCGCGTCTGCCCATGGCCGACAGTGTGCGCATCACCAATGGCCAAGGCGAAATTATCGCCGGGTCTGGTGGGGTTCCTCCGGGAAACACCGTCGTCGATCGCGATTATTTCGTTCACCTGCGTGATGACCCCAAGGCTGGCATGGCGGTTTCCCAGCCGGTCTTGGGACGGATCAGCGGCAAATGGGTGGTCATTTTCTCGCGCCGGCTGGAAACGCCCGATGGACGCTTCGATGGCGTGGTAAATGCGCCCGTGACCATAGATTGGTTTGAACAAAAGTTCGGGGACCTTGAAGTTGGGCCCAACGGGGTGGTCGTCATGCGCGGCGATGCCAGCCGGGATTTCGACATCCTGGCCCGCTTTCCCCATGCCGACCTGATTGGCCAGACCAAGGTTTCGGCGACCTTCCGATCCATGATTGCCGCGAACCCGCAGGGCGGCACCTACGAAGCCCGTGCCGGTGGCGACAACGTCCAACGCATCTTTTCCTACCAGCCCATAGCGGGCTATCCGCTGGTGACATTGGTCGGCCTGGCAACCGAGGACTATTTCACCGAGTGGTGGCGTGAAGCGGGCAAGGTGGTCCTGCTTGCCGCCGTGTTCTCAGCGGTGACCATCCTTGGCGGCATGGGGATGTTGCGCGCGTGGCGTTCGTTGGAATTGCGCACGGCGGAATTGGCGCGTTCCAATGCGGACCTTGAACAATTCGCGTATGTGGCCTCGCACGATTTGCAGTCCCCATTGCGCAATATCGGCAGCTATTCCCAGCTGTTGGCGCGGCGCTACAAGGGAAAACTCGACGACGACGCCGATGAGTTCATCACCTATATCGTCGATGGCGTGCAGCATATGTCGGAAATGATTACCGATTTGCTGGATTACGCACGGGTATCCACCTTGCCGCTGCAACCGGTGCCGGTTGACCTCACCCGCACCGCCGACAATGTCCTCCATCTACTTGACGGCGCCATCACCGCAGCCGGTGCCACCATTCAAATTGGACCACTGCCGGTTGTTCTGGCGGATTTCCACCAAATGGAAAGCGTGTTCCAGAACCTCATGGAAAACGCGCTCACCTACCGCCGTACCGAGACGCCCCTTCGTATCGAGGTCACCGCGACCGAAATCGAGGACGGATTTTGGCGGATGGCCGTCCATGACAATGGGATCGGCATAGACCCGCAATACCACGACAAGATTTTTGTTATCTTCCAACGGTTAGAACCGAACAAGTTCCCCAAAGGGACCGGCATCGGCCTTGCCCTCTGCCGCCGCATCCTTCACCGTTTCGGCGGTCACATCTGGGCGGAGTCCAAGGTCGGGGAAGGCACGACCTTCTTCTTCACGCTACGGGGCAGCACCCGCGAGATAACGGTCTAGACATCCAAATCCCGCGCGAACTTGGCGTGCTTCTGGATGTAGTGGAACCGCAATTCCGCCTTCTTGCCCATCAGCGTCTCCACCAATTCGGCCGCACCCTTGGCGTCCTCACGGTCTTCTTCTGTGTTACCCGACGGCAGCATCACCCGGATCAGGGTGCGCTTCTTCGGGTCCATGGTGGTTTCCTTCAGCTGCGACGGGGGCATTTCGCCCAAGCCTTTGAAGCGGCTTATTTCCACGTTCTTCTTGCCGGCGAAGGTGGTGCGCAGCAGTTCTTCCTTGTGAGCGTCATCGCGCCCATAAACCACGATCTGGCCGTGGGCCAGACGGTACAAGGGCGGCAGGGCCAGGAACAAATGGCCATTGTGAATAAGCTCGCGCATTTCCTGATAGAAGAACGTCATCAGCAGGCTGGCGATGTGGGCGCCGTCCACGTCGGCATCGGTCATGATGATGATGCGTTCGTAGCGCAGCTTTTCCGCATCGAACCCGTCGCGGGTGCCACAGCCCAACGCCTCGATCAGGTCTTTGACTTCCTGATTCTGGCGCATCTTGTCCATGGAGGCCGAGGCCACATTCAGGATCTTGCCCTTCAGCGGCAGGATGGCCTGGGTCTCGCGGTTGCGGCTGGACTTGGCGGAACCGCCGGCGGAGTCACCCTCCACCAGGAAAAGTTCAGTGCCCACGGCGATCTGGCGGGTACAATCGGCCAGCTTTCCGGGAAGGCGCAGGCGCTTGGTGGCGCTTTTGCGGTTGGTTTCCTTGGCCGCCTTCTTGCGCTGGCGTTCCTCGGCGCGATCCAGAATGCGGGCCAGCAGGGCCTTGCCGGAATCCGTGTCCGC
>JACMLB010000344.1 GCA_014379805.1 Rhodospirillales bacterium | reverse complement strand
CGACGAACCGCCGCTATTGACCACGAGGTCGGGGCCGACCTGTCCGGTGCTCGAGTAGGTTTTGGCGTAAACCCGGTAAACGCCGTACTCGGCACTGCCATACCATGCCTTCCACGTCACCACGTAACCGCCGCCCGACAGGCCCGCCACTGCCGAATTCAGCGCACCGGAGGGCAATAGGGGGTATTCGTTGGCCGTGGCAATGCCCTCCGCATCGTAGCGTCGGCCCATCATTGTAGAGCCTGACTGCCACGTCACCAGGAAGCCGCCATCTTCCAGGCCGGTCATCCGCGCCCGCGTCTGCTCGCCAGCGGGGGCGTTGTTGATGCGGAACTCATCGCCTTCCGGCAACCCGGCAGCATCGTAGCGCTGTCCGTACACGCCGTAACCCGAGCCATCCTGGTTATTGGATTGCCACGTCACCACGAAGCCGCCGCCGGCCAAAGCCGACACTTGCGGATCCAATTGGTGGTCGCCCGTGTGAGTGTTGATCTTGATTTCGTCGCCGTTAACGCCCTCACGCGAGGTCACCCGGCCATACACGCCCCAGCTTGCCCCATCCTGCCCATAGGACTGCCACGCCACCACGTGACCGCCATTGGCCAGCACCGCCACCACCGGCCCCGACTGGTCATAGGTGGTCGTGGTGTTGACCACCATTTCAGCCGACTGAACCAGCGAGGACCGTGCGCGACCCATGAAATCTTGGACATGCACGGTTGCCGTTGAAGAAAGCCCATGATCGTCAACAACAGTGTAGTCGAACGTGCCTGCCGACTCGCCGGTCACCGACGTGAAGACAATGGCTCCGGTAGCCGCGTTGTAGGACACGGTGCCACCTTGCGCATTGGCGACGGAAACCAGTTGCAGGGGCGCCCCTTCCGGGTCCCGATCGTTGGCGAGCAGGGTTGCGGCCGAGATCGTAATATCCTTCGCATTGGCGGCGGAGAAATAGTCGTCGACGGCCACCGGCGCATCGTTGACGGCGCCCACGTCGACGGTCACCGTTTGCGTGGCAACGCCGCCATGGCCGTCCGAGACCGTGTAGTCGAAGCGGGCAGGCCCGTTGAAATTGGCAAGCGGAGTGAAGGTGATCTGGCCGTTCACCAGACTGACGCTACCGCCCTGCGCATTGCCAACCCCAGTGACGTTCAGGACATCACCGTCCACGTCATGGTCGTTTGCCAAAAGATCGGCGGCGGCAATGAGGACTGCCGTGTCTTCAAGGGTGGAGACGCTATCGCTGACCAACACCGAAGCGTCGTTGACCGGCCACACCTTGACCGTCACCGTGGCGGTGCTGAAGTCGCCATGGCCGTCGGTGATGGTGTAGGTGAAGGTGGCCAAGCCGTTATAATCGGGCGCGCCCTGGAAGCGGACGTTGCCCTTGGCGGTCATTTCGACGCTGGCGTTGTTGGCATCCTGAACCGAAACGATGGTGAGCGTGTCGCCGTCGGGGTCGGTATCGTTGCCGAGCAGCAGCTTGGCCGGGATGGTCACCGTCGCGTCTTCCAACACGCGGAAGCCCTTGGGCCACATGGCCTCGTCGAACTCCACCTCCAGGCCGTCGAAATCGATCACTTCGACGCCGGTGATCGTGGTGGAGGAACCGCCCGGCCCGCTGATCACCCAACCATTATCGGTGCGGATGTAGTCGTAGTCGCCGGCGTCGCCCGGAATCACCACGGTGTCGGTGCCCGCGCCGCCCGAGATGGTGTCCGAACCGCCCGGCACCACCACGATGACGTCGTCGCCGCCACCGGCAGAGACCGTGTCGTTGCCGGTCCCAGTGGTGATGGTGTCGCCGCCGCCACCCGTCAGCACCGTTCCGCCGCCGGAACCGATGGTGACGGTGTCGCCGCCCACACCGCCGATCACCGTCTCGGTGCCGGTGGCGCCCATGTCCACGGTGACGCCCCCATCATCGACGATCACCACGGTGTCGTTGCCGCCACCACCCGAGATCACGTCGCCCGAATCGATGATCAAGGTGTCGTTGCCGGCCCCGCCGGTCAGAGTGTCGTTGCCGGTGCCGCCCGCCAAGGTGCTTCCCGAAGGAACGGCCACCAGCTCGTCATCCCCCCAGCCGCCGAGCAGGAAGTCGGCATTGGCGGTTGGGCCGGAATTGTCCTTGGGCAGGACCTCCACATTGACGGTGGCGGTGGAGAATCCGCCATGTCCATCGCTGATGGTGTAAGTGAAGTGACCGGTGCCGTGGAAGCCGGCGTCAGGGGTGAACACCACCTGGCCATCGCTGTCGCGGCTGACGGTGCCGCCCACGGCGCCCTCCACCGAGACCAGCGACAGCTGGTCGCCCTCCACATCGGTATCATTGGCAAGCAGCGTGGTCAGCGGAATGGTGCGCGACGCACCGGCCACGGTCATCACATGGTCGGCCACGGCCACGGGGGCATCGTTGACGCCCTTCACATGGATGGTGATGGTGGAGTCGCTGCTGGCTCCGAACTCGTCGGTCACGCGGTAGTCGAAGGTGAGGTCGCGGCTTTCGCCCTCGCCCAGGGTTTCGAATTGCCCGGCGGGATCAAAGGTAACGCTGCCGTCGCCATTGTCCACCAGAATGCCGGCCTCGGGCTGGCTCAACACGGTGGTGGTCAGAACCGCACCGCCATCCACGTCGCTGACCGGCAGGCTGAAGGGGGCGGAAGGGCCGTCCTCGGATACCGTGAGGGTGGCGCTGCCGGCCATCGGAGCATCGTTGACCGACGCCACATGGACGGTGGCCGTGGCAGTGCGATAGCCGCCGTGATTGTCCGAGACCACATAGTCGAAGCTGGCGGTGCCGTTGAAGTTGGCCGTCGGGCTGAAGGTGACGATCCCGTCCACCAAGGCGACGCTGCCGCCCACCGCATTGCCCACCGAGGAGACACTCAGCGTGTCGCCTTCCACATCGGTGTCGTTGGCGAGCAAATCGGCCACGGCGATGGTGACGGGCACGTCTTCATCGGTGTTCAAGGTTTCGCCGGTGACCACCGGCAAATCGTTGACCGGCCACACCTTCACGGTGACGGTCGGGGTGCTGAAGCCGCCATGACCATCGGTGATGGTGTAGGTGAAGGTGGCCAGACCGTTATAGTCGGGCGCCCCCAGGAACCAGACGTTTCCGTTGCCGTCCAGGTGAACATTGGCGTTGTTGGCGTCCTGCACCGAGGCGATGGACAGCGTGTCGCCATCGGCATCCATGTCGTTGACCAGCAGCAGGCCCTTGGGAATGGTCACCGCCACGTCTTCATAGACGCGGAAGGCGCACGGCCGCATGGCTGCGTCGAATTCGACGTTCAGATCGCCAAAGTTGGCCTCTTCCACTCCGGTGACGGTGGTGGATGAGCCGTTGGGCGCGGTGAAGGTCCAACCCGAACCGGTCCAATGGTAGTCGTATTCGGCAGCCTCGCCGGTCAGCACCACAGTGTCGCGTCCATCGCCGCCGGAAACGGTCGCAGTGCCGGTACCGCCGATGACGATGACGTCATCACCGCCGCCGCCATAGACGGCATCGATACCAGGGCCGGTGGTGATGGTGTCGGCGCCATTGCCGCCGATCACGGTCTCGACGCTGGTGGCGCCCATGTCGATCACCAGCGGAGTATTGCCGACAGCCACCACGGTATCATTGCCGCCGCCGCCATAGACGGTGTCGCCGCCGTTGACGATCATGGTGTCGTTGCCGGGGCCGCCGATCAGGGTGTCATTGCCGCCGCCGCCGATCAGGGTCGGGCGCCCCTCCAGCAGGTCGTCGCCACAGGTGCCAAGCAGGAAGTCATCGAAGGCGATGGGGGCGGAGTTGCCGAAGGTGGTCAGCACCTTGACGGTCACCGTGGCGGTGTCGAACCCGCCGTGGCCGTCGGCGATGGTGTAGGTAAAGCTGGCATCGCCGACGAACCCGAGCTCCGGGGTGAAGACTACGTTGCCCTCGGCGTCCAGTGCCACGTTGCCGCCCATGCCATTGGCGACGCTGACCAGGGACAGCGTGTCGCGCTCGACGTCATGGTCGTTAGCAAGCAGATCGGCGGTCAGGATGGTACGGGTGGCGTTGCGCAGGGTAACGGTGGTGTCGTCCTGGGCGTCGGGGGCGTCGTTGACGCCGAGCACCCGAATTGACGCGATGGCTTGGCTGCTGGCGCCGAATTCATCGGTCACCTGATAGGCGAAGCTAACCAGCTGCTCGTCGCCGTCACGCAAAGCCTCGAACTGCCCGGCAGGATCAAACGAGAACGTACCGTCGGCATTGACAGTGACAATGCCGGCTTCCGGCTGGGACAGAACCTGATAGCTCAGCGCCGCATGGGCGTCGGGATCGCGGCCGGCGAAAGCCAGGGAGGTTTTTGCCGGGCCGTCTTCGCTGATGGAGTAGGAAACATCCGCGGCCAGCGGGTCGTCATTGGCCCCCAACACGGTAATGGTCAGGGTACGGGGCGCGCTGCCGCTGCCGTCGGTGACCTGATAGCTCAGCACCACCTGCTCGCTTTCGCCCTGCGAAAGGTCATTGAACTGCCTGGGGTCCAGCACCAGGGTCGAGTCGACCACGGCATAGGTCACTTCCCGTCCATCGGGCCGCACCAAAGCGCCCAGGCTTTCGGTCCACACCGGGTCTCCGTTGCGGTCGCTTACCCCGGACAGAAGGTCGATAGAAAGGGGTAGCGCGTCCTCGTCGGTGGTGGCGGTCAGCGGTCCAGGTACCGACGGCGCGTCGTCGTCCTGAATGGTGATGGTGCCGGTGCCGACAGCGATGTCCACGCCCTTGCCATTGGAAAGGTTGAGGACGAAGCTCTCATGCGCCTCGTCCAGGCTGTCGCCCAGAATCGGCACCCGCACTGTGACGGTGGTTTGACCGGGCTCGAAAACCGCATCCCCATAGACCGCCTGATAGTCGAGCCCAGCCTGAGCCGTGCCGTCAGCGGTGGCGTAATGGACCTTGACCGTAGAGCGGGAAATTTGGCTTAGAGTCAACGTCACCAAAGCGAACCCGTCTTCGGCGACGGTGATGCTGGAAACCGAGACGGTGGGTTTGCCGCCGACCGGCGGGCAATCATGGGCGTGGTGGTTATGGCCGTAACCATTGCCCTGACCGTGCTGCTCGTGCCCCTGTCCATTGCCTTGGGGATAATTGACGAAGTCGCCAAAATCGGGGCCAGCATTGCTTTGGCTGCCGTTGCCGGGATTGTCATCGCCCTTTTTGGCCGCTTTGGCGGGTGACTGGCCAACATTCTCATCCGAACCAGGATTCTTGGCCTTGGCACCGGTCGTTACAGCTGCCACGGACTTCGGAAGATTGTTGGCCTTCATGATAACCACCACCCGTAAGATATAAAAATCGCTAACACCACCTCTTACGTGTTTCTCGGAAAGATAGCAAACTGGTATGCACTAAGGTAGTATCCCCGGTGTCGGTTTCTGTTGTCCAAGCGCCTGCTAACCCAATTGTCACGGCTTTCGCACGGTTGACCGGGTGGCGACATATCAACACCGGGGTTGTAAGCGCGCAGGTCGGTGGTTTGGGGGCATAAGTGGGCAATACGCAAGATTCGCAGGAAGATGGCATTTCTTCCGGGAACGCACCGTCGCTGGATACCGGCCTCGCCTGCCTAGCCCTGCTCGCCAAGTATTTCGAAAAGCCCGGCGATTACGACCAACTGAAGCACCGCCACGGCGCGCCCACCGAACTGGCCGACGATATCGCCCTGGTGCGCTATGCCAAGGAAATCGGCTTCAAAGCGTCGGCCATGGACAGCGAATGGGACCGCCTTGCCCGCACGCCCCTGCCATGCATCGCGCGGGGTCGCGACGGCGGCTGGTTCATTCTGGGCAAGGTGGCCGAAGACAAGATCCTAATTCAGGACCCGCTGGTGGGGCGGCCCGAGCAATTGACCCGCGAAGAGCTTGAGGCCCGCTGGGACGGTCGGCTGATGCTGGTGGCGACGCGGGCGCAATTGGCCGCCATGGGCGCCAAATTCGACCTGACCTGGTTCATCCCGGCGGTGGTGAAATACCGCAAGCTGTTCGGGGAGGTGCTGCTCGCCAGCTTCTTCCTGCAATTGTTCGGTCTGGTCAGCCCGCTGTTCTTCCAGGTGGTCACCGACAAGGTGCTGGTGCATCGCGCCGCCACCTCGCTGGACGTGCTGGTCTTCGCCCTGATTGCCGTTAGCCTGTTCGAGGTGCTGCTGGGCTTCCTGCGCACCTACATTTTCTCGCACACCACCAACCGCATCGACGTGGAACTGGGCGCGCGGCTGTTCAAGCACCTGCTGGCCCTGCCCATTGCCTATCATGGTGCCCGGCGCGTGGGCGAGACGGTGGCCCGCGTGCGCGAGCTGGAGAACATCCGCTCGTTCCTGACCGGCTCGGCCCTGACCCTGGTGATGGATCTACTGTTCACCGTGGTGTTCTTCGCGGTGATGTTCTGGTACGCGCCCATCCTGGCCTGGATCGTCATCGGCTCGCTGCCGTTCTATGTGGTGCTGTCGGTGGCGGCGACGCCGATCCTGAAGGGGCTGACCGAGGAAAAGTTCAAGCGCGGCGCCGAAAACCAAGCCCTGTTGGTGGAAACCTGCAACGGCATGGAGACGGTCAAGGCCTTGGCGGTGGAACCCCAGATGCAACGCAAATGGGAAGAGCAACTGGCGGCCTACGTGCAGATCGCCTTCAAATCCACCCATTTCGGCACTCTCGCCAGCCAAGGCGTCCAGACCATCCAGAAGGTTACCACCGCCCTGACCCTGTGGTTCGGCGCCACCCTGGTGATGGAGGGCGCACTGACCATCGGTGGGCTGGTGGCCTTCAACATGCTGGCGGGCCGCGTCGCCCAGCCCATCCTGCGGCTGGCCCAATTGTGGCAGGACTTCCAGCAGGTGCGCATTTCCGTGGACCGCCTGGGCGACATCCTCAACACGCGGCCCGAACCCACGGCGGACTCCCGCGCCGCTTTGCCCGCCATCAAGGGCGCGGTAGAGTTCAAGGAGGTGGTGTTCCGCTATCGCCCCGACCGCCCGCCGGTGCTGAAAGCCATCTCCATCGCCGTGCCCGCCGGGCAGGTGGTGGGCATCGTCGGCCCGTCCGGCTCGGGCAAAAGCACGCTGACCAAGCTGATCCAGCGGCTGTATATCCCTGAGAGTGGCCGGGTGCTGATCGACGGCCTCGACCTTTCCAGCGCCGATCCTGCTTGGCTGCGCCGCCAGATTGGCGTCGTGCTGCAGGAAAACTGGCTATTCAACCGCTCGGTCAAGGACAACATCGCCCTCGCCGACCCGTCCATCTCCCTGGACCGGGTGGTGCAAGCCGCCACCGTGGCGGGCGCCCACGACTTCATCAGCGAATTGTCCGAGGGTTACGATTCCATCCTGGGCGAGCGCGGCGGCACCCTGTCGGGCGGCCAGCGCCAGCGCATCGCCATCGCCCGCGCCCTGGTGACCAATCCCAAAATCCTGATCTTCGACGAGGCCACCTCGGCCTTGGACTATGAATCGGAGAAGGCCATCCAGACCAACATGCGCCGCATCTGCGCGTCGCGGACCGTGTTCATCATCGCCCACCGCCTGTCCACCGTGGCCGAAGCCCACCGCATCGTCGTCATCGACAAGGGCGAGATCGCCGAGGACGGCAGCCATGCCGATCTGATCAAGACCGGCGGCCGCTATGCCAAGCTGTGGGAGGCCCAGATCGGCCCGCTGCCTGCCGCCCGCCCAGCCCAGATGGCGCCCGCGCCCATGGCCGGTCAAGTCACCCGTGGCCCCGATGGCGAAATCATCGTCCGCCGGCCCGTCCCGTTGCGCATGGGAGAGGGCTGAGCTATGACCGATGCCGCAATCGACCTAAAAAATGAAGATAACCACGGAGACACGGAGGCACGGAGGAAGGAAGAAGGCTTTGCCGTTTCCCTCCGCGCTCTCCGTGCCTCCGTGTCTCCGTGGTTAATGTCCTTTCTTGAACTGCTCGATTCCGCCCTGGTTTACGCCGGTGCACTGAAGGAATCCGTCAATAACCACATCGACCTGTGGCGCGAGGCGGTCAAGGCCGACAAGCTGCGGCCCAAGCTGGGCCCCATGGGCGCCGCCGAACTGGCCTTCCTGCCCGCCGCCCTGGAAGTGTCGGAAAGCCCGGCCTCGCCCATGGCGCGGGCCACCGCCGCCACCATCGCCGCCTTCGTCGTGCTGACCCTGGCCTGGGCCAGCATCGGCGAGCTGGACATCGTCGCCACCGCCACCGGCAAGATCATCCCGTCGCAGCGGGTCAAGCAAATCCAGCCGCTGGAGACTTCCATCGTGCGCGCCGTCAACGTCACCGAGGGCCAGGAGGTCAAGGCCGGCGACGTGCTGGTGGAACTGGAAGTCACCGGCGGCCTCGCCGACGTCAACCGCCTACGCACCGAAATGAATACCGCCTTGGTGGACTCGGCGCGGCTGGAGGCGCTGCTGCTGCCCGACCCGGCCAAGGCCTTCATTCCGCCCGAGGGCGTGCCGGCGCGAGTGATCGAGGTGCACCGGGCGCTGCTGGCCAGCCAGCTGAAGGAGCACCAGGCCAAGATCATCGCCCTGGAAGCCGACCTCGCCAAAAAGCAGGCCGAACTGCGCACCACCGAGACCGACGTCACCCGCCTGGAAGAGGTCTCCGTCAAGATCAAGGAGGAAACCGGACGGCGCCAGGAGGCGGAAGCCAAAGGCTTCGGCTCGCTCCTCGCCCGCGTCACGGCGGAAAAGGAATTGGCCGACAATAACGGCCAGCGCTTGGTGCAGAAGGCGAAGCTGGTGGAGGTGCGCGCCGGCATGGACAGCTTGCGCAGCCAAGCCAACCAAGCCCGCGAGGAATTCCGCCGCGACATCACCGCCAAGCTGGCCGAAGCCCGCATGAAGGTGGCGACCACCGAGCAAGACCTCGCCAAGGCCGCCGACCGCCAGAACGTGCAGAACCTCAAAAGCCCGGTGGACGGCATTGTGCAGCAGATCGAGGTGCACACATTGGGCGGCGTGGTCACTCCGGCGCAAAAGCTGATGGTAGTAGTGCCCAAGGGCGCCGTGCTGGAAGTGGAAGCCAAACTGCCCAACAAGGACATCGGCTTCGTGGAAGCGGGCCAAGAGGCCGCCGTCAAGATCGACGCCTTCCCCTTCACCAAATACGGCACCATCCCGGCCCGGGTGGAACTGGTGTCCATGGACGCGGTCAAGGACGAGGAAAGCCAGACCAAGGAATATTACTTCCCCGTCCGCCTGTCCCTGTCCGAGTCCTTCATCCGCCTGGACAACGGCAAGCGCGTGCCCCTGGGCCCCGGCATGACGGTAACCGCCGAGGTCAAGACCGGCACCCGCAAGCCCATCGAATACGTGCTGGCGCCGTTGAAGAAGTATGGCAGCGAGAGCGGGCGGGAGCGGTAAATTATATCGGCGGAGAGGCCTTAGTCACCCTGCGACCCCGCACATGGATAGGAAACTGGCGTTAAAAATGAAGCCTCCGCCTACGCCCTACTCGGCACGTAGCGGCCCTTCGGGTAAACCACAGGGCAGCAGCAGCACGCGCCGGCGATTGGCGAGGCCGGGGAAAAATCTGCCCGTAAAGCATCAACTGCCCAACACCGGTATAGACATCAGCAGACGTCTGGCTGGTTTGATTTCCACCAATAGTGGTTTGTCGGCTTCCACCACCAATGCCAACCGCCAGGACATTCCCTGTCCACCGTCAGTCCCTGTGCGAAGAGCCTGATGCCAGCGCAAGAAAGCATCCCGGACCTCGGCCTCGGTCTCGACGGCCACCAATTCGTCCTCCGCCATATCGAGGATTTCTACCCTGAAGTCCGATGCAGTGCGGGCCCGAATATATTTCTTCACCACCGCTTGAGACCGCGCATCGAAGGATATCTCAATACCACTGGTTATGGAGAATTCGGGTTGCTCCAGCACCGTGCCGTCTCGGAACTGAATGCGCAGCCGCCGCTTCGTTCCGTCACGAAAACCAAATTCCTACACCACTCGGCGGGACACGCCCCCCCCCGCCCGACGGCGTCGCCAAGCCCAAGGAAAGGATGGCCTGGCGGAACCCGACCCCCAACACCTCGTTGCGGGTGGCGCTCCACAGCGTCGTGCTTTCCTGGTCGTCGCCGTCAACCAGTAAGACCTCCCGGCCAGCCGCAGCCCGCAGCCCGCAGCACCGCCAGATTGGTCGCCATGATGGTCTTGCCGGCGCCCCCCTTGATTCCGCCCACCACTGCGAACATCGGCGGCTTCCGGCAAGGATCGGCCCCCTATTGATCGTAGGGCGTTTTGAATCTGGGATAGTTGAGCTTGTTTGGGAAGGCTAGCGCCCGACCGGCGCCGCACAGCACGATCAATGGCATCGCGCCGGTCAGTGGTTCAAATGAACCACCGGGAATACCCTGGATGGACGCTAAGTCATTGAGAAAAATGGTGCTGCCGAAAGGAATCGAACCTTCGACCTTACCCTTACCAAGGGTATGCTCTACCAACTGAGCTACGGCAGCATTCTCATGCGGAGCGTGCATCGCCCCGTGACGAGGGGCGCTTTATGCCACAGGCCTTTTCCCACCGTCAAGCCGCTTTGTTGCAGATTCGGCAATCTTGACCAATCGGCGAATCCGCCCACAATAGATTTCATGACCGAGAAGAAACTCCCCGTGCTGTCCGACAAAGGCAACCGCGAGACCGAAATGCGCAAGCGCCGCGAAGCCGAGGCCCTGCGCGCCAATCTGTCGCGGCGCAAGGCCCAGACCCGCAGCCGGGCCGAGGACGGGACGCAGGACGCTGCGGAAGCCCCCGGCAAAGCCCCCGACAAGGAGTAAGCGCGCGCCTGCGCTTGCACCCCGCTTCCAGCCACGTTACAAGGGGCCTGACCCCTTGGAGCGCCCGCTATGTCCGTCATGCCCGATACCTGGATCCGCGAAATGGCTTTGAAGCACGGCATGATCGAGCCGTTCACCGAAAAGCTTCAGCGCGAGGGCGTGATCTCTTACGGGTTGTCGTCCTATGGCTATGACGCGCGGGTCGCCCCGGAATTCAAGATTTTCACCAATGTGAATTCCGCCGTGGTCGATCCCAAGGAATTTTCCGACCAAAGCTTCGTGGACCGCGAAACCGACGTCTGCGTCATCCCGCCCAATTCCTTCGCCCTGGCCCGCACGGTGGAATACTTCCGCATCCCGCGCGACACCCTGGTGATCTGCCTGGGCAAGTCCACCTATGCCCGCTGCGGCATCATCGTCAACGTGTCCCCGCTGGAGCCCGAATGGGAAGGCCACGTTGACGATAATGCCGCAGCGGGCATAGGTGATCTGCCTGGGCAAGTCCACCTATGCCCGCTGCGGCATT
>JACMLB010000343.1 GCA_014379805.1 Rhodospirillales bacterium | reverse complement strand
GGAACTGGATCAGGTCTTCGCCGCGTTCAAAGGCATTATCGGCAACAGCCAGACCAAGGCCGAGGCTGTCGGCAAGCCGCCCATGGGGCCCGAGCATGTGGCCCTGCTGTCGGAAAAGCTGCGCAGCACCGATCTGCGCCACTGCATCTTCAACCAGCCGGTCTATTTCATCGGCAACAAGGTGCCGTCCATCGAGTTCCTGGAATTCTACGTCTCCAGCAAACAGATCGAGAGCGTCTTCCTGCCCGACGTCAGTCTATCCGGCAGCCCCTGGCTGTTCCACGCCCTGGCCGAGGATTACGACCGCGCCATCCTGCGCGCCATGGGCAAGGAAATCGTCGAGTACCGGCACAAGGCATTCAGCGTCAACATCAGCCTGTCCACCATCCTGTCCAAGGAATTCGCCGATTTTTACGGCGCGCTGCCGTCCAAGCTGGGCGGCAAGATCGTGCTGGAAGTTCACAAGACGGATCTGGTGCAGAATTACTCTCTGGCAAAGGACGTCAAGGCCTTGGCGGCGGAGAAGGGGCTGCGCCTGTGCATCGATGGCGTGGAATGGCGGGATTTCGAGCTGCTGAACCTCGGCAAGGTGGGGCCGGATTTCGTCAAGGTGATCTGGCACAACGATCTGCTGTCGGCCAACCGCGACGACCTCGCCATTCTGGTGCGCGGCAAAAGCGGGCTCAGCGAGAATTGCGAACTGGTTCTGTCGCGGTGCGACCACGCCAATGCATTCCCGTTCGCCCGCACCCTGGGGGTGAAATACGTTCAGGGACGGCTGGCTGACCAGTATTTCAAGACCGGGATGCAGCTGTAGCCATCTGCGACTGCGGTTGCCCTGATGTGTCGCAGCGCGTAAGGTGCGCGCGAGATATTGGGACAGACCATGCGTCTTGTGTGGACCTTTTTAACGGGATTGTTCTTCGCCGGCTTCGTCATGCTGGCGACGTCGCCGTTGCTGGTCGCCGGCCTGGGCGTGACCGCCTGGGCCATGAAGGGCGAGCTGTTCAATGCCCTTGAAGGCGTCTCGGTGTTCGGCCTGCGCGAAAAGGACGGACGCCTGGACGGCCGTATGGTCAACGTCTATTTCCAGACTGCTCATGTGCTGATGCCCGGCGGCGATCCGCGTCCGCGCCGGTTGCTGCTGCGCCTGGAAGTGACCAATGCCGACGTTTTCGCCTCCCGTCCGGGCGAGGGCCGCGTGCGGCTGGATGCGTGGCCGCTGGATGCCGCCATGGACCTCAAGCAGCCGGCGCTCTACACCGTGATCGCCGCAGGCCGGTCCGCCGTGGTGGGCGATGACGGCACCTTGGTGGTGGATCACGGCAGCCGCCGCAGCATCTATACTCTGGCGAACGGCACCTGGCTTTACGATGCCGACATGGCCCCGGCCAGCTTCGCCACCGAAGGCGAGCGCCGCCGCGTGGTCGCACTCAGCGCGGTGGAAGAGGACATGCCGCCCCGCACGGTGGCGGTGCTGACCTATGCCACTGCCCAAGTGACGTTGAAGCGGGTGCTGGTGACCGCCGATGACCCGACGCGGGCGCGCATGTTGCGCTCGAGCATGGCCATGATCCGCCCGGTGGCCCGCATGGACGATGCCAGCCGCCGCATGATCGATTTGTCCCTGCCCGCCGGCATGGTCCGCATTCCGGTCACCGGCGACGATCTGGATATCGCCAAGGCCCAGGTGC
>JACMLB010000342.1 GCA_014379805.1 Rhodospirillales bacterium | reverse complement strand
TTCCGACGACATGGACGGCCTGCGCAAGGTCCCCGACAACGTCCCCAACCAGGACATATTGCGGCCCCATCTGGGCAAGCCGCTGACCCGCGTGCCCGACCCGTTCGGCACCCATGACAGCTTCGGCGCCCATAACAATGCCCGGCTGCGCGCCTTCCTGGATACGTTCGGCTTCGAGTACGAATTCCAATCGGCCACCGAATGGTACGAATCGGGCCGCTTCGATGCCGCCAAGCTGCGCATCCTGGAATGCTATGACGCCGTCATCAACGTTATCCTGCCCACCCTGGGCGAAGAGCGCCGCCAGACTTATTCGCCCTTCCTGCCCGTGTGCCCTGAGACTGGCATCGTGCTGCAGGTCCCGGTGATCGAGCGCAACGTGGCCGCCGGCACCATCGTTTATCAGCGCGAAGACGGCAAAAAGGTCGAGACCCCGGTGACCGGCGCCCATTGCAAGATGCAGTGGAAGGCCGATTGGGCCATGCGCTGGCTGGCCCTGGGCGTGGATTACGAAATGAGCGGCAAGGATCTGATCCCGTCGGTGGAACTGTCGGGCCGCATCTGCCGCAACATTGGCGGCACCCCGCCCATGAACCTGACCTACGAGCTGTTCCTGGACGATCAGGGCCAAAAGATTTCCAAGTCCAAGGGCAACGGCTTGGCGGTGGACGATTGGCTGAAATACGCCCCCGACGCCAGCCTTGCCCTGTTCATGTACCAGAAGCCCAAGGCGGCCAAGCGGCTGTATTTCGACGTCATCCCGCGTTCGGTGGATGATTACCTGACCTATCTGTCCAAGTTCGAGACCGAGCAAGACCCGGTCAAGCGCTTCGACAACCCGGCTTGGCACATCCACAACGGCAACCCGCCCAAGGAAGCCGCCCATCTGTCGTTCAGCATCCTGCTGAACTTGGCCAGCGTGTGCAATTCCGAGGACAAGGCCGTGCTGTGGGGCTTCATCCAGCGCTATGCCCCCGGCGCCAGCCCGGAAACCGCCCCCATTCTGGACAAGTTGGTTACCGGTGCCGCGGCCTACTATCGCGACTTCGTGAAGCCCAACAAGAAGTACCGCGCCGCCACGCCCGAGGAAGTCCAGGCTTTCACCGACCTCAAAGCCAGCCTGCAAGCTTTGCCCGCCGAGTCCTCGGCTGAGGATTTGCAGAATGCCGTTTACGAGATCGGCAAGCGCGACGCCTTCCCCGATTTGAAGGTGTGGTTCAAGGCCTGCTACGAAGTGCTGCTGGGCCAGGACCAAGGTCCGCGCATGGGCAGCTTCATCAAGCTGTACGGCATCGACAACACCATCGCCCTGCTGGACAAGGCCATCACCGGCCAATCCATGGCGTAATCGCCACTGGATTTAGCGGACAAGGGGTTGTGATTCATTTGGGCACAACCCCAACATGTACAAGCGGCCAAAAACGATCTAGCATGCCACCACCATTAGGCGGGGGAGGGCATCCATGCAGATCGACATGCATTATTACGGCACCTATTCCATGGCTCGCGCGGCGGGACTGTCGCGCGAAGCTGCGGGCATTATCGCGACCGCCGCGCAATATGTGGACGACAACGTCCAAACCGAGCCGGTGGCCTTAAAGGACGGCGCCCGACTGGCGCGCACGCCCACCGCCCATCATCTGAGCGACCTGCCCCGCAATGTGGAACCCGATGACCAGCGCAATGTCTGGGTGCCGTTCCACTTCCTGCCGGGCGGCGAGGCCAGCGCCGGCGGCGATGCCGATTATTCCGAGCGGATAAAGTGCCGGAAGGACAGCGAACCGGCGCGGGAAATGGTCGAGATGGTGGTGATGCGCGCCGCCCTGGACCCGCACGCGCTGGAGCGACTGGGCGTCACCGCCCATGTCTATGCCGACACCTTCTCCCATTTCGGTTTTTCCGGCGTCAGCTCGCGCCGCAACAGCGTGAAAAGCGGCAGCTTCCGCTTCGTCGGCATCGAGCCCGACTTGGCCGAACACCTTAAAGGAAAGGCCAAGGCCTTCTTCGAGCGTTACAGTGCCGAAACTAAATTTCTCGCCAATGTGAAAAGTTGGGTCGCCGAGACGGCAACCAATTCCCTGGGCCACGGTGCCGTCGCCACCTATCCCGACCTGCCCTACCTGTCCTGGGGCTTCGACTACGAATTCCCCACGAAGATCGCCGACGACCGCTCCAATTCCGACAGCTTCCTGGAAGCCTGCCAGGCGCTGTATGACATGTTCGTGCGGGTGGCCGACAAACGCCCCGATTTCATTGAAGGCAAAGCGCGATCCTTCGACCAGATCAAGGACACAATCATCGCCATCCTGGCGGTCAAAGGCGGCTCAGCCGATCGTTCCAACGCCTGGAAGCAAGCCGCCCTGGCAGGCAAGCTCTTCGCCCAAGCCGAACCAATCCCCGATTACCAGGGCGAGGTCTGGACCAAGTGGCTGGAAGACGCCAATAAACAGGTGGATTCCGAAACTGCGCTCAACCATCCGTCCTGCCGCTTCCATCTGGCCGCCAACGCCCATCGCAGCTGGGTGCTGCATGAGCTGATGCCGTCCCGCAACCTTTTGATCGCCTAGCTTTAATACACATGCGGCAAATCGGCATCGTCGCGGAATACGGCGTTGCCATTGTCGTGTATGACCCGCAGGCAGGCCTCGACCACCGCCGGGTCGTATTGGGTTCCGGCCTTGTCCTGGATTTCCTTCAGCGCCGCCTCGATGCCCAGGGATGGGCGGTAGGGGCGGTGGCTGCTGATGGCCTCGACCACATCGGCCACTCCCAGGATACGGGCCTCCAGAGTGATCTGGCTGCCCTTCAAACCCAAGGGATAGCCGGTGCCGTCCAGGCGTTCGTGATGCTGGCGGATCATGTCGGCCACCGGCCAGGGAAAGTCGATCTCGCCAACGATCTCGGCGCCCACTTCGGGGTGGGATTTGATCACGGCGAAGGCCGCTTCCGACAGCTTGCCCGGACGGCTGAGAAAATCGGACGGCACGTTGATCTTGCCCAGATCGTGAATCAGCGCCCCCGTATGCAATCCCTCCAGCATGTTGGCGTCCAGCCCCATGCGCTCGCCGATGGCCACCGCCAATTGCGCGACGCGGCGCTGATGGCCGGCGGTATAGGGATCGCGCATCTCCAGCGTTAGCGACACCGCGCGCACGGTTTGCAGCATGACCCGCTTCATGCGCTCAGTGGATTGGGCACGCTCGCATTCGATCGCCTTGCGCTCGACCGCATAGGTGATGGTGCGGCCGATCATCTGACCGTCGCCCTGGCCCTTGACCAGATAATCCTGGCAACCGCGTTTGACCGCCGCCACCCCCACCGCTTCGTCGTTCAGGCCGGTGCACACCACCACAGCCAAATCGGGCGCCGCCGCGCGCATGGCATCGATGGTGTGCACGCCTTGGGAATCCGGCAGGGACAAATCCAGCAGCACCGCATCAAAGCGATGATCGGTCAGCCAGGCGATGGCCTCGTGCAGATCCTGCTTCCAGGTCAGGTCGAAGCCGCCGACCTCGGCCAGCAGCACTTGGACCAAACGCGCATCGCCGGCGTTGTCTTCGACGATCAGCACCCTAGTCGGTGGAGAGGACGGATCTCTCATGGCAGGACCTCCGTGCCGAAAAGGCATGAAAACTTTATTCCTGAACCAAAAGCCTGAATACCGTCCCAATGCAGAGCCCTGTCATGCAGGAAAGCCGTTGCGCGGCCGTACCGCAAATGCAACGACACATAAAAGCCAGCATTTACCTTTGTAGTTGTATGAACTACCATCCTCCACCGCCGCAGGGGAAACGTAGCGGCGACACCATTTTTGGAGGGGGAAAATGAGATTGAGATTAGGTGCGGCCACCGCCGCCATGGCAGCAACAGCGCTGCTATCCGCGTGCAATCCCACATTGCCGGCGCAACAAACCGTCAACAGCGTGGTCTATGCCAGCCCCGGCTGGGATCAGAAGACCCGTCAGGAGTTTTATCAGCGCCAGCAGGGCACCGTGCTGATGCCGGTTGCCTGGTTCACCGCGCTGGAAGAGCCCGAGGGCTCAAATTTGTTGTCGGACCGCACCTATCTGTCGCGCTTCGGCTTCCTGGTGGACGACCAGCCCGCCGGCGCCCTGCCGGTCGGCTTCGCCACCTTCGATCTGGCGGGGGTTCAAACCCTGGGCCTGGGCTGCGCCGCCTGCCACACCGGCCAGATCAATTACAAGGGAACCGGCATCCGCATTGATGGCGGCGGCGGCCTGCAGAACACCACCCTATTCACCGCCACCATGGCCAAATCGGTCATTGCCACCGCCGTCGAGCCCGAGAAGTTCGAGCGCTTTGCCAAGCGAGTGCTGGGCGACAAGTACGGCAGCGAGACCAAGGCGCAACTGCGCGCGGCCTTCGACATGGGCGCTGAGTCAGCGGTCAGTCAGGCCACCTACGAAGCGCTGCACAACGTCTATCCGGTGGAGGAAGGCTACGGCCGCCTGGATGCGCTGCAACGCATCGCCAACACCCTGCTGGGCAACGATCTGGCCTATCAGCCCAACAAAAAGCAGGGCACCGCCCCGGTGCGCCTACCGCACATCTGGGACGCCCCCTTCTTCGACTGGGTCCAGTATAACGGCTCGGTCCGCCAGCCCATGATCCGCAATGCGGGCGAGACCCTGGGCGTCAACGCAAAGACCAACTTCATCAACGCCGCCGGCATGGCCACCAGCGGTCCTGCCCTGTGGGCGACCTCCATCCCGGTGTGGGAGCTTCATGCCACCGAGGAAAACCTGCGTCAGTTGAAGGCTCCGGTTTGGCCCAAGGCCCTGCCGGCCCCCGATTTGGTGCTGGCCTACAAGACCGGCAAACCGCTTTTTGACGAGCTGTGCGCCGGTTGCCACGCGCCCCGCCCGTTCGCCCGCAAGGGCTGGGAAGGCGTGAAGTTCCTGCAGGTGCCGGTCATCGGCGTCAAGGAAGTGGGCACCGATGCGACCCTGCTCAACAACTTCAACACCCGCACCTATGACGCCACTGGGCTGGGCATTGCTGAGCCCATCGGCGCCGGTGAAGGCCTGTTCGTGGTGACCCAGGCGGTCAAGGAGTTCCAGTACAACAACCCCGTCAAGCCGGTGCCGAAAGACAAGCAGGCTGATTTCGACGGCTTCGGCTGGCCCAACGAGGTGCGCGCCACCTGCGGCTACAAGTCGCGTCCGCTGGACGGTGTCTGGGCCAACCCGCCGTTCCTGCACAACGGTTCGGTCCCCAGCATCTACGACCTACTGTCGCCGGTGCCTGCCCGCCCGACCACCTTCTGGGTTGCCAACCGGGAATACGACCCGGTCAATCTGGGCTATGTGTCGTCGGAGCTGGAGGGTGCCACCAAGTACAACACCGGCATCACCGGCAACTCGAACCAGGGCCATGAATTTGCCAACGCCAAAGGCCCCGGCGTGATCGGACGCGGACTCAGCCACGGCGAGCGTCTGGCGATCATCGAGTATCTGAAGATTCTGGCGGAAGACACCAACCAGACCAAGCACAAGGCCGATATCGACGCGGCCGACAACCGCTATCCGTGCTGGGACCCGAAGACCTATTGGGGCCCCAATCCGCCGAAAGGCTGATCCAGCACCATGACATCAGGCCCCCGTTCATCGGACGGGGGCCTTTTTTATGGTTCATCGCGGATTAGCGGGCTGCTTTTCCCTCTCGTCATCCCCGCGAAAGCGGGGATCCATGGTGGGAAACGGCACCATGGACCCCGGATCTGCGCTGCGCTTGTCCGGGGTGACGATGGTCTTTGGGATGCTCCCCGCTAATCCTTTTTTATTCCGCCGCCAGGGCCACACCCTGCGCCAGCAGCGCTTTGAACGCCCGCATGGCGGCGGTGTCCACCGCATCCTTGTGCTGGACCATCCAGGTTTCCACCCGTCCGTCGGGGATCTCCAAAGCGACGATTTGGCCGGCGTGCTGGGGGCGCTCGACGATGCTGCGGGGCAGCAGGGTGACACCCATGCCGGCGGCAACGCAGCCCAGCAAGCCATCCAGGGTGCCGAACTCCATGATGTTGCGCGGCGGTTCTCCCCGCGTGCGAAGCCACGCTTCGGTGCGGGCGCGATAGGCGCAGCCGGCGCGGAAGACAAGCATGGCCTTGGTGTTGGTGTCTTCCACCGAGCGCGTGCCCAGTGGTGCGGCCAGGACCAGATTTTCCACGAACACCGGACCACCCACCAGCCGCTCATGCCGAACCGGCCCGCCCACAAAGGCCAAGTCGATCTGCCGGTTCAGCAAAGCCTGGATTTGGTCCTCGCTGACCCCGGTATTCAGGCTAAGGCGCACCTTCGGCTTGACATGGTTGAAGGCGACCAGCAAGGGCGGAAGGCGCACCGCCGCCGTGGTTTCCATGGAGCCCAACCGAAGCACCCCGCCGTCACCCGCCGATTCGCGCAGTGCAGTTCGCGCTTCATCCGTCAGGGCCAGGATGCGTTCGGAGTAATCCAGCAGCAACTCGCCGGCGGGCGTCATGCGCATCCCACGCGGTTCACGCAGGAACAAGGCAATGCCCAACTCGTCTTCCAACTTGCGCACCCGCGCCGAAATGTTGGATGGCACCGAATGAACCTGCTCGGCAGCGGCCACCACCGAGCCCGTGCGGGCCACAGCGCGAAACAGCTTTAAGGAGGCGGTGTCCATAGCGTTCTCCTATAGCGAACGCACTCAGCTTAATTATTCGCTAGTGAAGAAACAACCGCGACGCCATCCTTTGATCATGAAGTCCGGGAGCCAACCTATGAAAATCGTTCGCATTCTGCTGGGGGGCATGTTGGCGCTGGCCGTGGCGCTGGGATTGGGCCGCTTTGCCTTCACGCCCATCCTGCCGGTGATGCAGGCCCAATACGGCTTTGACGCCCAAGGTAGTGGTTGGCTGGCCGCCAGCAACAATGTGGGCTATCTGATCGGCGCCCTATGGGCCGGTTGGGTGCGTTCGGACCTTGGGCGGCACCGCCTGCTGGCCTGGGGCTTCATCTTGCTGGTGGCGACGTTGGCGCTGATGCCGGCGACCCATTCCGTGCTGGTGTGGAACGGGCTGCGGCTGGTTGCGGGCATCGCGTCCGCCTGGATTTTTGTGCTGGCCTCGGCCTTGGTGATTCCGCTGCTGACCGCCGGCGGCCATGCCCGCTGGTCGGGCTTTCATTTCGGCGGCGTGGGCATCGGCATCATTCTGGCCGGGCTGGTGATCGGCTGGGCGGTCAATGTCTGGGGCACCGACACCGGCTGGCTGGTCACCGCCGCCCTGGCCCTGGTGTTGTCACTGCTGTCCTGGCCGGCCTTGCGCAACGCCCATCCGCGCGGCGGCACCGCGCCCAGCGTCGTCCCGGTGGCGGTGCGCTTCCCCATCAGCATGCTGGCAGCGGCCTATTTCTGCGAGGGATTGGGCTATATCGTCACCGGCACCTTCCTGGTGGCGGTGGTGCGTTCCACCCCGGATTTAAGCCAATACGCCAATCTGTCCTGGGTCCTGGTCGGTCTGGCGGCGCTGCCGTCCGCTGCCGCATGGTCGTTCCTGGCGGAACGGCGCGGCTATCTGCCGGTGCTGCTGGCCGCCCATCTGACCCAAGCCGTGGGCATTGCCCTGCCCGCTTTGTCCAATCACCCCGTCGCGGTGCTGATGGGCGCGGTCCTATATGGCGGCACCTTCCTTGGCATCGTCGGCATGTCGCTGGCCTTTGGCCGCGCCATCACCCCTCGCAATCCCGCCTTCACCATCGGCTGGCTGACCGCCGTCTTCGGCATCGGCCAAATCATCGGCCCAGTGCTGGCGGCATGGCTGGCGGCGCAAGGCGGCTGGAGCCCGGCTTTGTTGATGGCCTCGGGCGTGGTGTTTGCCGGAGTGCCGTTCCTCTGGCTGGGCGGGCTATGGGCACGGCGGCGCCACCCTCATTCCTTGATGACAACCACCTGACCAAGGGCGCCAACGGTCTTGGTCTGGCCCAGCCGGGCGGTGGAAAACAGCAGATAATCGTCATAGACCACGCCCAGGCTGGCCAGCGCCGTGGCGCCCCCGCACAGCAGCCGTGTCATAGCGTTATCGCCGCAGCCCTGTTGGGAATTGCTCACCATGGCGCGGGCATGGGCGTCTTCATGGGGATTGGTCGCTGCCAGCATCGCCAGCACGCCCGCCGCCGCAGGGACCATCAGCTTGATCATCAAAGCGAACCCCACAGGTTGGACCACATGGAGATAGATAGGATTGGGGAGGCCGGAGGGCCAGTGTCAAAATTGGGCTAAGACGTTAGCCCTTCTTCTTCCCAATCCGGGGCTCCTCGCCCTTCATCAACCGCACGATATTGGGCTTGTGCCGAATAAACCCCAGCACGGCCAAACCTGCGGCCATGGCGGCGGTTTCCGGGCCGGCCAGGAACCACGCGAACACCGGCGAAAGCGCCAGGGCCACCAGCGCCGATAGGGACGAGATGCGCAGGGTGGCGGCAACCACCAACCACGTCAGGCAGGCAGCAAGGCCCACCGGCCATGCGGCGGCGACCAAGGTGCCGATGGTGGTGGCGACGCCCTTGCCGCCTTTGAACTTTAGCCAGACCGGGAAATTGTGGCCCAGCACGGCGGCGAAGCCGGCAACCAAAGCAGCGTCGTGGCCGGCCAGAGCCCAGGCCAGCCCTACGGCGATGGCGCCCTTGCCGCCGTCCAGCAGCAGGGTCGCCAGGGCCAAACCCTTGCGGCCGGTGCGCAGCACATTGGTGGCGCCGATATTGCCCGAGCCGATCTGACGAATGTCGCCCAAGCCCGCCGCGCGGGTCAGCACCAGCCCGAACGGGACCGAGCCCAGCAAGTAGCCGCCCACAGCGGCGAAGATGAGGCCGATCATCGAGCGTCCTCATCGGAGCGAGGCGAAGCCGAGGGACTGGCCCGTTGAGGGCCCGCGAGCTTACGCGAGCGTGAGCCCAGGGGCGCGGATGCGCCCCGCCCGGCGCCTGAGGGGCTAAACATAATCATCAACGTTCGAACACGATGCGGCCATCGACCACGGTACGCATGACCAAGCCCTGAACCGGACGGCCATCGAAGGGCGAGTTCTTGGATTTGGAGCGGAATTTGGTGGGATCGACCACCCAGGCGCGGCTGGGGTCGAACATCATAAGATCGGCGCGATGACCCACGGCAAGGCGTCCCGCCTTCAGGCCCAGCAGATCGGCGGGACCGGAGGTCACCAGCTTCAACGCGGACAGCAGGCTGAGATGGCCGTTATGGAACAGCTCCAGCGTAACCGGCAGCAGGGTTTCCAAACCAACGCCGCCGAATTCCGCTTGGGCGAAGGGCTGGCGCTTGGAATCCGCATCCTGCGGCGCGTGGTCCGAGGCCACCGCGTCGATGATGCCGTCCTTCAGCGCCTGGACCAGGGCTTGGCGGTTCGCTTCGGTGCGCAGGGGCGGCGACAGCTTGGCGAAGGTGCGGTAATCGCCCACCGCCAACTCGTTCAGGGCAAAGTAGGGCGGCGCGGTGTCGCAAGTGACGGCAAGGCCCTTGGCCTTGGCCTTGGCGATGGCGGCGACACCTTCAGCGGTGCTCACATGGGCGGCGTGATAGCGCCCGCCGGTCATTTCCACCAAGCGGATGTCACGCTCCAGCATGATGACTTCTGCCGCTTCGGGAATGCCCGACAGGCCCATGCGGGTGGCAAGCTCGCCTGCATTCATGGCGCCGCCGGCAGCCAGCGAAGGTTCCTCCGGGTGCTGCACGATCATGGCGCCGAAGGTGGCGGCATAGGACAGTGCCCGGCGCATGACCTGGGCATTGCGAATGGCCTTGGTGCCGTCGGTGAAGGCCAGCGCGCCAGCCTCGGCCAGGAAGCCCATCTCGGACAGCTCGTCGCCTTCCAGCTTTTTGGTGGCGGCGGCGTAGGGGTAAACCTTGGCAAGGCCGATCATACGGGCGCGACGAGCCACGAACTCCACCGTGGCGACCTCGTCGATCACCGGATCGGTGTTGGGCAGGCAGACCATGGAGGTGATGCCGCCGGAAACGGCAGATTCGCCCGCCGATTTCAGCGTCTCCTTATGCTCCTCACCGGGCTCGCGCAATTGCACGCGCATGTCCACCAGGCCGGGCGCCAGGCACAGGCCTTGGCAATCCACCACCTGAATGCCCGACGGCACGCCGTCCTGGAACAGGTTCGGCCCCACATCGGCGATGCGTTCGCCATTGGTCAGCAACGCGCCCTTGGCGTCCAGGCCGGTGGCGGGGTCCAGCAGGCGGACGTTGATATAGGCGACTTGGCCGGCTTGGGTGCGGTTGGGCATCAGACGGCGACCGAGTTGGGAAGGTTGCGGGTCAGCAGGTCCAGGCAGGCCATGC
>JACMLB010000341.1 GCA_014379805.1 Rhodospirillales bacterium | reverse complement strand
GTGGATGTGGCGGCGCTCGTTGGCGGGCACCGGATCCACGGTGAAGCCGCACATGGCGGCCGAGGCCGGGTTGGTGCCGTGGGCGGATTCCGGCACCAGCACGCGGCGGCGATGGCCTTCGCCATGGTCCTCGTGATAGGCGCGGATGGCCATCAGGCCGCACCACTCGCCATGGGCGCCGGCGGCCGGGCTCATGGCGATGGCGGGCATGCCGGTCAGCGCCTTCAGCCAGCCGGCAAGGCCGTCGATGACCTCTAGCGCACCCTGCACGGTCTTCAGCGGCTGGAACGGGTGCAGATCGGCCAGACCGGGCAGGCGGGCCATCTTTTCCGACAGGCGCGGGTTGTGCTTCATGGTGCACGAGCCCAGCGGATAGAAGCCGGTGTCGATGCCGTAATTCTTCTGCGACAGGCGGGTGTAATGGCGCACCATTTGCGGCTCGGACAGGTCAGGCAGGCCGATGCGGGCCTTGCGCTTGCAGCCCGCCAAGCGGTCCTCGTCCACCGGGCCGGCATCGGGGATGTCCACGGCGACGCGGCCATGGGCGCCCAGTTCGAAGATCAGCGGCTCTTCGATCTGAAGGGCGCGGTTGCCGGAAAAAGTCGTGGTCTCGGCCATGATCAAAGCACCTGTTCGAGAGCGGCGACCAGCGCGTCCATGTCGGACTCGGTGTTGGTCTCGGTGGCGGTCAGCAGCAGGATGGGGTGCAACTCGGGCCAGTCGGGATAGAAGCGCGAGGCGGGGACGCCGCCCAGGATGCCCTTGTCGGCCAGGGCATCCACCACGGCGACCGCATCCTTGTCCTCGCCCAGATACAGGGCGAATTCGTTGAAATAGGAATTGCCCAGCACGCGGACGTTCTTGATGCGCTTCAGCTTGGTCTCCAGCCGCACCGCATTGGCGTGGTTCAGCTCGGCCAGACGGGTCAGGCCGGTTTCGCCCAGCAGGGTCAGGTGCATGGTGAAGGCCAGGGCGCACAGGCCGGAATTGGTGCAGATGTTGGACGTGGCCTTCTCGCGGCGGATGTGCTGCTCACGCGTGGACAGGGTCAGCACAAAGCCGCGCTTGCCCTCGGTGTCCGTGGTCTGACCCACCAGACGACCGGGCATCTGGCGCACATATTTGTCCTTGGTGGCGAACAGGCCCAGGCCGGGACCGCCGAATTGCAGGCCCATGCCCAGGGATTGGCCCTCGGCCACCACGATGTCGGCACCCATGGCACCGGGGGATTCCACCAGACCCAGGCTGACCGGGTCAGTCACCGCCACCACCAGCAGGGCGCCGTCGGCATGGCAGGCGTCGGCCAGGGGCTTCAGATCCTTGATGCCGCCGAAGAAGCCGGGGTTTTGGACGATGACGCAGGCGGTCTGGCTGTCGATGCGACCGATGAGGTCTTCCATGGCCAGGGGATCGGGAGCCAGGGTTTCGGCGCTCATATCGGTGTATTTCAGCACCGTCTCGGTGGTGCTGCGGTAGTGCGGGTGCAGGCTGCCCGACAGGATGACGTTCTTGCGCTTGGTCACGCGGCAGGACATGACGGCGGCCTCGGCGCAGGCGGTGGCGCCGTCATACATGGAGGCGTTGGCCACATCCATGCCGGTCAGCAGGGCGACCTGAGTTTGAAACTCGAACAAATATTGCAGGGTGCCCTGGGCGACTTCCGGCTGGTACGGCGTGTAGGCGGTCAGGAACTCGCCGCGGGTCAGCAACTGGTCCACCGAGGCGGGCACGTGGTGGCGGTAGACACCGGCGCCGATGAAGAAGGGGGCACAGCCCGCCGACAAATTCTTCATGGCCATGCGGTTAAAGGCACGCTCCACCTCCATCTCGCTCTGATGGCGCGGCAGGTCCAGCGGCTGGTCCAGGCGGGCCGAGGCGGGGACGTCCTTGAACAGGGCATCCACATCCTTGGCGCCAATGGCCGCAAGCATGGCGCGGCGGTCGGAATCTGTATGGGGCAGGTAGCGCATGAAAGGTTCCTGTCGTGATTAGGCACGAGGGCCTTTGCGAAACCGTGCGGCCCGTCAGGGGCCGCGTCAGTTGAACACGGAGGTCACGGAAGCCGCTACGCGGCCACGGAAGACACGGATATTTTCTCTCGTCACCCCGGACAAGCGCAGCGCAGATCCGGGGTCCATGGTCGGTGCACCCAACATGGCTCCCGGGTCTGCGCCCGGGATGACGAAAAAAATCCTGAGCGAGAGGGCTGTTACTCCAGCCCGGCGACGTATTCGTCGTAGGCGGCGCGGTCCATCAGATCGTCCAGTTCAGCCGGGGCCGACAGTTCGATCTTGAAGAACCAGGCCTGATCCTCGGGGCTTTCGTTGACCAGGGCCGGGCTGTCGGCCAGGGCGGTGTTGCCCTCGACCACGGTGCCCGACACCGGGGTGTAGACTTCGGACGCAGCCTTGACCGATTCCACCACGGCGGAATCGTCGCCCTTGGCCAGCTTGCGGCCGGCCTCGGGCACTTCGACGAACACCACGTCGCCCAGCGCATGCTGAGCGTAATCGGTGATGCCGACGGTGCCGATGCCGCCCTCGACCTTGATCCACTCATGGTCCTTGGTGAAGCGCGTGCTCATGGAAAACTCCCCTAGCCCTTGAAATA
This sequence comes from Rhodospirillales bacterium, assembly GCA_014379805.1. GTDB lineage: Bacteria > Pseudomonadota > Alphaproteobacteria > Rhodospirillales > Magnetospirillaceae > Magnetospirillum. Next base: position 1,282 of record JACMLB010000341.1, on the reverse strand, counting down.
GCGATGCGGAACGAATGGCAGCTTGGCGACATGGGCGTCTAAGGCCTTGCCACGCACCACCAGCTTGATCTTGGTGCCCTCGGCGGCGAAGGCCTTTGGCACATAGCCCATGGCGACCGGACCGTCTGCCGAGGGGCCGAAGCCGCCCGAGGTGATCTCGCCGATGACGTTGCCGTCCAAATCGGTGATCTGGGTATGCGCGCGCGCGGGCGCACGGCCCTCGGGCTGAATGCCCACGCGCTTGCGCGCCGAACCTTCGGTCAGTTGTTGTTGAATGACCGCCGCACCGGGGAAGCCGCCCTGCTCGCGCCGGCGCTTGCCCATGATCCAGGCGATGGAGCCTTCCACCGGGGTGGTGGTGGTGTCGATGTCCGAACCGTACAGGCACAAACCGGCTTCCAGGCGCAACGAGTCGCGGGCACCCAGGCCGATGGGCTTGACGCCGTCGATGCTCAGCAGGCGGCGGGCCAGTTCCTCGGCGCGGTCAGCGGGCACGGAAATTTCGTAGCCGTCCTCACCGGTATAGCCCGAGCGGGTCACTAGACAGGGGATGCCGGCCACAGTGTATTCGGCGATGGACATGAAGCCCTGGGCGGCGGCCTCGGGTGCGACGCTTGCCATGGCCTCGGCGGCTTTGGGGCCTTGCAGGGCCAGCAAAGCGCGGTCGTCCAGCATGCGCACGTCAAGGCCGGGCAGGCCGGCTTTCAGATGGGCGAAGTCCTCGTTCTTGCAGGCGGCGTTGACCACCAGGAACAGCTTGGTGTCGGACAGTTTCGAGATCATCAGATCGTCGAGGATGCCGCCATTGGCATCGGTGAAGACGGAATAGCGGGTCTTGCCGATGCCGAGGCCGATCACGTCGCCGGGCACCAGCTTTTCCAGCGCGGCGGCAGGGGCGGTGCCCTCAATGACCACCTGACCCATGTGGGAGACGTCGAACAGCCCGGCATCCTTGCGGGTGTGCAGGTGTTCGGTCAGAACTCCGGCGGGGTATTGCACGGGCATGGCGTAGCCGGCGAAGGGCACCATCTTGCCGCCCAACTCGCGGTGAAGCGCATCAAGGGGCGTCGTCAGAAGCGGCGCATGGGAATCGGTCAAAGGTTCCTCCCGGAACAGAGTCGCACTACGGGCGTTGTGCCCAGTGCCCCCCTCTGTCTTTGGAACCTGAAAGATTCACCAGCCCAAAGCGGGACGGCTTACATCGTCGGTGGGCGCATCCGGTGCGCCGCTTTCCAGAGCTTAACCCCCCGCCGGTCCTTTTGCCTGAGAGTTTCCAGGGGCG
>JACMLB010000340.1 GCA_014379805.1 Rhodospirillales bacterium | reverse complement strand
CCCAGGGCTCCACCACGACCGTGTCCTTGTATGAAAGCCAGACCGGCATGAAGCTGGATCCCACGCTGTTCGAGTTCAAGAACCCCACTTTCGGCAAGCCCGCCCTGCGCAACGGGTAAGTGTGCGTCCGTAACATGGCTGATATGTCTTTAGTGCAATACCGCTGACCCCGCGCGCAACCCATCTCCTACTCAGAGCGGTTGAGGACGCAATGCTCTCGACCGGTGGGGTTGGTTTCCCCTGCCGACCCCGCGCTCCGCACGGAGCACCCCGGGCGCCCAGCTACCCCCCTGGCTGGGCGCCCATTATTTTGTCCATCGGAGTCGCCCAGCTACCCCCTGGCTGGGCGACCGCTGTTTTTCGGTATTCCCGTTTAACGCGTACTATGGACAGCCTCGCCTAGCCGGGTGTAAACCGACGCCCAGGGGGCTTTTCGTTCATGTTCATGCAGCGATTCTTTCCCACCCTGGTTGAACCGGGGATGGGCTCTAACCTGCGCCGCGATGTGTCGGGCGCGGTGGCCGCTACGCTGATTTCCGTGCCGCAGACCATGGCCTACGGTGTCATCGCCGTATCCTTGTGCGGACCCGATTGGACCGGCGCCGGGGTCCTGGCCGGACTTTACGGCAGCGTCCTGGCCGGAATCCTTGCGGTCATGCTGGGCAGCAACCCCATCATCATCGTCGGCCCGCGTGCCGCCACCGTGCTGGTGCTGGCGGCGCTGCTTGGGCATCTGATCCAACTGCCCGGCGTGGATGTGGTCACTGCCTTGGCCTATGCCGGCGCTACGGTGGTCATGGCCGGCGTGTTTCAGGTTGCGCTGGGATTCCTGCGCCTTGGGCTGTTAGCCGAGTTCATTCCCTATCCGGTGATTGCCGGCTTCCTGAACGGATCGGCATTGCTGATCATCACCAGTCAATGGGCGCCGCTGACCGGCCTGCCCAAGGCGGCCTCGGTCGGGCAATTCATGGGCAATCTGTCGGGCATCGCCCCCGGTCCGCTGTGCCTTGGCCTGTTCACCGCAGTGGTGATCTTCAAGGCTCCCAAATTTATCAAAGGCGTCCCGCCGTCGCTGGCCGGTTTGGTGGTCGGCACCGCCGCCTATTATCTGGCGGGCATGCTGGGGTTTGCCGGTGGGTTGGGCGGCACGGTGCCGCCGCTCCCCGAATCGGCGGCCATCGGGCTGACCGATCTGGCGTCCCTGGGCGCCGCTTTTGGCACCCTTGATGCCGAATTGCTGGGCATCATTCTTCCCGCCGCCTTGTCCATGGCGGCGCTGTCGTCGTTGGACGCGGCACTGACCTCGGTGACGCTCGACCAGATCATGATGCGCCGAAGCGACAGCAACCGGGAAATCGTTGCCCAAGGCTTCGCCAACGTGCTGGCCGGCGGGCTTGGCCTGTTGCCCAGTTCCGGCAGCATGGCCCGCACCGGTGCCCTGTGCCGGGCCGGCGCCCGCACCGCTTTGGCGCCCATCCTGACCGCCCTGTTCGTGCTTGTGGTCACCTTGGGGCTGGCGCCGTTCGTGCGCCTGCTGCCCCAGGCGGTGGTCGCCGGCTTGCTGCTGGTGGTGGGCATCGACCTGTTCGACAAGTGGAGCCTGGGCATCCTGCGCCGGCTGCACTGGCGCAGCCCGTCCCGTCAGCCTTTGTCCGACCTGTTGGCCATCGTCGTGGTGGTCGCCGCCACGCTGATCTTCAATCTGGTGACGGCGGTGGGGGTCGGCACCCTGGTCTCGCTGACCTTCTTCGTGCTGCGCATGGCGCGCTCGCCCATCCGGCGGTTCTACTGCGCCAGCGCCTTGGTGGCCCGTATGCAAGGCGATTTCAAGCGTCTGGCCTTCATGGAACGCCATGGCGACGCCATCGCCGTCATCGAACTTGAAGGCACCCTGTTCTTCGGCTCCACGGCAGCGCTTCTGCGCAAGGTGGACGAGCTGATGGAAAGCGGCATCCGGCACTTTGTTTTGGATATGAAGCGGGTCAAGGATCTGGACGCCACGGCGGCCCGCACCCTGGAGCGGCTGCAAGCTCAGGCAGTCAAGCGCGGTGGCTGTCTTGCCATGGCCTATGTGGAGCCAGAGCGGCGGCGGCGCAACCGTGAAGACCTGTTCTTCGAAGACCGCCGTCATCATTTGGGCGAGCGCCGGCTGTGGCGGGCATTGGAGCAGGCGGGCAGTCTGGCGGTGCTGGACTGCACCAAGCTTCAGCCCGATTTGGACGGCGCGGTCTTGCTGTGCGAACGCCATCTGGCCGCCAGCCTTGCCGCCGACGGCTCGCTTGCCGAGCTGGAGCAATCCAGCCCCGCCATCCTGAACCAGTTGGACAAGGCGGCGTTGCGGCGCCTGCGCCCCTATATGACCCGGTGCAGTCTGGCGGCGGGTCAAGTGATCTTCAAGCAGGGCGATCCGCCCGACAGCATCTATTTCCTGGCCTCGGGCGGGGTCGAGGTTAGCATCAATCTGCCGCGCACCGACCGCAAGATGCGCGTCCAAACCCTGTCCGAGGGCGCCGTTTTCGGCGAGATGGCGGTGATCGACCCCAAGCCCCGTTCGGCCAACATCACCACCCTGCAGGAAAGCGTGTGCTATCGCCTGTCCGCCGATGATTTCGAGCGGCTGAAGGTGGAGCAACCCGATCTGGCCTTCCGCCTGCTGGAAAACGTGGCGCTGATCTTTGCCGAACGGCTGCGCGCCAGCAATGTCATGATGGCTGAGTTGGAAGTCTGATCCCGCCCACGCCCGGTTTCGTGTTACGACCATGGCTTGGACAGTCAGCCCAAAGGGTCAGCCCGTGCGTCTCGTCACCTGGAACATCAATTCCGTCCGCCTGCGATTCGATCTGCTGCGTGAGGTTGCATCCAATCTCGACGCCGACGTGATCTGCCTGCAAGAGACCAAGGTCATCGACGACCTGTTCCCGCTGGCCGCGTGCCGCGACATGGGCTTCCCCCACGTCGCCTTCCACGGCATGAAGGGCTATAACGGCGTCGCCATCCTGTCCAAGCGGCCCATCACCGAAATCCGCACGCCGTCCTGGTGCGAGAAAGTGGATTGCCGCCATCTGATCGCGGTCATCGACGGCATCGAGGTTCATTGCCTCTACGTGCCGGCGGGCGGCGACATCCCCGACCCCGAGGCCAATCCCAAATTCGCCCACAAGCTGGATTTCCTGCGCGAGATCACCGCGTGGTATGGCGCCAATTACACCCCGTGCGATCGGGTTATCGTCGCCGGAGACCTGAATATCGCGCCGCTGGAAACCGATGTGTGGTCGCACAAACAGCTGCTTGGCGTGGTCAGCCACACCCCCATCGAGGTCGAGCTTTTGGGGCGCATGCAGGAGTCCATCGGCTTCGTGGACGCCATGCGCCATTTCATTCCGCCTACGGAGCGTCTGTTCACGTGGTGGAGCTATCGCTCGGCCGATTGGACGGTGAACGACCGTGGCCGCCGTCTGGACCATGTGTGGGTGACCCCGGCTTTGGCCGGTTCGTTGCGCTCGACCCTGGTGGCCCGCGAATGCCGCGCCTGGACTCAACCCTCCGACCACGTGCCGGTGCTGGTGGAGTTGGAGGGCTAGGGGGTTAGCTTTTTATCGTCACCCCGGACAAGCGCAGCGCAGATCCGGGGTCCATGGGTGGTGCACCAAGATGGATCCCGGGTCTTCGCCCGGGATGACGAAAATGTCTATCGCTTTTTCAAGCACTCAAACCCCGATGGGTTTCCAGCAACGCCTGACGCAGCTGATTGGTCTGCGCAATCGTCGGGGCCGGCGTGTCGCCCACCGGGCGGGTCAGCATGGTGTGCCAGGATTTCTGGCCCTCGGGGGTGGACAGCACGTGGGTGATGCGCTTGAGGGCGGCGTGCAGGGCCTTCAGCGTGCGGGTATCGCCATAGAAATGATCCCAGGTCAGATTGTTGCCGTGCACCACCAGCAGGGCCTGAATGATAGCGCGGCAATCGCGTTCGAAGGCATCGCGCTCTTGGCCCATGGCGTGCTCGATGAACTCGAAATAATTGGCCAGCAGCGGGCGTGGGAAGCCCGGCGGGTCACCGGTCAATAGGGTTTCGAAGGGCCGCACGATCAGGCGCTGGAACGGGTTCGAGCGGGCGCCCACATTGCCCTTGGG
>JACMLB010000339.1 GCA_014379805.1 Rhodospirillales bacterium | reverse complement strand
GTGGTTACCCGCTTCGCTCCTTCTCCGACCGGTTTCCTGCACATTGGCGGTGCCCGTACGGCGCTGTTCAACTGGCTGTTCGCCCGCCATCACGGCGGCAAATTCCTGCTGCGCATCGAAGACACCGACCGCGCGCGTTCGACTACCGAAGCGGTGGACGCCATTTTCGACGGCATCAAATGGCTGGGCCTGGATTGGGACGGCGAGGCCGTGTTCCAGTTCGCCCGCATGGACCGCCATGCCGAAGTCGCCCGCCAATTGGTCGCCGAAGGCAAAGCCTATTATTGCTATTGCACCCCCGCCGAGCTGGAGAAACTGCGTGAGCAGCAGCGCGCCGAGGGCAAGCCCATGCGCTATCCCGGCATCTGGCGCGACCGCGCGCCGTCCGAGGCACCCGAGGGCATTCCCGGCGTGGTGCGCCTGCGCGCGCCCCAGGAAGGCGAGACCGTTATCGACGATCTGGTTCAAGGCGAGGTCCGCGTGGCTAACGCCCAGTTGGACGACATGGTCCTGCTGCGCGCCGACGGCACGCCCACCTACATGCTGTCGGTGGTGGTGGACGACCACGACATGGGCATCACCCACGTTATTCGCGGCGACGACCATCTGACCAACGCCTTCCGTCAGTACCAATTGTACAAGGCGTGCGGCTGGGACGTTCCCGTCTTCGCCCATATCCCGCTGATCCACGGCCCCGACGGCGCCAAGCTGTCCAAGCGCCACGGCGCGCTGGGGGCCGAGGCCTATCGGGACATGGGCTTCCTGCCCGAGGCCATGCGCAACTACTTGCTGCGCCTGGGCTGGAGCCATGGCGACGAAGAGATCATCTCGACCGAGCAGGCCGTGGAATGGTTCAATCTGGACAGCGTCGGCCGCTCGCCGTCGCGTTTCGACATGACCAAATTGACCAACATCAACGGCCATTATCTGCGTCAGGCCGAGGATGCCCGTCTGGTCGAGTTGGCAGTGCCGCTGATCGAGGCCAAGGTCGGCCACGCGGTCGATGCCGAGGGCAAGCGCCGCCTATTGGCGGGCATGACCGGGCTGAAGGATCGCGCCAAGACTTTGGTGGAGCTTGTGGACTCCGCCCTGTTTTACGTCCGCGCCCGTCCGTTGGCGTTGGACGAGAAGGCCGCCAAGGTGTTGGATGACACCGAAGCGTGCAGTTTGCTGAGCGAGTACGTCCGGTCGGTTACCAGCGCTGACTGGACGAAAAACACTCTGGAAGAAGCCGCCCGCGTTTTCGCGGAAGGCCGAGGCCAGAAACTGGGCAAGGTCGCACAGCCTTTGCGGGCTGCGTTGACCGGGTCCTCGGTTTCACCCCCCATCTTCGAAGTGATGGAGGTGTTGGGGCAAGCCGAGACATTGGGCCGTATCGAGGACATCGCTGGGAAGGGACGGCCTTGAAGCAACGGCCGCGAATACCCGCGGCAAGATGAACAACACGCACACCGAGAGTGTGGAACACGGGGAAAGCAGCATGACGAACAACGCCGAGAAGAGGGAATCTGTCACTCTTATCAACAACAGCACCGGCAAATCGACCGAGTATCCGCTGTTGTCGGGCTCCGTTGGCCCCAAGGTGATGGACATTCGCTCGCTCTACAGCAGCCAGGACATCTTCACCTATGACCCGGGCTACACCTCGACCGGTTCGTGCAAGTCGGCCATCACCTACATCGATGGCGATGAAGGCGTGCTGCTGCACCGCGGCTATGCCATTGCCGATCTGGCTGAGAACTGCGAGTTCCTGGAAGTCGCCTACGCGATCCTGAAGGGCGAGCTGCCCAACGTCGAGCAGAAGGCCAAGTTCGAAAGCGACATCACCCATCATTCCATGCTGAATGAGCAGATGTCCTTCTTCTTCCGTGGCTTCCGCCGCGACTCGCACCCCATGGCCGTCATG
>JACMLB010000338.1 GCA_014379805.1 Rhodospirillales bacterium | reverse complement strand
GACTTGACGGGCCGCATCGGTCGCAGTGCCGTCCTCGGTCTCTTCTACGGTCAGCAATTCGTCCAGGGTCGAGTTCGTGCCCTCGATCGAGGACGATGCCACGGCCTCCCGGCGCACAAGGACACGACTTATCAAGTAAGGGTCATGAACTTCGGCGGCCAGGGCCTCGACCTTAGCCATGGCAGCCGTGGCAGCCTCGTACCGTGCGGCGACCGCCGCTACGCTTACGGCGTCTTCGGGCGGAGGTGGCGGAACCACCCCGTAGTGATGTTCAAATGGGGAAGGCAGGCGCTTCAAGCGCTCGCGAACCTGATGGCAGAGATCGTCGCGGCGCAATGCAAACCTCAATGTGACGACTGGAAATTTTCTCTAATTTACGCTTTTCGGTAAAAACGTCAACATACTGACAAAAGGCGTCGTCCAACTGAAGGTTTTGGCAGCGGTTTGCTCGGCAGGTTGGTTGCTCAGCATGGGGGACCAATCACCCCCATGCCTTACACAATTGCGCAACCGACACCAGACTGGGGAAGGCGATGCCCCCGCATATTACGCCTGAGATGAATCCAATACCGAGAGCAAATGCTTAAGGCTGGAACCCAAGGCTTCCATCTTGGCACCCCCAAGCGGCGCAAGAATTCTCCGCTCGTTCTCCACATGCGCTTCCACTGCGCGGTCGATCAATTGAAGCCCATCCGGCGTCAATTGCACCAGTAGGCTTCGCGCATCATCGCGATTGGGAATCCGCTGTACCCAGCCAGCCGCCTCTAACCCCTTAAGCCGGTGAGTCATGGTGCCCGAAGTGATCATCATCGCCGAGAAAAGCGCGGTGGGCGCTAAGCAGTAGGGGGCTCCGGATCGGCGCAAAGTGGCCAAGACGTCAAATTCCCCGCTGTTCAGTCCAAAAGCAGCGAACGTTTCGTCCAGTCTGCGCTGCAGCAGTGCAGCGCAGCGTCTGAGGCGCCCGATGGCGCCCATCGGGCCAACATCCAGGTCCGGCCGTTCCTTGCGCCATTGTTCAAGGATGTCATCGACGGCGTCCCGCGGTTGTTTTGGCTCCATCACCCACCCAACTATCTTGACATCAAGCTAAATAGCAATCAGGCTCCAGATTATCTTAATATGAAGGTAAACGCATGGGCGATGTACGATCCCTACGATTGTTGGCTGATGTCCTGACGACCGCCTTGGCGCCCGTCATCTGGGGCACAACTTATGTCGTCACCACCGAGCTGTTGCCGGCAGATCGCCCATTCACTGCCGCGCTGCTGCGCACGCTTCCGGCCGGACTGATGCTGGTGCTAATCTGCAGACAACTGCCCGGGAAAGGGCAATGGGGTCGTCTGGCCGTTCTGGCGGCGCTTAATATCGGCTTCTTTCAGGCCTTATTATTCATCGCCGCCTACCGCCTGCCCGGCGGTCTGGCGGCGGTTGTGGGCGCAATCCAGCCGCTGTTGGTGATGGCGCTCGCATGGGCAATTGACCGCCGCTTGCCTGCACACCTAGCCGTGTGGGCCAGCGCCTTTGGTGTCGTTGGCATGGCCGTGCTTCTGCTGTCTCCAGGCGCCGCCGCTGATCCCATTGGCATTGGCGCCGCTTTGGTCGGTGCCGCCTGTATGGCCGCGGGCACGTATCTGGCGCGACGCTGGCGAACTCATCTGCCTGTATTGGCTTTCACTGGCTGGCAATTGCTGGTTGGCGCCGTAATGCTGGCTCCGGTCGCCTGGATCGTCGATCCGCCTCTGCCTGTCCTGAGTTCCAATCAGGTATTGGGATACGCTTACCTCTCCATCGCCGGAGCCTTGTTGGCATATACGCTGTGGTTCCGCGGCATCGTGCGCCTGTCGCCGGTGGCGGTGTCATCACTAGGACTGCTCAGTCCCGTGACAGCAGTGCTGCTTGGCTGGGCCGTGCTGGGGCAAGCGGTTACCGGCGTGTCGCTGGCCGGGCTGCTTATGGTTCTCGGCAGCATTCTGGCCGTGCAATTGGCCGCGAGCCGGCGCCACTAAATATCTTGTCAAGCCGTTTCATGGAAGACGCTATGCACAACATCATTCAGGCAATTGAATCTCGTTCATCGACCAACCATTTCGATACGACTCGACAAATATCAGAGGCTGATATCGCGCAGTTAGTACGGCTGTCAACCTGCGCCCCATCGGCTTACAACTTCCAAAATTGGAAATTCATCGCGGTGCGGTCAGCAAACGCTAAAGCGCGTCTAGTGGCGGTCTCATTCGGGCAACAAAAAATCGCGGAAGCATCTGTTACCTTCATTATCTGCGGCACCCTTGCCGCGCACGAGCAATTGCCGCGAGTGCTTAAGCCCTCGGTCGATGACGGCATTTTGCCGTATTCCGTATTCGAGGAGTGGATTGCCATGGCCGCGCACACGCACATAGGCAATCCTCAGCTTCAGCGCGATGAAGCCATTCGATCCGCATCCCTCGCAGCAATGACGTTAATGCTCGCCGCTCAAGGCATGGGCTTGGCCACCTGCGCGATGAGCGGCTTTGACGCGATTGCACTGGCGCAGGAATTCCATCTGGCCGTGACCGAAGTGCCGGTTATCTTGGTGACTGTCGGTTATTCGACACCGGGGAACCGCCCCCAGAAACCGCGCAGGCCGATGAATGAGGTAATTACGTTTGCGTGAGGTGCGGGTTCAAATCCAATTACCCCAACGCCTTACCACCCATTCCCCACTCCCTTCTCCCACCGCGATTGCCCACAATCGCGGTATCGACACCACGACTGGGGAAGGCGATGTCGCCGCATATTCCGCCTGAGATGAAATGGCTGACGGTCAAGGATTTGGCTGAGATTCTGCGGCTCAAGCCGCAGACCATCTACAACCGGCTATGCACGCAACCCGACAGCCTGCCGCCGGCGACGCGGGTGCCCGGGTTTCGGGGGCTGCGGTGGTCGATGCGTATGGTGCGCGAGTGGCAGGCGCAGTTCGAGCCGGTGGAACTGCTTGAGGCGCCTCGTCGCCCTGGGCGGCCGACCAAGGCCGACATGGTGGCGCGTCGGCGGCTGGCGGTCTACCTCGCCAAGTAGGCGGCGTCGCTACCGCCGTCCCGCCCGGGTGTTGAGCCGGCCGCCGGGCAGATGGGCGCCCAGGCGGTCGGCGCGCAGGTGGGTGTAGCGGGTCAGCATCTCCGGGCGCAGATGGCCGGTGATGGCCATGATCTCGTTGTCGCGCAAATCGGTCAGTTCGAACAGGCGGCTGATGCCCTCGTGGCGCAGGTCGTGCCAGCGCAGGTCGGGAAAGGCGTCGGCGCCGGTGACGGCGGCGAAGGCGTGGGCGATGCCGCGTGGGGTGTCCACCGGCAGCAGGCGGGAATCGTCCGTCATTGGACCAAGCCCGAGGGATTGCAGTTCTTCGATGGCCTCGATGGCGCGAATGCTCAAGGGCACGCGGCGCGGGCGGTCGTTCTTGGTCTTGGGCAGGTCCACATGCGGGAATTCGGCATTGAGCTTGGTGCGGCCCCAGGTCAGACCGCTGAGCTCCGCCTGCCGCATGCAGGTCTCCAGCGCGATGATGATGGCGGCGGGCAGCCACGGACGCGAGGACTTGGCGGCGGCAGCCAGAAGCCGCTCCTCTTCG
>JACMLB010000337.1 GCA_014379805.1 Rhodospirillales bacterium | reverse complement strand
TCCGCCGTCGGTGCCCCGGCCTCCTGTTCCTTCAGGATGCCGATGATCTGTTCCTCTGAAAACCTGCTGCGCTTCATGTCGTCCGTCCTCTGAGGGGCCGGACTCTACTTCAAACTGGAGGAAATTTCCCAAGGCAGGTCATTGAAAGAACCTATTCCCAGTCTTGTCTGATCCGGACTGAGATTTCTACGCTGGTTGGTTTGCTTGTTCGCCGGAAGATGTTTTTGGGGATTTATCGAATAAGGCCATCGTCACTCCGGGCCGGTGCTTGCGCAGGCGACCCGTAGTGCAGCCAAAAACTGTCTTTGTTAATGTTGTAGGATGCCCGGCAAGGGGAACTTTTTCATACAGCCCGCCAGGGTGCGATACGCAGGGTGGTGGCCTAGCCCGCTGGGTTTCCGCTTTTCCTCCGACCAGCAGTCTTTCTCGGAGGAACTCGTCAGAAAGAGGCGTTTGCAGCCGGCAATCTATACGTTGTCCCGATGACGGCTATCCGGTCCAAGGGGCTGTTGTCGGCAATTTTCTGTAGCCCAAAATGTATCCCAAACTGTATCACAGGCTGTATCACAGCCGATTTTTTCCACTTGTTAACTACTTGATTTTAAACAAAAAAACCCCCGCCGAAGCGGGGGCTCAAGTTAGGGAGGAAACGTCCAAGAAAGACAACAAGGGGAGGTCAGAAACCTTCCGTTTGCTGCAGTGCAATATCTACGGCCGGGTTTTTGACCTTGCAAGGGAAAAAGTATGCGGAAGTGATATGGACTCGCCGGAATGGCTGAGGAACAGGCCTTTCGGGCTACGCAGACCTGTCATGATTGGCGGGTGCCTGCCAGGGTGGCGGCAGTGGCACATGGTGTGCAATCATCATTGCTGAAACTGGCACGCAGGGACCGCCCAGGAATGGCAAAGGCACGAGTGATCTGGCTGACGGCGTTGATGGTCCTGATTGGGGCCAGGGGCGCCGTTGCCAACGTGCCGGGCCTGCCGACCCAGGTTCTGTGCGCCAAAGAGGTCTCGCAGGCGGAACGCAGTTACGGCATTCCCTCGCAATTGCTGGACGCCATCTCGCTGGTGGAATCGGGCCGTTACGATTCCGAGAGCAGGGCAACTCTTGCCTGGCCGTGGACGGTGATGGCCGAGGGAGAGGGCAGATATTTCCCCTCGAAGGCCGAGGCGGTGGCCGAGGTCAAGAAGCTGAAGGCGCGCGGCATCAAGAACATCGATGTGGGCTGCATGCAGGTTAACCTCATGTATCACGGCGCCGCCTTCTCCTCGCTGGAGGACGCCTTTGAGCCCGCCAGCAACGTGGGCTATGCCGCCCGCTTCCTCAAGGGCCTGTTCGCCACCACCAACCACTGGCCCACCGCTGCGTCCTACTACCATTCGCAGACGCCCGGCCTGGCCGCCACCTACCGCGCAAAGCTGATGAAAGTGTGGCATGGCGGCGGCAGCAGCAAGGGCATCGCTTCGCTCAGCCCCGTGCGCCCGCCAAGCCAGCCGCCCCAGGGGCCGCGCCCCAGTTCCTCGCCTCAAATCGAGCAGGTTCGCAAAGATTGGCAGGCCCGGCGCGCCGCTAGCGAGACCGAGTCGAGCCGCATCGCCGCCGCCTATCGCCAAGCCCGTCTGGTCGAGTACCAAATGCGCCGCGCCACCATGGTCGAGGCACGGCGCGCGCGCTAGACCGTCGTGCGTCAAATCTGACGCACGACGGTCTAGCTATCTATGTCAGCCCTCGCCGGGCGCAGCCTCCGGCTGCTTGGCCGCGGCCGCAATGGCCGCTGATCGCACCGTGCGTCAGGTTTGACGCTCGGTGCTCTAAGGTGCACGGTGATTGACCCACGGCGCGGGCTTCCTACCTTCATCTTATGACACAAACCCTGCCGAAGCCCCCCGACGCCGATCCTGCCTGGGCCTGGTTCCTGGATTTGGACGGCACCCTGATCGACATCGCCCCGACGCCCTCGGCGGTGACGGTGCCCGAGCCTTTGCCGCATTTGCTGACGCGTTTATCTCAATGCCACGATGGCGCGCTGGCCGTGGTGTCGGGCCGCAGCCTGGAAAATCTGCGCCTGCTGCTGACCCCGTTTGACCCACCCGCCGCCGGGCTGCACGGCCTGGAATGCCGCGATGCCAGCGGCGGCGTGGTCCGCCTTGCCCCGCCGCCGGGCCTGGACGACATCCGCACCCGGTTGGCCCGCGCGGTGGAGGACGCCCCCGGCCTGTTGCTGGAGGATAAGGGGCTGGCCCTGGCCCTGCATTTCCGCCAAGCCCCCGAACGGGAGGAAAGCGCCCGGCGCGCGGTGGTGGCGGCACTGGGCGATAATCCCGGCTTCGCTATGCTGGCCGGCAAGATGGTGTTCGAGGTCAAGCCCGCCGGCGTGGACAAGGGCAGCGCTGTGCGCAGCTTCATGACCAAGCCCCCCTTCAGCGGCCGCCGTCCGGTCTTTGTGGGCGACGATGTGACCGACGAATACGGCTTCAGGGCCGCCAACGAATTGGGCGGCCTGTCCGTCCTGGTGGGGCAGCCGCGTGAGACGGCGGCCATGTTCCACCTGGATGACATTGAAGCCTGCCGAGGCTGGTTGGCGCGGGCGGCGGGAACGGAGTGGAATGCGAAGACAGGCGAGGGGGCGGATTAGATCGGAATTCCCGCCAATTGCTCGCGCAGATCGTCGCTTTCGTGGCGGATATCCTCCAGGTGGGGGTTCAGCGCCAAAGCCGCTTCGAAGGCCTTCAGCGCCGCTTTCTTGTCTTCCAGTTCAAGGAAGATGCGGCCCAGCCCGGCCAGGGCGCCGAAATGGCGGGGCTCCAGTGCCAGGACGCGCTCGATGTCGCCCACGGCGGCGCTGTATTCCTCGCGCAGGTAATGGACGGTGGCGCGCAGATTATAGCCCTCGGCGAAGTCGGGCGCGGCGGCGACCACACGGTCCAGCGCCTCTAAGGATTGTTGGTAATTACCCGCTTGCAGGGATTCCACCGCGTGCCCCATCAGCGCGTCCACGCCGTTGCGCCCCGATTGGGCCCAGACATGGCGGATGGTGACCTCGATGATTTGCGCCTCTTCATCGCTGTCGGTGGTTTGCAGCCGATTGAACAGGGCGTCCAGACTGGCCGACCGGTCGCCTCGCGGCACCGGGTCGGTGGAGCAGGACATGCTTGCTCCCAACAGCAGGACTAGGGCGAGCGAGACCAGGATACGCTTCATTGACCGTATATGGTCACGGCCCCACACGCCGCCAAGGCGTGGCAGGGGGCGAAGGTCCTATCTCAACCGGTTATGGGCTTAGCACAAACGAAAACCGCGCCACCCGAGACCGGGAGCGCGGTTTCCACCAAACGGCGTGTGGCCGAAGGCTCAGCCCTGGCGGGCCTTGAAGCGCGGGTTCGTCTTGTTGATGACGTAAACCCGGCCCTTGCGGCGAACGATGCGGCAGTTCTTGTCGCGCAGCTTGGCCGACTT
>JACMLB010000336.1 GCA_014379805.1 Rhodospirillales bacterium | reverse complement strand
GGACGCTTGACGGCGCCCAGCCGGCGATAGACCGCCACGTAATCGGCGGCCATGCGCGCGGCGGTGAAGCGTCGCTCGAAGGCGGCGCGGCAGCCGGCGCGGTCGAAGGCGGCGCAGGCCTCCACTGCCTCTACCGCTTCGTCTATGGAGGAAACGATGAAACCGGTGACCGCGTTCTCAAGAACCTCGGGCACCGAGCCACAGGGCCATGCAATAGTGGGTGTGCCGCAGGCCATGGCCTCGATCATCACCACGCCGAAGGGTTCCGGCCAGTCGATGGGGAACAGATGGGCCAGCGCCCCACCTAGAAACGCCGCCTTTTCGCCCTCGCCGATTTCCCCCACCCATTCCACCAGCGGGTCGTCCAGCAGCGGGCGAACGACCTGTTCGAAATAGCATTGTTCGGCGGGGTCGGCTTTGGCTGCCACTTTCAGCGGCAGGCCGGTGCGCCGGGCGATCTCCACGGCGCGGTCGAAGCGCTTTTCGTGGGAGAAGCGGCCCAGGAAGGCCAGGTAGCTGCCGGGGGTGAGCGACGGGCGCAGCAGATCCTTGGGTAGGCCGTGATACACCGTCCCGGCCCAGCGTGCCTTGGGGATGGGCAGGCGTTGGGCGTTGGAGATGGACACCAGGGCGATGTCGTCGAACTCACGGTAAAGGGTGGCGAGCTCGCGGATGTTCTGGCGGCCATGCAGGGTGTTGACCACCGGCACGCTGGCGCGTCGCGCCCAGGGGAAATGAATGTAGTCGGTGTGAAAATGGATGATGTCGAACTGGGCGGCGGACGACATGACCTCTTCCAGTTGCAGGATGTGGTGGATCAGGCGGTCTTCGCAGGCGCTGTCTAGCCGCAGCGCTTTGGGGGAACACGGAACCAGTCGGGCCGAACTTCGTGAATCCGCACTGGCGAACAATGTGACCTCGTGGCCCTGGGCCACCAATTCCTCGGTTAGATACGAAACCACCCGCTCGGTTCCACCGTACAATTTCGGCGGAACCGCTTCGTTCAACGGGGCCACCTGGGCGATCCGCATGGCCAGTCCTTTCCTGCAACCAATACGACGAATGGTCAGGTGGGGGCGCGGAGGGAGGGGGGCAACTAGGCTTAGGAGGCAAGGAACCTAAACGTTCCCTAAATGTGGTACGCGCATGTTTAGGTTGCGCGGCACACATGCGCCGCTTGACCGGGCGCGGCGGTGTTTGCATAATGTTCGTGAGGCGCCGGGGCCTATTGTAGGACCGGCACCGTCATTTCGCTCGTTGGAGGAACTGACAATGCGTGGCACCAAAGCATCCTTCCCCGTCGTCGGCGGCGATAGCGATGGTCTTGCCAAATATCTGCGCGATATCCGCGTATTCCCGGTCCTTGAGGCCGAGGAAGAATACATGCTCGCCAAGCGTTGGGTGGATTACGAAGACACCCAGGCCGCTCACAAGCTGGTCACCAGCCATCTGCGTCTGGTCGCCAAGCTCGCCATGGGCTACCGCCATTACGGCCTTCCCATGGCCGACCTCATTTCCGAAGGCAATGTGGGCCTAATGCGGGCGGTGAAGAAATTCGACCCGGAAAAGGGCTTCCGCCTGTCCACCTATGCCATGTGGTGGATCAAGGCGTCCCTGAACGAGTTCGTGCTGAATTCGTGGTCGCTGGTCAAGGTCGGCACCCTGGCTGCCCAGAAGAAGCTGTTCTTCAACCTGCGCCGCATCAAATCGCGGCTGCAGCTGCTGGAGGCCGGCGATCTGTCGCCCGAAGACGTCGCCACCATCGCCCGTGAGTTAGAGGTCAACGAAACGGACGTGGTTTCCATGAACCGCCGCATGGCTGGGCGCGACTCCTCGCTCAACATCCCGGTGGGTGAGGGTGGCACCGAGGCCATGAGCCTGCTGCCCGATCAAAGCGACAATCAGGAAGTGGGCCTAGCCAAGCGGGAAGAACTGAGCCAGGGCCGCAGCCTGATCGCCCGTGCGTTGGACACCCTGACTGAGCGTGAGCGTGAGATTTTCGTGGAACGTCGCCTGAAGGACGATCCCGTCACCCTGGAAGAACTGGGCAGCCGCTACGGCGTCAGCCGCGAACGCATCCGCCAGATCGAGGTGAAGGCGTTCGACAAGGTGCGCGAGATTGTGCAGGCCGGGTTCGTGGCGCCAAGGGCGTTGCTGGCGGTGTGACGATCTTTCTTACCACACCGTCATGGCCGGGCTTCGACCCGGCCATCCACGCGTTTCCACCTAAGATGGTCAGACGGTGCCACGTGGATACGCTGGTCAAGCCCGCGGCTGTCCGGTTTAATTTTTTTGGAACACTTCCGGTCTTTCGAACGCGTCCGCGCTTCGCCAGTTGAACACGGAGGTCACGGAAGCCGCTGGCGCGGTCACGGAAGGCACGGACGTTGATTTTTTCTCCCGTCATCCCCGCGGAAGCGGGGATCCATGCTGGGAAACGGCACCATGGACCCCGGATCGCGCAAGCGCGTCCGGGGTGACGCGAAGAATAATTCCGTGCTTTCCGTAACGGCAAAGCCGCCTCCGTGTCATCCGTGTCTTATGGCGAACCGAAAGCCGTGAACGCTAGGACGGCGGTGTTCTCCAACGTCTCGTGCCAAATACACCGGACAGCAGTGGGTCAAGCCCGCGCATGACGCCGTTAGCGGGGGCGCGAGGATGACGGCAAAGTGCATCGAGCAAAGCTCGTGCGCCAAGCCCCATCGTTATATCTGAGAAAACGGCCAACCCCGTATGGGGGCGTTTGGTCACGACGCCAGGGATAACCCCACGGCAATCACTGTTGCCAGCACAGCCGCCATCATGGCGGCGCGCTTGTATTTCCGCAGGCCGGGCTCGACATTGTCGTTGGCCGGCAAGGGAAGCCGTCGGGGCGGCGCAGTGCGCCGCCCTTCCGGTAGAGACTTATGTCCGTTCCGCTCAGCCACGCTGATTGAGCTGAATGAACTTGCGCTGGGGCTCGCCAACGTACAGCTGACGCGGACGGCCGATCTTCTGATCGGGGTCGGTCAGCATCTCGTTCCACTGGGCGATCCAACCCACGGTCCGAGCCAGCGCGAACAGGCTGGTGAACATGGTGGTGGGGATGCCCATGGCGCGGAAGATGATGCCCGAGTAGAAGTCCACGTTCGGGAACAGCTTGCGGCTGACGAAGTAATCGTCTTCCAAAGCAATGCGCTCCAGCTCCATGGCCAGCTTCAGCAGCGGCTCGTCCTGCACGCCCAGTTCTTCCAGAACTTCGTGGCAGGTCTGCTGCATGATCTTGGCGCGCGGATCGTAGTTCTTGTACACGCGGTGACCGAAGCCCATGAGACGGAACGGATCGTCCTTGTCCTTGGCCTTCTTGATGTACTCGGGGATACGCTCGACCGAGCCGATTTCGTGCAGCATTTCCAGCACGGCTTCGTTGGCACCGCCATGGGCAGGGCCCCACAGCGAAGCGATGCCGGCGGCGATACAGGCGAACGGGTTGGCGCCCGACGAACCGGCCAGACGGACGGTCGAGGTGGATGCGTTCTGCTCGTGATCGGCGTGCAGAATCAAGATCCGGTCCATGGCGCGCTTCAGCACCGGGTTGATCTTGTACTCTTCGCACGGGGTGGCGAACATCAGGTGCAGGAAGTTCTCGGCATAGGAATAGCTGTTCTGCGGATACATGAACGGCTGGCCCTGCGAGTACTTATAGGCCCAACCCACCACGGTCGGCAT
>JACMLB010000042.1 GCA_014379805.1 Rhodospirillales bacterium | reverse complement strand
CCTTCAATTCGTCGGTGAGCTTCCCCTGCTCCTCCACCGAGGCCAGGACGGCGGTGCGCCGCTCCTCCAACTCGCGCAGGTACAACAGACGCTCTTCCAGCGTGCGCAGCTGGGTATCGTCGAGGCCGCCGGTCGCTTCCTTACGGTAGCGCGAGATGAACGGCACTGTGTTGCCCTCGTCCAGCATCTGGACGGCGGCAAGAACCTGGGCATCCCGCGCGTTCAGCTCTTGAGCGATGCGGGAAATGATGGAAGTGGAAGCGGTCATCGGTCCCCTTGAGGTCATCGTAGCGAGGGGTGGGTGTACCCTGATCCGCCCGCCGGGGGAAGCCCCCCGGAAGGAGTGACGGGTCAACATTGCGTCCTAAACCCGTCCTAAGCATCGTCTCAGCCCCCATGTGGATGCCCGACCGCCCCCGCCCCATTGCCGCCACACTCCGGTGCTGTTGTCGCGCCCCATGGACAGGGCTTACGCGCGGGGATAATCTTTCGGCATCTTTCCCGGCGCCCGGCTCTCCGGTCCCGCTTCAACTAAAACACGGGCAAACAGCTCTATGCGTCTTTCCGGTCTCGTGGTTCTCGTCCTGATCGTGCTGGGCAATCTCGGCTTCTGGTTCTCCATGAACCGGCCGCAGTCCGGCCTTCCCTGGGCAGGCACCATCAAGAGCGTCTCGTTCTCGCCGTCGCGCGCCGACGACGATCCCACCGTCGTGCGCAAGATGCCGCATCTGGACGAGACCCTGCTGCCCACCCGCGCCGAGATGGACGAAGACCTTGCCATGCTGGCGGGCGTCGTCGAGCAGGTGCGCACCTATTCCACGCTGGAAGGCCTGGATCAGGTTCCCGAACTGGCGGCCAAGCATGGCATCAAGGCCATGCCCGGCGCCTGGCTGGACGAGCGCCTGGGCCGTAACGAGGTCGAGCTCGAAAACATCATCCGCATCGCCCGCGACAATCCCAATGTGGAACGGGTGATTATCGGCAACGAGAATCTGACCCTGCACCGCCTGACGCCGGAGCAGATGATCCGCTATCTGCGGCGCGCCCGTGCGGCGCTACCCGAGCGGGTCAAGATCTCGACCGCCGAGGCGTGGTCCATCTGGCTGGAGCACCCTGAGGTGGCTCAGGAGGTGGATTTCATCACCATCCACACCCTGCCCTTCTGGGAACGCGTCAACATCGACGAGGCGTTGGAGTTCACCAAGCGCATGGTGCGCGAGGTCAAGAACGCCAACCCCGATAAGCCCCTGTTTATCGGTGAGGTGGGCTGGCCGTCGGCTGGCCGCTCCTATGGCAATGCCGAACCGTCCCTGGTCAATCAGGCGCTGTTCCTGCGCCGCTTCCTCAACTGGGCGCAGGAAGAAAAGCTCGACTACAACGTGGTCGAGGCCTTCGACCAGCCGTGGAAAGTGAACCTGGACAATACCGCCTCGGAAAAGCACTGGGGCATCTTCACCGTCGACCGCGAGCCCAAGTTCAACTGGATCGGGCCGGTCATCGAGTTCAAGGAATGGCCGTTCCAGGCCGCCGCCGCCACCCTGATCGCCTTCCTGCCCATCGTCTGGTTCCTGATGCGGTGGAAGGACCTGCGCCTGCCCGGCAAGATTTTCTACGCCATGCTGGTGCAATTCGCCGCCACCCTGGTGATCTGGACCATGTCCACGCCGGTGGTGCGTGACCTTGCCCCCGCCACAGAGCTGATGATGGGCGTGCTGCTGCCCGCCCAGCTCTTGCTGCTGGTTGTGGTGCTCATCAACGGCATCGAACTGACCGAGCTGACTTGGTCGGGCCGCATGAAGCGCGGTTTCAAGCCACTGCCGCCCGGCACGCTGACCCGCTTCCCCAAAGTGTCCATCCACCTGCCCTGCTATAATGAGCCGCCGGACATGGTGAAGCTGACCATCGATTCGTTGATGGCCATGGACTATCCCAACTTCGAAATCATCGTGTTGGACAACAACACCAAGAAAGAAGAAGTGTGGAAGCCGGTCGAGGCCTATTGCAAGTCCTTGGGCGAGCGGGTGCGGTTCTACCATCTGGCGCCATGGCCGGGTGCCAAGGCCGGCGCCCTGAACTTCGGCCTGTCGGTCACCGCCGAGGATGCCGAGATCATCGGCGTGGTGGATTCGGACTATCAGGTCCGCAAGGACTGGCTGAGCGCCCTGGTGCCCTATTTCGAGGACCCCAAGGTCGGCCATGTGCAGGCGCCCCAGGATCACCGTGACTGGGAAAACGACCTGTTCAAGGAAATGATCAACTGGGAATATGCCGGCTTCTTCGACATCGGCATGGTGTTCCGTAACGAGGCCAACGCCATCATCCAGCACGGCACCATG
>JACMLB010000335.1 GCA_014379805.1 Rhodospirillales bacterium | reverse complement strand
GCCGCCAAACTCAAGGCAATGGGGCCAGGATCTCCGCCCGTTCCGGGCTCCAATCCTGGCCCCATTGCCCAAACCGCGCCCGACGGCGTAACTTCGGCCAAGGCTCTACTTTCAGCCGGATGAGAGTTCCAGAGCAGGTCAGGACGCACCTGAGGCGAGGATGGTGTCCCAATCGATGATTTCAGGCATTGGCGGCAACCCCTTCTCGGGTGAATGAGCGCGGTTGCGCACAACGGCATCACGTCACTCATGGAATGCAGTTACGTGATCTATATCTAACCCCATTATATAGTCAATGAGGCTGCGGCGCCCGAAACTTCGGGCCATGAAACCAGCCCGTCTCAAAGCCATTATCCGCGCCAATGTGAAGGCCCTGCGTGAGAAACGCGGCTGGAATCAAGAGGAATTGGCGGTCGCCGTCGACCGCACTTGGCAAAGCATTTCAAACATCGAGACCGGCAAGACCATCCCGCCGCTACCCACACTGGCCGCCCTCGCCACCGCCTTTGGCGTCCCCATGACCACCCTGCTGTCAGAAGACGGTTTGCCCGTCACCGAACTCCGCGCCGATCTCATGCAGCAGGCCACAGTGACGCTATCCGACCTGACAGACGGGCAATTGGATACGGCGGTGAAGATGCTTTGCGTGTTGCATGAGGGGTTTCGGCGCGGCTAAGCGGCCCAACTGCCAAGAACTTTTGAAACACGGAGACACGGAGGCACAGAGATGCCTCGCCAGACTGAGCCCGTTTGACTTCCGTTTGGCCGATACCTCCGTGGTTCACCTAAAGGTGCAAGTCAGAGAGTAGGCGCCTGATCTCCCAGGAAATTGTCATTCCGAGCGCATGCGAGGATCTCATCCTGGTCCGCATTAGCCAATGCGCACTCCCCAACCGGCACGCCAAACGGAGATCCCTCACATTCGTTCGGGATGACATGCGGGAGGAAGGGAAACCTTTACACCCGCACCAGCAGCACCAGACTCCGCGCATCCAGCGGATACACCTCGCCTGACGTATACACTGTGGTTTCCCGGGTCCGCTCATAGGTGTCGATCCATACCTCCCAAGAACGGTCGGTACCGGGCATGGTGAAGGGGACCGGTTCCCAGAACGAATTCATCAGCAAAAGGAACGGCATGTCACGCTGCGGCAGCCCGCCCTCGGTGGTGTAATCGGCGTCGCCGGTGTCACCGGTGAAAAACATGCCCAGGGTGCGGGCTTCAGGGAAGGACCAGTCCTCGTCGGTCATCTCGCGGCCTTGCGGGGTCACCCACATGACATCGGCGCCCTGGTCGAAATGGCCTCGGAAGAACCGCGGGCGATGGAACACCGGGTGGTGGTGGCGGATGCCCAGCAGTCGCCGGGTGAAAGCCACCAACTCCTCGTCCATGGTGCTCCAGTCGATCCAGGCGATGGGGCTATCCTGGCAGTAGGCGTTGTTGTTGCCGCCCTGGCTGTTACCCATCTCATCGCCGGCCAGCAACAGAGGCACGCCTTGCGACAAGATCAGTGTCGCCAGCATGTTGCGCTGCATGCGGCGGCGCAGCTCGACGATGTCGGAATTTTCTGTCGAGCCCTCGGCGCCGCAATTCCAAGATTCGTTGTCGTTGGAACCGTCGCGATTGTCCTCGCCATTGGCCTCGTTGTGTTTGTCGTTGTACGAGACCAGATCGGCCAAAGTGAAGCCGTCATGGGCAGTGATGAAGTTGACCGAAGCCCAGGGCCGCCGGCCGCGATGATTGAACAGATCGGCGGACCCGGTCAGGCGCGAGGCAAGCGCCGCCACCTGCCCGCCATCGCCCTTCCAGAACTTGCGCACCACGTCGCGGTAATGGCCGTTCCATTCCGACCAGCCGGGCGGGAAGCCGCCCACCTGATAGCCGCCATGGCCCAAATCCCATGGCTCGGCGATCAGCTTGACCCCCGACAGCACCGGGTCCTGGCGGATGGCGTCGAAGAAGGCGGAACCGGGGTCATAGTGGAAGCCTTCGCGGGCCAAGCTAGCGGTCAGGTCGAAGCGAAAACCGTCCACATGCATGTCGGTGACCCAATAACGCAGGGAATCCAATACCAGCTGAAGCACCCGGGGGTGGCCCACATCCAAGGTGTTGCCGCAGCCGGTTGAGTCCCAATAATAACGTTGATCCTCGGGCACCAACTTGTAATAGCTGGCATTGTCGATGCCCTTGAAGCTGAAGGTGGGGCCAAGGTGGTTGCCCTCGGCGGTGTGGTTGTAGACCACGTCCAGGATGATTTCGATGCCGGCGTCGTGGAAGCGGCGCACCATGGATTTGAATTCGGCCAGCCGTCCGCCGGCCAGATAACGCGGCTCGATGGCGAAGAAGCCGATGGAATTATAGCCCCAGTAATTGCGCAGGCCCTTATCCACCAAATTGCGGTCGTCGATGAAGGCGTGGATGGGCAGGAACTCTACCGCCGTCACCCCCAGGCTGCGCAGATGCTCGGCCATCGCCGGCCAGGCCAGCCCGGCAAAGGTGCCGCGCCGGCGTTCGGGCACATCGGGATGCTGCATGGTCGCGCCGCGCACATGCATCTCGTAGATCACCGTCTGTGACCAATGGGTGCCGGGCCGGTGTTCGTCGCCCCAGGTGAAGGCGGTGTCCACCAACTCGCATTTGGGCATGTTGCGCGCGTTGTCACGGCGGTCGAAGGACAGATCCTCGCGCGGGTTGCCCAGGCGGTAGGCGAAATGGGCATCCGTCCATTTCAGCTCGCCGCGCATGGATTTGGCATAAGGGTCCAGCAACAGCTTATGCGGATTGAAGCGGTGGCCCTGCTGAGGAGCATAGGGGCCGTGGACGCGATAGCCGTAGAGCTGGCCCGGCAGCAGATCGGGCACATAGCCGTGCCAGACCTCGTCAGTATATTCGGGCAGCACGATGCGTTCCTGCTCACGCTCGCCCGAGGCATCGAACAGGCACAGCTCGACCTTCTGGGCATGGGCCGAGAACAGGGCGAAATTAGCCCCCGCCCCATCCCAGGTGGCCCCCAATGGATGGGGGGCGCCCGGCCAGACCCGGGCTCGCGGCGGCGATGGCATGCTATCTCCTGGATAATCCTCCTGGGAAATGGGGAAGCACGCACGCGGCTGCGAGGGCTTCTTCCGAGGTGCGGCGACGCCATATGCAGCCCATGCCCGAATTTGCCCTGTCCGCCTTCGTGACCTTCCTGGTGATCCTGGACCCGCCGGGCACCGCCGCCCTGTTCGCCGCCATGACCCGCAACATTGCCGACCCTCACCGCCGGGTGATGGCGTGGCGGGCCTCGTTCCTGGCCGGCATTATGCTGTTCGCCTTCGCCCTGGGCGGCGAGTGGCTGCTGAACTCCCTGGGCATCACCCTGCCCGCCTTCCGCGTTGCGGGCGGCATCCTGCTGTTCCTGCTGGCCGCCGACATGGTGTTCGCGCGCCAATCCGGACTGCGCTCCACTACGCCGCTAGAGAACGAGGAAGCCGCCACCCGCGAGGACATCACCGTCTTCCCCCTGGCCTTCCCGCTGATCGCCGGGCCGGGCGCCATGACCTCGGTGGTGCTGATGATGGGCCGCGCCCAAAGCGATCCCGCCCGACAATTGGTGGTCTTGGCGGTGTTGCTGGTGGTAATGGCCATCCTGCTGGTCATGCTGTTGGGCGCCGGCCATATTCTACGCCTGCTGGGCATGACCGGGGCTCACGTGGTCAGCCGGGTGCTGGGCATCATCCTGGCGGCGCTGGCCCTGCAATTCGTGCTGGACGGGCTGCGCCAAGCCCTGCCTGGGCTGGGCGTGAGTTAATGCAAGTAATTCGCATTTGCCCTTGCGCGCACCGCCATCGCCATGCCATCGTCAATGGTGAGCAAGCAAGGAGGACAGCGTGTTCTTGTGGCGCAACCTGAAACCGACCACCATCGTCTCAGCCGCCGCCGCGCTGACTCGCACGCGTCCGACGGCCCCGCCGCAGGCAAAGCCGGCGGCCCCGGCCAAGGTGGACGTGCCGGTGGCTAAGGGCTAAAGCGTCTTGTGCAGCAGCACAGCCGAGGCCGGACATAAGTCACTGAACTGACGGGTGGCGCGTAATACAGCCGGAGCGTCGGCCCGCTCCACCCGGTCAAATCCCATCCTGGCGACAAATTCGGCGATGGTGGTCGTCAGGACCCAGATTTCGGTCACGCCCTCGCCGCGCAACTGGTTCAACAGCCATCCGGTCATGGGCCGCGCCAAGCCTCGCCCCCGCTGCCCCGGCACCACCACCAGCGAGCGCAGCAGCGCCGCGTCGGCATCCAAAGCTTCGACGCCGATGAAGCCCATGGGCTCGGCATGACCATCCCAGAAACGGAAGAAGCGCCGGCCAGGCAGTATCAAATCGTCCACAGGCAAACCAGCAGACGCCAATTCAGCAGCCAGCTCCGGGCAAGTTTGCGGCCGGACTTCCTCCACATGCATTTCCATGGGCAACACACCTGACAAGACCTTGGCCGCTCCAAGGATGCCGCAACGGCGCCAAGGCGTCGCCACAAACGAAAAGGGCGCCGCCCAATGGCGACGCCCTTTCCAAACACTTGGCCGAACGAGGAAGACTATTCCTCGTCGTCGCCGCCCTGCTCGGCGGTCGGGCCGGAATCCAGGCCCTTGGCAGCCGGATCGCGGTCAACCAGCTCGATGACGGCCATGGGGGCGCAATCGCCATAGCGGAAGCCGGCCTTCAGGACGCGGGTGTAACCACCCTGACGGCCCTT
>JACMLB010000334.1 GCA_014379805.1 Rhodospirillales bacterium | reverse complement strand
TGCGCCAGGGGGACAGGCGGCGGGTCATGGAAGGGCCTCGCGGAACCACTGCACGGTATCGGCCAAGCCGTCCGCCAGGGAGATGGTGGGGGCAAAGCCCAGCAGCCGGCGGGCCTTGGCGATGTCCATCAGGCGGATGGGGATGGCTGTGGGGCGGCTGGGGTCGAAAACGATGTCGGGCCGGTGGGCGCTGGCCGCCAGTACCCGGGTCACCAGTTCACGCACGCTGGTGCCCTGGCCGCTGGCGATGTTGATGGGGTCGCAATTGCCGGATTTCTCCAGGGCCAGCAGGCAGCCCCGGACGAAGTCGCGTACATGCAGCAGGTCGCGGACCTCGTCGCCGGTGCCCCACACCTCGAACGGGTTTTCCCGCGCTTCGGCGCGGCGGATCAAAGACGGCACCACATGGCCGCAGCGCGGGTCGAAATTGTCGTGGCGGCCATAGATGGCGCCGGGCCGCACGATGCACACATGCAGCTTGGACCGCTGGGCGGTGAATTCCGCCAGCCGCTCCACATAGCGGCGCATCCAGCCATAGCCGTGATAGCTGGGATGAACGTCGCCCTCCCAGAACTCGTCTTCCGCCATGGCATGGTCGGCGGCGGGATAGCCGGTGCTGCTGCTGAACACCAGGGCCCGGCTGATCCCCGCCCCCCATGCCGCCCACAGCAGATTGGCGGTCAGGTTCAGGTTGGTGCCCATGCCCAGCAAGGCATCCTGCGGCGCCACCCCGGCGGCACCCACCGAGCCGGCGGCGTGGATCAGCATGTCCATGCCGTCCATGACCCGCAGGCAATCCTCGCGCTGGGCAAGGTCGGCGGCGATGTATTCGATGCGCTCGTCCTGGACCAAAGGCGGGCGGTGATGAACGGGCACTCGGATTTGGGCGCCGGCGGCCAGCAGTGCCTCGACGAAATGGCAGCCGACAAAACCGGTCCCGCCCGCCACCAGGCACCGTTGGCCACGGAAGAACGGGACCGGTTCGCCGGTCATGCCGAGGGCGTTTCCAGCAGAGTGGTCACCGCCTTGCGGATACCGGGGGCATCCAGGCCGATGCGGGCGCGGATGTCGTGCACGGTGCCGTACCACGCGCAGAACTGGTCGGGCAGGCCGTGATACCACGTGCGCAGGCCGGGGACTTCGTTGATGGCCTCCTGCAGGCCGAAGGCATCGTGGACCACCAGAATGCGGTCGTGGCGGAAGCGTTCCACCAAAGCGCGGTCCATGGGCTTCAGCGTGTGGAAATAGACCAGATTGACGTCCAGATCCTCGCACGCCGCCATGACGTTGGGCAGGATCGGCCCGGCGGTCATGACGGTGACGCCCGACTTGCCCTCGCGCAGGACGGTGCCCTTGCCGAATTCCAGATTGGTTTCGACGTCGTGGGGATGGTCGGACAGGCGGATATAGGTGGGCTTGCCGCTGTCATAGGTGGCGCGCATCAGGGCATCCACCTCGCGGCGCGATCCGGGCTGGAGCACCTCCATGTTGGGCAGCAGGCGCAGGATGGCCAGATCGGTGTAGCAATGATGGGTGGCGCCATCCCAGGCATAGTCGAAGGACGCGCCGCAGGTGACGATGTTCACCGGCCACTGGTTATAGGCGCAATCCAGCTTGATCTGTTCCAGGCTGCGTTCGGTCAGGAACGGCGCGATGGTGTGGACGAACGGGCGCATGCCGGTGGCGGTCATGCCGGCGGCCACGCTGATCAGCGAGTTCTCGCAGATGCCCATGTTGTAGAACTTGCCCGGATTGGCCCGGTGGAAATCCATGAACATGTAGACACTGACATCGCCCAGCACCACGGCCACGCGGGGATCAGTGGCGGCCAGGGCGGTGGTGGTTTCCTTAAATTGCCGGCGCATGGAGTTCCTCCAGCAGCTTGGCCAGTTGCTCCGCGTCGGGAGACTTCCGGTGCCATTCGTTGACGTTATCGACCAGGGTCTTGCAGCCATAGCCCTTGACCGTGTCGGCAATGACCGCGCGTACGCCGGTGGCGGGGCGGGCGAACACCTCTTTCAGGGCGTCCACATTATGGCCGTTGACCTCGACCACTTCGCAGCCGAACGAACGGAAGCGCTCGCCCGGATTGGTCACCGGCAGGCAGCGGCCCTGGGATTTGTTGTGGTCGTAGATGATGGTCAGATTGTTCAGGCCCACATTGTTGGCGACCATGACCGCTTCCCACACCGAGCCCTCATTGGACTCGCCGTCGCCGATCAAAGTGAACACCTTGGTCTGGCGCCCGGCCACCCGCTCGCCCAGGGCCATGCCCACGGCGATGCCGATGCCGTGGCCCAAGGACCCGGTAGAGGCCTCGACGCCCGGCAGCTTGGTGCGGTCGGCGTGGCAGCCGAAGCGGGAATTATAGGCGCCGAAGCCGGCGACCTCCTTGATGTCGAAATAGCTGTGCTGGGCCAGCACCGCGTAATAGCCCAGCGCCGCATGGCCCTTGCTTAGGACGAAGCGGTCGCGCTCGGCCCAATCGGGGCGTTTGGGGTCGTGACGCATCACCTCATAGGCGGCGTACAGGCATTCCACCACCGAGAAACAGGTGGGGATGTGGCCGTGGCCGCTGGAGAAGGAGATGTCGAGGATCTCGGCGCGCATGCGCCGGCAGGTGGAGTCCATCAATCCAGCACCGCATAGCTGATGCGCGCCGTCATGGGCATCCGTTCGACGCGCAAATTGTTGAGGCCAAGGACTTCGCGCACGGCGACGGTCTCGCCGGGGAAGATGTCGTCGCACAGTTCGTCGAACACCAGGATGCTGCCCTTCATGAGGTGCGGCTTGATGGCTTCCAGTGCCGCCTTGGTGGGCTTGTAGATGTCGAAATCGAAGATGGCCAGCGAGATCACCGTTTCGGGATGGGCCTTCAGGTAGGCCGGCACTGTCTCGCAGCCATCGCCCTTGACCAGTTCGAACTTCTTCAGATGCGAGATGGGGTTCAGCGCATCCTGCAAGCCCAGCAGACGCTCCAGATATTGTTCGTAATCCTCGGACACCGAGAACGAGCCGTCCACGCATTTGCAGCGCGCGCCGTCCTCGTCGGCCATGCCCTTGAAGCCTTCGAAGGTGTCGAAGCCGATGATCTTGCGGTGGCGGTTGAACGGCTCGAAAATGCCGCGCAGGGCCGACAGTAGGGCCAGGGATTGGCCCCAGCGCACGCCGAATTCCATGACCACGCCGTGGGTGTTCACGATCTTCTTGTACAGCTCGTAGAAGAACAGCACCCGCGACAGGGTCTTCGAGGTCAGGAACATGCCCAGATTGGCGATAATTTCGTCATCGGGCAGGGGCGCCTCGCGGAAGGTTTCCAGAAAGGCTTTCTGGGTGTCCTTTTCGCTTTGGCTCGACAGAACGATGGCATCGTGTTTTTGGGTTTTCATCGGGTCCATGTCCCTTTGTTGGCTTGCCACCAATGGATGGTGAGTTTGATGCCGTCTTCGATGGTCACGCTGGGCTGCCAGCCCAATACATCACGGGCCTTGGCGCAATTTAAGGCGCGAAAGGCGATGGTGGCCGGGCCGGGCTCGCCGAAGCTGATCCGGGCGGGCTGGTGACCGGCATGGCGCAACGACCATTCCACCACCTCGCTTACGCTGGTCTTGCGGTTTGAGCCAATGTTGAACACGTCGAAGGCAATGTCCGTGGCGTTCAGCATGGCGACCACGGCGCGGCCGAAATCGTCGGCGTACAACACGTCGCGGATGACATGCGGGCTGCCCCAGACCGTGAACGGGTCCAGGCCATCCACCGCCTTGCGGATGGTGGCGGCGATGAAATGGGATTGCTGAGGGTCGAATTTGGCGTAGGGTCCGAAGACATTGGCAAGCCGGGCGATCAGCACTTCCATGCCGGTGCTGTCATGCCAGAATTTGCAGGCCTTTTCGCCATAGCGCTTGGCCCAGCCCACGCCGGCATAGGCGGCGGGCGGGTCGCGGTCCCAGGCCATCTGGTCTTCGCGGATGAAGCCGTCGAAATCCTGATAGGCGCTGGCGGTGCTGACATAGATGACGCGGCGCACGCCCTCCACATGGAAAGCCTCCAGCATGCGGGCGTCCATGACCACGTTGTCGGTGACCTGCCGCCACGGCTCGTCCTGGCTGGAGCGCGCCCCGGCGGTGAACGCCGCCGCCATCACCGCGCCATCACAGCCGGCCACCATGCGCCGGCACTGGGCCGGGTCGGTCAAATCGCCCTGCACATACTCCACGCGCGGGTCGTGGACGAAGGCGCCGGCTTGGCTGCGATGGCTCACACGCAGCCTGACCGTGGGGCTGGCCGCCAGCAAGGCCCGCATCGCGCCGCTGCCGGCCAGCCCGGTTCCGCCGGCGATGAAGATGGTCTTGCCGTCGATATGCATGGATCAGCGATTGGGGCAAATCTGGCCTTGGCACACCCGCTCGCGCCAATAGTCCAGCAGATCGGCCATGGTTTTTTCGAACGGAATCTCCGGGCGCCAGCCGGTATGGGCGGCGAATTTGGCGGTGTCGGGCACCTGCAGATCCGCATCCACCGGACGCAGCCGCTCGGGGTCGGTTTCCACCCGGATGTCTTGGCGGGTGGAGCGGGCCAGCAGATGGTTCAGCATGTCGCGCACCGAGCACGAGAAGCTGCCGCCGATATTGTAATACTCGCCCGCCACCGGGTCCTTGGTCACCAGCAGATGATAGGCGCGCACGGCGTCGCGCACATCGGCCCAGGTACGCAAGGAATCCAGATTGCCGGTCTTCAGCACGGGGGGCTGCAATCCGGCCTCGATCATGGCGATCTGCTTGGCGAAGGTGGATTCGGCGAAGACGTCGCCCCGGCGCGGGCCGGTATGGGTGAACATGCGGGTGGTCATCACCGTCATGCCGAACGCCTCGGCGTAATAGCGCCCGATCAGATCGGTGCCCACTTTGGAAATGGCGTAGGGCGAGGCCGGGTGGAAGGTGCATTCCTCGCCGATGGGCAGCTTGTCGGCGCTGACGCGGCCAAATACTTCCGACGAGGCGCACACATGGATGACCGGCTTGCACGCGTCGCTCAGGCGAATGGCGTCCAGCAGGCGCGCGGTGCCCAGGATGTTGGTGTCCAGCGTATCCAGCGGCGAGGTGAAGCTGGTGGTGGGATAGCTTTGCGCCGCCAGATGGAAGACGTAATCGGGCCGGGTCTTCCTGATAAGCTCGGTCAGGGAGATGGAATCCCGCAGCTCGGCATAATGCAGATGCACCCGGTCCTTGGCGTCGATGCGCGGGATCAGATGGCGGATGTTGTCCAGCGGGCTGCGCCAGCGGTACTGCCCGTGGATGTCCCAATCCGTATTGGCGAGCAGGTAATCGGCCAGATGGGAACCGACCATGCCGGTGATGCCGGTGATGAGCGCGCGGGTCATGGGCTTATCCAAGGCGAGAGTGATGACTTTGCCACAGTATTATCACTATTATCACTCGGAATGCTTAACAGAAATGTTAGCCGCCGCCGGCCACAGAGTTTGCTCGCGGCTGCCGCCAGCCGGTCCCTCGGCCAGCCGGCGGGGGGCGCCCAGGGACGTGCTGTCGGCGTGCACCCAATCGCCCAAAAGTGCCGCCTCGCTGGGGAGGGGGCGCAGGAACAGCCATGGCCGAATCCGTATCACCGGTCTGCAGTGCCGCCACTCCGGTTTCACAGCTTAGGTCGGGATGATGGGGACTGAGACGATCGGCCCGGTCCAGCAATTGACGGCCTTGTGCCGCCTGGCCGGCGTGCAGCAACAGCTTGCCCATCAGCCGCAAGCCTTCCACATGATCCGGGGCCTGGACCAGCAGTGTTTGCAGAAATCCGGCGCATCCCGCCAAATCGTTGGCGGCCACGCGGGTGGCGGCGGCTTGGTACAACTTCCTCGACGGACAGCATCAGCTATTCTTCCAGGCATGGCGATCAGCCCACGACGTTCCAGCATCCGCCGCGTCAGCCGTTTGCGCAATTGATGGATGCCGCGCCTGCGTCACGTCGGCCACGGGATCGCGCTTTCTTCCATATCCATCAAGGCGTCGAACCCCTGTTTGACCGGAGTCAGCCGGGTCAGGCGGTCCGCTTGGCCCGTCATTTCATCCACGCCGAAATCCATGAAGAACACAGTCGCGTCGGTCAGCACGGCATCGTCGATGTGGCAGCGTTCCAGCCCTTTGGCCATTGCCCCGCATCCGCTTCCCACCAGAATCGGCTGAACAAAGCCAAGCTGCGCCAGGCAAGTGACGAACAATTCAAGAGTTCGACGGCAGCCGCCGAACCAGCTGAAACGGGTGTTGCGGGGAAGGGGGTAAATCAAATCGGCCAGGAACGGTAAGACGTGTTCCGGCGCATAGGTGGGGACGTCATACACATCGGGCCGGTAGATGGCGGTATAGCCGCCCTTGGCCGGCGGCAGGGACGCGCTGACGGCATTTGCGAAGGTGGCTGCGCGGTTCTCGGCTAGATTGATTTCCTCAAGCTCGACGCCTTGCAGCCCCCAATTGCCGCCGTGAGAGGGTAAGTCGGGGCGGGTCAGGTCGGCATAGTATCGGCGGAGTCGTTTTACACATGGCCGTGATGGGCCAATGCGGTGGGCTGGCGGGTATGGGCGCAATGATAGCCCACCAACCGGTCTGCCAAGGAATGGGTCTCGCCGCGCAGCAGGAACAGGCGCCGCGCTATGTTGGAATCGACAATCCATCCATTGAGCATGGTTTCATCGAAGGCGTTGATGGCCTCAAGATCGGCGCGCCACATCAATTGGAAATCGCCGGATTGTCGAAGTGGGCCGGTTTGATGGACAGCATGCGGATACTCCTACGGCGCCTCCCGGAGCACCCTCCATTGTCGTGTTCGGCGTCTTAATTCAAGTTAATGGCTCGGCCCCTATTTGTTGGGCGCCACCCCGCCGCGGAGGAATGGCATGCACGATACTAAGGAAAGTCCGGTCAACCGCAAGCGGCGCACCGCCGGGCAGGTTGCGCGCTTCCTGGAGATGCCCCTGCCGCGCGCCATCCTTGACGCGCTGGGGCAAAGCCCCGTGGACATTGTCGATGTGGGTGCTCTGGAACTGGATGGTCTGCCCGATCTTTATAACAGCCTGTATCAAAGTCATCCCTGCCGGGTGGTCAGGATATTGTCGCAGGGATAATGGCCATTGCGGGCCCCTGCTTATGTCAGGCGGCTCATGGCCGCCGCCGGCCACAGCATCTGTTCCCGTGAGGCGTCGGCCAAGGGCGGTCCCTCGGCCAGCCGGCGGGGCGCGCCCAGGGATGTGGCATCCGCATGAACCCAATCCGCCAAGATCGCCACTTCATTGGGCAAGGGTTGCAGGAATAGGCGGGTGAGAACAAGGCGGGCGAGGGCGGCGGAATCTTCAGACGGCAGCGGCGCTTCTTGCCGCCCCCAATGCTCCACGAAGGCCAGTGCGGCGGCTTGAAGGCGCCCGGCGGCGGCGATTTGGCCGGGCGGCAGCGCCGAAGGGGCGCAGCGCGGGTGGCCGGAGGAATTATAGCCCAGCAATTCCCCTTCGGGCTGGGCCAGCAGGCATTCCACCACGTCCCGATGGCGGAGGAAGGTCGGCATGAAGGGTTCGGGGGCGCCCAGCATGCCGAACACGCCGCCAGCGGTGCTGCCGTCGGTCATGGCCCATAGGGCGCCCGGACTGGTGCCGAAGTAAAGACCATGAATGGGGCGCTTGCGCCCGGCTAGGGCCAGAATTGTTTTCAGGCACCGTTGCACCGTCCCGGCATAACCCACGTCCAGAAGTAGCAACGGGGAGCCTTCGGGCAAATTCAGGCTGTCCAGATGGGCAAGCACGGTCCTGCGGACCTCATTCACATAATCTTCCAGCCGGGCGCATAAGGCGGGCGTGGCAGCTAGATCGCAGAACCGCTCGAACCGTTCGCCGGTCAGCGGAAGGTCGGGGTCATGGCTGGGGCAGGGCAGCCCCAATTCGGTGGCGGCTTCGGCGGCGGTGGCGGGCCGATGGCGCATGCGGATCAGCAGATTGGCCAGACCCTCGCGGTCGTGGGCGCCGGCGATGGCGGCAACGGCCGAACTGCGCCGGCTCAGCCACGCGTCGCTGAGCCTGCCCGCAAGGGCGGGGGTGTGCCGGCGAACGGCTTCGCCCAATATTGTGCCGTCACGCTTCAAGGCCAGCGCATGCACCTTGGGCGCTTGGGTAAGCATGGCGGCAGCACAGTCGGCCCAGGCGGCCAGAACCGGACCAAGGACGTAATGGCCGATCCATTCCGGGGAAGCGGCAGCGGGGGCGCCACGGTCGCGGATTGCCCACAACGCGGCCCAAGGGGCGGCATGATCGGGTCCGCCCAAAAGACGTCGGGCTTCCTCTTCTTCCGCCGCAAGACGGTCGGCATCGCTGTCTGGTGTGCAGGCCGACAGGCTGGCGACGGGAACGTCCAGCATGGGGGCCAGCAAATCGCGATTATAGGCGATGGCGGCGCGGAAGGTCGCCGGGCCGATGCCGGGCGCCAACCACTGCCGTCGTATCGCCGCGCCGATTAGGGTCTGGTCGGATGGTGTCTTAGGCCTTGGCACCCTGAGGCAGGCCTTCCGAGATCTGCAGGTTGACGTTGATCAGCGTGTCCAGGGTGGCATCGGACATGTTCTCGACGCCCTTCAGGATGCGGTCGGTGACGAAGGCAGCCAGCTTGCCCTGTGGTCAGGTCTTGGCGCGCCTGATCCGGATGGTCGACTGGGACAATTGGAAGGCCTGTTCCTCGGCGAGGGAAAAAATCTGCTGATCGGTCATGGTCGTTCCTCTTATCTTGCCGTGGCCGGCGCGACGCCGATTTTGCCCAGATAAGCTAGCATCCGAAAGTGAGTGGATACTGCACAGGAAGGCTACCGCGGATGGGCTATGGGTTCAAATGGCAGCTGGCTCAAAGAGGGGCGCAATAGCGGGTAATTGCTGGAATGCCGGTGCGGCGGCGGAAATCTTCTCAGCCCGCCCAATCAACCGGAGCGTCGAACGGGCAGACCGGCAAGACCGCGCCCACCGGGCCGGGGGCGGCGGCCAACGCGGCCTCGGCCAAGGCTGGTGTCAGGCAGCCGGTGACAGGGTCCACATCCGTCAGGAAGGGCGTCAGGCCAGGCACCGGTTGCGGCATGGGCGGTGGCGATGAAGGTCCAGGCGGGCATCAGGCATAGTGAATGCGGCGCCGCCCCGGCGGCCATAAGCGTTGCCCTCACCCCCGCCGTGCCATTGACCAGCGTCAGGACCGAAGCGCCCTTGGTGCCCCAGCGGGCGGCAAGGCGGCTTTCCAGCTCCATGCACAGGGGGCCGAAATTCGAGTGCCAACGGTTGGTGTCGCCTCGCTTGAGATAGGGGAGGACGAATTCACCGCCGGGCAGCAGCGGCTTCATGACCGGTACAGTAATGGTGAGCCTGCCGTCCATGGATTGCTGGGCCCCTTAGCAAAGAAAAGACTCTCTTATCTCACAAAATAAGGGCGGCGGGTCAAGTGCTTCGATCAACGCGCGCTTGCACGGTTGGGGCCTAAAACTTAAAAGGTGCGCCTTTCACCGGAGTCCGTGAACGTGGATCGATTTCTCGTATGAGTGACAAAGTCGCCTTGGTCACGGGGGGGGGGGCGAGCGGAATCGGCCTGGCCACCGCCCGCAAGCTGGTGGATGACGGGTTTCGCGTGCTGATGGCCGGGCTGCACGACGACGTCATGGATGCGGCCCGCGAGGTGGGCGGCGAAGGCTATCGCGCGGCGGTAGCATCCGTCGCAGGACCGTTGCGCGCAGCTGGGTCTGTCCCGCTCGCCATCCCCTTTTCCTCACCGTTTCGGGCGCCGTCCGCCGGGCCTCTCATGGGCGCGATCTGGCCCAGGGGACGGGCCTTCGGCCCCGACCGCCTGCCCGCAACGGGCGGCTTACCGATTTTTTCCGCCGCCGCAGAGCGGCTTCGCATCGCCAGACAAAAAATCGGACGCCGCCCGTCCTCCGCTGGCGCTGCGGCCGCAAGCGGTGCGGGTCGGTCGCCCCTGGGCGAAAGGATCGCCATCGAGGCCGCGCAGGGCGGCCAACAAGCGGAAAGGATCATCATCATGGCGACCATTGGTCAGTTCACCAAGGACGACAACGGCAGCTTCACCGGCATCGTTCGCACCCTCACCGTCAATTCCAGGGCCCGCCTCGTCCCCGACGAAAAGACCAAGGACAGCGCCCCCGATTACCGCGTCTTCGGTCCCGCCAATGCCGAGATCGGCGCCGCCTGGAAGAAGACCGCCCGCGAGACCGGCCGCGACTACCTCTCGGTCAAACTGGACGATCCCAGCTTCGCCGCCCCGATCTACGCCAGCCTGGTGGAGACCGACGGCACCCCCGGCAGCTACTCCCTGATCTGGTCGCGCCGCAACGGCGACTGACCGGCCAGCCTTCCGGCGCCCCGTCCTTCCGGCGGGGCGCTTTTTCCATGTCCGGACAGGATAAGCGGCGGGCCTGCGGCCCGATGTTTTCCTTTGCGTGGGGAAAGCGGGCGTTCCCCCGCTCTCCCCCGCGAGGGCCGCCTCTCCGCCAGGCAGGGTCGCTTGCATGCGCAGGGC
>JACMLB010000333.1 GCA_014379805.1 Rhodospirillales bacterium | reverse complement strand
GAGATCAAGGTGCTGGGCTATCGCGGCATGAAGGAATACGAACTGGGCTTCGACGGCTTCACCGTCCCCACTACCAATCTGTTGGGCGGTGTCGAGGGCCAGGGCTTCAAGCAGCTGATGGAAACGTTTGAATCCGCCCGCATTCAGACCGCCGCCCGTGCGGTGGGCGTGGCGCAAAACGCCCTGGAGATCGGCCTGCAATACGCCAAGGACCGCGTCCAGTTCGGCAAGCCCATCTACAAATTCCCGCGCGTTGCCTGCAAGGTCGCCTGGGCGGCGGTGGAAACCATGATCGCCCGCCAGCTGACCTATTTCTCGGCCCGCCAGAAGGACAGCGATAAGCGCTGTGACATCGAAGCCGGCATGGCCAAGCTGCTGGGCGCCCGCGTGGCGTGGTCCAACGCCGACAACGCCCTGCAAATCCATGGCGGCAACGGTTACGCCGAGGAATACCAGATCAGCCGCATTCTGTGCGACGCCCGCATCCTCAACATCTTCGAGGGCGCCGCCGAAATCCAGGCCCAGGTTATCGCCCGTGGCCTGCTGTCGGGTGGACGCTAGACGCATCTACTGCGTGACTTAATAGGGCAGTCAAGTGTATAATAATTGCATTTGACCGCCTTATTTTTCTTTCCTACCCTCGCCGTCTCATTGGGGGAGGAACGAACATGATAATGCCAAACGGCAGCTTAAGGCGGGCCCTTACGGTAATTGCCGGCATAAGCGCCCTATTCCTTGCCGGCTGCGCCGCTCCCAATAAATGGACACCTGGAGAAGCCATCCCGCCGGGCCAATCAATCGTCATCTCCAGGTCCACCCTCATAAGCCAAGACCGTGATCCGAGTAACAGCAGCGGCAACCCCATCTATCTCACGCTGCAGAACGAGCGCGGAGAAGCGTTCAAGACTAATAAGGAATCCTTCGATCAATACGCGGTCAAAGTCGTGCCCAGCGGCGTGTATGGCGTGGCCGCCATGTATGAACGCGGCGGCTTATCGCTTCAGCTAAAGAATGGCGGTCGCGACGAGGACGGCAGATACACATTGGGATTCGCGTACATCCCGCCAAATAGCGTTGTCTATTTGGGAGACGTTGACGTCATCTACACCAAGGTGCGATCGGGCAGCAGCTTCCTCACTAGAACAACAACCTACCCATTTAAAACTCGCATCAACGATAACACGGCTTCTGCAAGTTCCTTCTTGCGGACCAAAGATTCCAGAGCAGCAGCGCGCATGGAGTTCATCCCCATCACCTTTGCCCCGCACTTAGCGGCTGAAACACCCTAATCAAGCCGCATATCTGCTGTCGGGTGGACGGAACTAGCAAAAGAGTTTATGTGCGAGGGGGAGTAGCTACCCCTCGCACACCCTAGGCCTGTTCATGCACGACCATCTGCTCGACCTTGCCGAGTCCGACCGCCGCCTGACCGCCGAGTTGGGTGAAGGTCATCCGCGCGTGCAGGACCTGCGCGAGGCCAATGCCCGCGAGTTGGAACTGGTCGTCGATGAAGACGGCTGGCCCATTCCCGCCGAGGCCGGCGACGAGATCAGCCGCGCCGCCCTGCGCATCGCCATTCACGCCACCACCCGCCCGGCGCTTCAGCGCCGTTGCCTGACCATGATGAAAACCGCCGCACGACACGGCGAGTTGCCCCTGGAGCATATGGCGGAGATGGAGGGGGCTATGGCGGGGTAAGGCTCTCCGGCCCTCAGTACGCATCGGGATAGTCCGTCCGCGCGAAAAGGTATAGGGTCAACCACCCCGCCCGCGTGCGTGGCGGAACAACCTCGAAAGCCGTAGAATAGCCCTGACATGACCGACAAAGCCCAACGCCCGCGTCCCGTTGTCCTGTGCATCCTGGACGGCTGGGGCCATCGTGACGACCCCACCGACAACGCCATCGCCATGGCCGAGACCCCCAATTGGGACCGGCTGACGGCGACCTGTCCGCGTGCCTTGCTCAAGACCTCGGGTCTTGCCGTGGGCCTGCCTGAGGGGCAGATGGGCAATTCGGAAGTGGGGCACATGAATCTGGGTGCGGGCCGCGTGGTCATGCAGGATTTGCCGCGCATCGATCTGGCGGTGGCTGACGGTTCGCTGGCCGCCAATCCGGTGCTGGTGGACTCCATCGCCAAGGTCAAAGCCGCTGGCGGCGCCATGCATGTGATGGGCTTGCTCAGCCCCGGCGGCGTCCACTCCCATCAGGACCATCTGGCCGCCCTGGCGAAGATCGTGTCCCATGCGGGCGTAAAGGTCTGGGTCCACGCCTTCCTGGACGGGCGCGATACGCCGCCGTCCTCGGCCAAGGACTATCTCGCCCGCTTCCTCGCCGACGTGGCCGGCCACAACGTGGCTGTTGCCACCGTGTCGGGCCGCTATTACGCCATGGACCGCGACAAGCGCTGGGACCGGGTGCAACTGGCCTTCGACGCCTTGATGTGCGCCAAGGGCCCGGTCGCCGCCGAGCCGCTGGGCGCCGTCGAGGCATCCTATCAGGCCGGCAAGACCGACGAATTCGTTCTGCCTGTGGTCATTGATGGCTACCCTGGCATGCAGGACGGTGACGGCTTGCTCATGGGCAATTACCGCGCCGACCGCGCCCGCGAAATCCTGCACACCTTGGTGGACCCCGCCTTCGACGGCTTTGCCCGCGCCAAGACCGTGCGCTTTGCCGCCCAACTGGGCCTAACCGAGTATTCCAGCGCGCTGAATGCCTTCCTCGTCCCCCTGTTCCCGGCGGAGACCCTGACCAAGCTGCTGGGCGAAGTGGTGAGCGACGCCGGCAAGACCCAGCTGCGCATCGCTGAGACCGAGAAATACGCCCACGTCACTTTCTTCTTCAACGGCGGACGCGAGCAGGTCTATCCCGGCGAGGACCGCATCCTGGTGTCCAGCCCCAAGGTTGCCACCTACGACCTTCAGCCGGAAATGTCGGCTCCGGAAGTCACCGATAAGCTGGTGGAGGCCATCGGTTCGGGCAAATACGATCTGATTGTGGTGAACTTCGCCAATGGCGATATGGTCGGCCACACCGGCATCATCCCCGCCGCCATCAAGGCGGTGGAGACGGTGGATGGAGCCCTCGGCCGGCTGGAGGCCGCCATCAAGGCGGCCGGTGGCACCATGCTGGTCACCGCCGACCACGGCAATGCCGAACTGATGGTGGACCCCGACAGCTTTGAGCCCTACACCGCGCACACCACCGGTCCGGTGGATCTGCTGCTGGTCAACCCGCCCGCCGGAATCACCGCCTTAGCGGATGGCAAGCTGGCCGATGTGGCGCCGACCCTGCTCTCGCTACTGGGCCTGCCTCAGCCGGCTGAGATGACGGGCCGCTCGCTGCTGAATCAGGGACAACGTGCGGCGGGCTAACCTCCCCATTCTGGCTGTAACTGCCGCCTTGGGCGCCCTCACCCTGGGCGCCCTGGCGATTACGGTGGCGAATCCGGTTCAGGCGCAAGCCCAGGACCCGGCCGCCGCCGACCGCCGCCTGCGCGAATTGGAAGACCAATTGAAGCGCTCGCGCGCCGAGCATGACGAGATCAAGCGCAAGGCGCGCGAAATCTCGGACGAGCTGGCGCAAATCCGCACCGACATGGTGGCCGCCGCCCGCGCCGCCCAGGAAAGCGAAGAATTGCTGTCCGAGCTGGAGACCCAGCTGGAGGACCTCAAAGCCCTGGAGGCCGATAAGGGCGAAACCCTGCGGCGGCGCTCGGAACAGATGACCGGCGTGTTGACTGCCCTGCAGCGCCTGGCCTGGCGCCCGACCGAGGCGCTGATCGCCCAGCCGCAGAGCCCCGCCGACACCGTGCGCTCCGCCATCCTGCTGCGCGCCGCAGTGCCGCAAATCGAACAATCCGTGCAGGATTTGCGCAGTGAAATCGACATGATGGCCCGGCTGCGCGCCGACGTCATCGACCAGAAGAAGCGCATCGCCTCTACCGCCACGCGGCTGGAAGGCGAGCATGACCGGCTGAAGGACTTTTGGCTGCGCAAATCGGGCCTGCAAACCGCCACCCTGGCCCAATCGGACGCCGCCGAGCGCCGCCTGCGCAATCTGGCCGGCGAGGCCGAGGATTTACGCGACCTGCTGATCCGGCTGGAGGAAGAGCGCCAGCGCCGCCAGGAAGAATCGGTTGCCAAGGCCGCCGCCGAAAAAGCCGCCCGCGAAGCCGAAGTGACGGCCCGCAAAGCTGCCCGCGAAGCCGAAATCGCGGCGGAAAAGGCGGCACGTGAGGCCGAGATCGCCACAAAAAAGGCGGAAAAGGATCGTAAAGACCGCGAGATGGCTGACGCCCGCCTTGCCCGCGAGGCCGAGGTCAAGGCTCAGGCCGACGCGCGGGAGAAGCAATTGGAGGCGCAAAAGGCCATGCGCGCCGCCGAAACCGCCGCCCGCGAAGCTGCCGCCGCCCGGCCCATGCCCAATGAACGCTTGTTCAGCCAGGGCCAGGGCCGCATGCCGTTTCCCGCCCGTGGCAAGGTGGTGTCGCGCTACGGCCAGACTAACGATGTGGGTGTCGTCAACAAAGGCATCGGCATCGCCACGCGTAAGAACGCGCAGGTCATAGCCCCGTATGATGGTCAGGTGGCGTTCGCCGGACCGTTTCGCGGCTATGGGCTGCTCTTGATCATCGAACACAGCGAAGGGTATCATACGTTGCTGGCGGGAATGGCTCGGATCGACGCTAATGTCGGCCAACGTCTGCTGGCGGGAGAGCCCGTCGGCCTTATGGGCCAAGACGAGGCCAAGCCCACGCTGTATGTCGAACTGCGCCGCAATGGCCAGCCAGTGAACCCGTTGCCTTGGCTCACCGCTCAGAAAAGTAAGGTTAGTGGATGATTCGCAAGACCCTCCTCGCGGCGAGCGCTGTCGCTCTGCTGGCCAGCACGTCGCTTGTTCCCGCCTATGCGGCCGAGCGCAAAGAAACCTACAAGCTCATGGAGCTGTTCGCCGAGGTCTTCGAGAAGGTCCGCTCGGACTATGTCGAGCCGGTGAATGACGAGGAACTGGTCGAG
>JACMLB010000332.1 GCA_014379805.1 Rhodospirillales bacterium | reverse complement strand
ATGATGGTGGCCTTGATCCACGGCTCTTCCACATGGTCGATGCGGGCGGGGTCGGGCATGTCGGCGGGGTTGTGCAGCTGTTCCATCTCACCATTGGTCAGATGGACGCGGTACACCACCGACGGCGCCGTGGTGATGAGGTCCAGATTGAACTCGCGCTCCAACCGCTCCTGGATGATTTCCAGATGCAGCAGGCCCAGGAAGCCGCAACGGAAACCGAAGCCCAGCGCAGCCGAGGTCTCGGGCTCGTACTGGAAGCTGGCGTCATTCAGTCGCAGCTTGGCTAGGCTGTCGCGCAAATCTTCGTAATCGGCCGCATCGATGGGGAACAGTCCGCACCACACCACGGGGATGGACGGCTTGAAGCCCGCCAAGGCGGTGGGCGCCGGCTTTTTGTCGTCGGTGACGGTGTCGCCCACATTGGTCTCGGACACCGCCTTGATGCCGGCGGTGAAGAAGCCCATCTCGCCGGGGCGCAGTTCGTCGCATTTGATCAGCTTGGGGGTGAAGTAACCCACCGAATCCACTTCATAGGCGGCATTGCTGGCCATCATGCGGATCTTCTGGCCGCGCTTGAGCACGCCGTTTTTGATGCGCACCAGAATGATGACGCCCAGATAGGCGTCGTACCAGGAATCCACCAGTAGCGCCTGCAGCGGCGCCTTGTCATCGCCTTCGGGCGCCGGTAGGCGGGTCACCAGGGCTTCCAGCACGTCCTCGATGCCGATGCCCGCCTTGGCGGAAATCATCACCGCGTTGGACGCATCCAGGCCGATGACGTCTTCGATCTGC
The DNA here is from genome assembly GCA_014379805.1 of Rhodospirillales bacterium. Classification (GTDB taxonomy): domain Bacteria; phylum Pseudomonadota; class Alphaproteobacteria; order Rhodospirillales; family Magnetospirillaceae; genus Magnetospirillum. The sequence goes on along the minus strand of JACMLB010000332.1, from coordinate 6,373 downwards.
GCCTTGACCTGATCGGGCTCGGCGGCGGGCAAATCGATCTTGTTGAGTACGGGCACGATCTCGTGCCCGGCGTCCAGGGCCTGATAGACGTTGGCCAGGGTCTGCGCCTCAACGCCTTGCGACGCATCGACCACCAGGATCGAGCCCTCGCAGGCGGCCAGCGAGCGGCTGACTTCGTAGGCAAAGTCCACGTGGCCGGGGGTGTCCATCAAATTCAGCTGATAGGTCTTGCCGTCCTTGGCGTTATAGGACAGGCGCACCGTCTGGGCCTTGATGGTGATGCCGCGCTCGCGTTCGATATCCATCGAATCGAGCATCTGTTCCTTCATATCGCGTAATTCGATGGCGCCGCACTGTTGAATCAGGCGATCGGCCAAAGTCGACTTACCGTGGTCGATGTGGGCGATAATGGCGAAGTTGCGGATGTGGTCGAGCTTGGTCATGTCACCGTATTCAAAGGCCTATCGGAACCTGCCGGAACATAGGGCCTTGGGCGGGTTTTGGGAAGGGCCGCAGCACCGACCGGGACGATTACACCATTTCGCGGCGTGCGGGCCGTCCGGCTCCCCCCATTGGGCCACGACTTTGCCAATGGAGAGCCATGCTTCAGGCAGTGCTATTGCAATGCACGGCACAGGAGTAAACTACGAATCGTTCTGAGGCGCGGCAGCCATACGGGGAGAGCCTCCATGTTGTTCGATCGCACGCCAAAACCGTCATCCCAAGGCTCCGTTGATATGGAGACCCAGGTCAAGGACCGCCGCGACCGCATGGCCGGGCTGTGGGCGGCGGAATTACTGGGCCTGATCGGCCATGCCGCCCATGACTATGCCCGCGAGGTCGCCCACGCGCATGAAAGCACGCCGGATGACGAACGCGTCATCAAGCGCCTCGCCCGCGACCTCCATGGCAAGGTCACCGCTCACGAAATCCGCGAGAAGCTGACCCATCTGGTGGGCGAAGCGCGGCGGCAATTGCTGAACGAGCGGAAGGATAATTAGCCGGTTGCGTCCCCGCGCCGCACATAACCCTTGCCACGAAGATGCGAATGAGTATCGTTTGCGCATCAGAAGGCGGAGGGACTGCAATGACCACCAGTGGCTTGTGCGAGGGTATCGAGGCGTTGCGGCGGGCCAAATTGCCGCCGACCCAGCAGCGTGTGACCGTGGCCGGGCTGGTCTTCTCGGGCCCGATGGTCGCCCCGACTGCCCGTGAGGTCCAGGACCGGGCGCTGGACGCCGATTTTTATCTCAGCACGGATGAGGCCGAGGCGGCGCTGGACGAATTGCGCGACGCCGGCGTGCTGCCGCAGATGTTTGAAGGCGCTCACGGGCCGGGGGTGGATCTGGAGCACGCCGCACGGCTGCTGCAGGCCATGGGCAATCCCCACCGCCTCAAGGTGCTGCGGGAATTGATCCGGGGCGAGCGGTGCGCTGGTGATTTGGGCCGTGCGGTCGGCTTGCAGCCCTCGGCCCTGTCTCAGCATTTGTCTCGCCTGCGCGGTGACGGCCTGATCCGCCAGCGGCGCGACGCCAGCCGCATCTATTATTCCCTGGCTGGGCGTGCTGCCCAAGCGGTGTTGCGTTGCTTGGCCGCATGAATGCGGGAATCGTTACAAGGCGGCACTGGTAAACAGGGCTTCGCGACGCTATTAAGAATTAGGATAAAAAACCGGCACCATAAGGTCGGATAATGATACTTGAGCGCCGTGTCCTTGTTTTCCCCCGTGCAGACTTCCTTGACGCCATCCGTCGGTACGGCGAACGCGTGGGAAAATTTTTGCCTGATGCGGCACCGGACAACATTAGTTTCGATCCGTCCCAGGACGTGGCCCTGACGGTCACCTTCGCGGCCGCACGCGGCGGCGTGGCCACCCGGTACACTTTCTCGCGCGAGGATGTGGGCCAGGCGCTGACTAATCACTGCCGCGAATCCAAGGTGCCGCTGCCCAAGGGCGCCATCAAGCAGGTGGAAAAGTACAAGGACGGCGCCGCCCTGACCATGCAGATGGGCGAAGCCGGCCTGCACATCATGGTCGTCGACGATCAGCAAGTGGTGCGCAACATCATCCGGAAATCCTTGTCCAAGGCCAATCCCAGCCAGATCACCGAGGCCGCCAACGGCAAGGAAGCACTGGATTTGCTGCGCCAGGGCGACATTTATCCCGATGTCATCCTGTGCGATCTGTATATGGAGACCATGGGCGGTGACGAGTTCCTGCGGCAACTGCGCGCCGACAAGAGCAACCGCAACAGCCGCAAGCCGGTCCTGATCTTGACGGGCGACAAAAGCGAGCAGGTGCATGAGGCGATCCGTCAGATGGGTGCCTCCAAAGTGCTGACCAAGCCCATCGCGCCGGACGAACTGATCCGGCAGATCATGCTGGTTCGGGGCCATTTCGAGCTGAACAAGCCGAGCTGAGGCCGACCAAATCTGCGGCCTTTGACGCGCGCGGCGCGCAAGGTACAGTGTCGCCCCGTTCCAGAAGGGTCCTTCGTCCATGAGTCTTACCCGTTACTCGCCCCATATTGCCCAGGCGTTCCGCCTGCCGGCCCAGAACCCCGCCACTTTGGTGCGCATCGCCGCCCCGTGGTTCGTCTTGGCCCTGGGGGCGCTGTTCATCAAGGACGCGCCGTTCGCGGCGGCCGGTGCGCTCAGCATGGTGCTCATGGCCGTGGCCTTCGGCGGGTTGGGCTTTTTCTGGCAGCGCTTCGTCGGCGCCGGGGAAGCGGTCCCGCTGACACCGGGCGGCAAGGTCATCCGCTTTCTGCTGTGGATCATGGCCTATCAGGCGCTGCAGGGGCTGGAACTGTTCTCGGCCCTGCTGCTGGGCCTTCTGTTTGAAGGCCAGGAGAATGCGGATGTGATGATCAAGGTGGGACAGCAATTGTTCCAAATCCTGATTGGCTGCTTCTTCCTGATTCTGCCCCACTTCGCCCTGGCCACCAGCGAAGAGGTGCGCGGCAACCGCCTGCAGGAAATGGTGCTGGCCGGCGGCGTCGCCGTGGGTCTGGGCTATGTGCTGAGCTATCTGCCCTTCCTGGCGCTGAGCGAAATCGCCCGCAGCGGCTTCGCTTCCATGCCCCAGGACGGCGTGATCGAACAGGCCTCCAGCGCCGTCAGCCTGATCATCCATTTCCTGTCGGTGCTGATCGCCACCGGCTATTTCGCCCTGACCTGGATGGACCTGCGCGCCACGGCGCCCCGGCTGGGGCCGCAGGCCGCTGCCCCGGTGGAGGATTCCGAGCCGGCCAAGGAGAAGCGGACGACGCGGCTGAACCGGGGGAGCAAGGCGAAGCGGTAAGCCGGGCTTACATTTCCCCCTTGGCCTTCCTATTTCCATCATGTACAGGTATCCGTACAGGAGGCCCGGTCATGGATGTCAAAAGCTACACCCACGTACGCCAGAACCTCGCCGGGGTGATGGACGAAATCTGCGCCAGCCGCGAGCCGGTGGTGGTGACCCGTCAGAACGCCAGTTCGGTGGTGATGATGTCGTTGGACGAGTTCAACGCCATGGAGGAAACCCTGCACCTGCTGCGCAGCCCGCGTAACGCCGACGAATTGCTGAAATCTATCGCTGAGATCGAGGCAGGCCGAGTGGTCGAGCGCGATCTGCTGCCCGATCAATGAAGCTGCTGTGGTCCGAACGGGTCTGGGCGCACTACCTGTATTGGCAGGGCGCCGATGTAGCCACGCTTGTGCGGATCAATGAACTGCTGCGTGACATTATGCGCCAACCATTCACCGGCCTGGGCAAACCCGAGCCGTTGAAGGGGGACCTGAAAGGTTATTGGTCGCGGCGCATCACCGGCGAACACCGTTTGGTCTATCGGGTCGAAGGCAGTGGCGAGGCGCAGTGCGTCATGGTGGCTATGTGCCGCTATCATTATTGAGGGAACCGCCCGTAGCCTTCCCATGAATCTGCGCCAACAAGTCGCGGCCATAGGCATCCAGGCGGCCTTCGTTGGCAATGGCGACCAGGGCTGCCATGGCATGGCCCCAGTGCCGGCGGGCCTCGTCCGCGTTATTTTCTGCGGCGGCCACGTCGCCTAGATTGCCGTCGATTTCGGCCAAATCCACCCGCCATTGCAGCCGGTTGGGGTCGGTTTTCAGCACGGCCTCGCAATACCAGCGCGCTTTGGCGAACGCGTCGTGGGCTGCTTCGGAATTCTTTTCGGCCAGCAGGATTTCGCCAAGCTTGGCCCAGCAGACCAGCACATCGCGCTGCCACTGGCTGTTGGCGGGATCGCTTTGGGCAAAGCGTTCGCGGATGTCCTTGGCTGCCTCATAGGCCTGCCGCGCCGAGGCCAGATCGCCCCGGGCATGGGCAACGTCGCCAACATTGTTCCAGCTGAGGGTCAGGTCCCGTTGCCATTGGCTGTTGGCCGGATCGCTTTCGGCCAGCCGAAGGCGAATGTCCCTGGCCGCCTCATAGGCCTGCTGGGCGGCGGCAAGGTCGTCCTCGGCTTTGGCGATGTCGCCTAGCCGGTTCCAGCTGATGGAAAGGTCGCGCTGGCCGTGATTGTTGGCGGGATCGCTGTCCACCAGCCGTTGGGCGATGTCCTTGGCGGCCTGATAGTGCAGCCGGGCGGCGGCAAGATCGCCCTCGGTCTGGGCGATGTCGCCGAACTCATCCAAACACGCCGAGAGATTCCGCTGTGCACTCAGGTCCTCGGGGCCGTTTTCCGCCGATTGGCTGGCGATGCCGTGAGCGCTTTTGGCGGCATCGCGGGCGGCGCCAAGCCGGTTTTGGCTGACGTGCAGACGGTTCAGTTCGATCCAGCTCCAGGGATCATTGGGCGCCACGGCGCAAAGCTTTTCCAACAATTGCGCCGCTTGAGCGCCATTGCCTTGGCGGACGGCGCGCAGGGCCAAAGCGCGCAATTGCGCCGGCGTCTGACCGTCCGGCTGGTTGAGGGTTCTGACCGCGATGGCGGTGTGATCGTTGTCGTCAATCTTCTCGCGGTATTCCCGGATGGCGGCCACATGCTTCGGCGCTTTAGGCTCACTGGGTTCGGGCTTGTCTGCAACCGCATCCGGCTTGCGGCAGCATTCGGCCTGGATGGCGGCCACTTGGCGTTCCGCTTCGGCCCGCAGGGCGGTCAGATCGCGCTCTGCCTGCACGCGGATTTGCGCCAGCATCTCCTCCGTTTGGCGGCGGGTTCGGGCTTCCAGCGCGCGCAATTCCACACGGGCCGCCTTCACCAAGCGAGTGGTTTTCCAGCCTGCCAATAACGCCACCGCGACCAAGGCGAAACCCAGGACGGCGACGGTCGTATTCACCGAGGACAGCTGGGCCAGCCGCGCACCGTGCGCCTCCACCAGCCCGGCGGTCGTCTGTTGTTCGGTGCGCAGGTTGTCTACCGCCTTACCCTGAAGGTCGGCTTCGCGTTCCAACCTGTCCAGGCGAATTTCCATGGCCGTTGGCTTGGCCTGAGACCAAGCGGGGGCGGCGAACATCACGGCAATAAGTAACACAACAAGGCGCAGCATGGGCACGTCCGGCGGAACGGTTGAGTGCTGCTACACTAGATGCAGTTGATGGTTTCGTCCATAGAGGGTGCGATGTGCGATTGTTTTCCCCATCAACGTGTGACGGTGGGGTGGCGAACATCGAATTAAGAAAATTCACCACAGAGACACAGAGGCACAGAGAGACTTTGCCAGATGGAGCCCGAACCGGGTCCCGTCTGACAGACATCTCTGTGCCTCTGTGTCTCTGTGGTGGTTATCTATTCTTTCTTCGCTGCGCCCAAACAGGTGACGGCCTCTTACGTTCCTGCGAAATCCGCCGCTGACAGCTTGCCGCGGATGCCCTGCAACAATTTGCGGCCATAGGCATCCAGACGCCCTTCGCGTTCAAGCGTTTCCAAGGCTGCCAATGCCCGTCCCCAATACCCATGCGCTTCTGCCGCATGACCCTCGGCGGCGGCAACATCGCCCAGACAGCCGTCATTCTCTGCCATATCCACCCGCCATTGCGGCCGATTGGGATCGATTTTAAGAATTGCGTCGCAATAGGAGCGAGCCTTTAGAAAAGCGTTTCGGGCCTCTCTGAAATTGGACTCGGCAAGGAAAGCCTCCCCAACTTTGGACCAAGATACAAACAGATCGCGCTGCCATTCACTGTTGACGGGATCGCTTTCGGCCAGCTTCTCGCTGATGTCCTTTGCGGCCTGATAGGCCGATCGGGCGGCGGCAAGGTCGCCCTCGGCTTTGGCAATGTCGCCGATCTTGCTCCAATTGACAGAAAGGTCGCGCTGCCATTGGCTGTTGGCGGGATCGTTTTCGGCCAGCCTCTCGCTGATGTCCTTTGCGGCCTGATATGCCGATCGGGCGGCGGCAAGGTCGCCCTCGGCTTTGGCAATGT
>JACMLB010000331.1 GCA_014379805.1 Rhodospirillales bacterium | reverse complement strand
CGCCGAAGAACAAAGAGGATGTCGACCATGGCCCGTCGTTGCGAAATCACCGGCAAGGGTGTTCTGACCGGTAACAACGTCAGCCACGCCAACAACAAGAGCCGCCGCCGCTTCCTGCCGAACCTGCAGGAGACCTCGGTGCTGTCCGATGCGCTGAACCAGATGGTTCGCCTGAAGGTCACCACCCGTGGCCTGAAGACCATCGAGCACAATGGCGGCCTGGACGCGTTCCTGCTGACCACCTCCAATGCCGTTCTGCCGGAAGAAGCCCGCCGCTTGAAGAAGCGCGTGCAGTCGGCCCTGGCGAAGAAGCTGGCCGCCGCTTCGGCCGCCTAATTCCTGCCGGTTACGAATGACGAAAGACCCTGGGGGAAACCTCAGGGCCTTTTGGCGTTTGGGGCGCTGCAAATTCCGAGTCGTCACCCCCGCGAAAGCGGGAGTCCATGTTGGGGCAAGCAGGGGGGGGCGCTATATGTTGCGCCGGTGGATGCATGGATTCCCGCTTTCGCGGAATGACGATGGAAATTGGCCTTTTCCGTAGCCTGTTTGCTATTTGGCCCCCTTCCCCAACACCTCCATGACCCGGCTCAGATCATCCGGCCGCTGGTCCACCGCCACCGGTATCCAGCTTGCCGTGGTGCCGTGCTGTTCCAACCGGGCCAGGGATTCCTCCTCGGGGGCGTCGTCCAGCCAGAGGAAAGGTGTGGTGAAGTCGATGGCTTGGGCTTTGTACTCGGGCCAGCAGGTGGGGCTGACGCGGGCCAGCAGGCTATCCACCGCATCGGCCTCGTCACCGGGGCCGATGGCTTGGCGGAAGGTGGCGCGGATGGCTTTGTTGCAGCCGTCGCGGTTCCGGCTGGTCAGCCAGGCGCAGTCATAGGTGTCGGTGGCCCATTGCAGGAAGGGGCGCAGATTGAAGGCCGGCGCCAGATCGCCGCGCAGGCGGGCATGGCCGCCCCGGCGCAGCAGGGTGCCGTCCACGTCGAGATATAGCCGCAAATTTGCCCTCCCCCATTTCCGGTCATTGTGCAACCGAAGGGGGCGCAGTGCAATTCATGCCGATTCCGCGAAGGGCCGCAGATTGTCGAGGAACTGCCCCGTGCAGGCGGCCCACGAAAACGTCATGGCATGGGCGCGGGCAATCTCGGGTGGGATGGTCAGGGCGGCCAGGGCTGCGGCGCGCAAATCTTCGGATAACACACCGGCGGGCGCCGCCCCGATGACGTCCAAGGGGCCGGGCACCGGATAGGCCGCCACCGGCAGGCCCGACGCCAGGGCCTCCAGCAGCACCAGGCCGAAGGTGTCGGTGCGCGACGGGAACACGAAGACGTCGGCGGCGGCGTAATGCCGGGCCAGATCTTCGCCGAATTTGGCGCCGGTAAAGTGCACATCGGGGTGCTGGCGGGTCAACTCGTCCAGCAGCGGGCCGTCGCCCACCACCACCTTGGTGCCGGGCAGGTCCAAATCCAGGAACGCCTGGATGTTCTTTTCCACCGCCACCCGCCCGACGCTGAGGAAGATGGGGCGCGGCAGCCCGGCGAAAGGGTCTTCGGGATCGTGGGCCAAGGGGTGGAACAACGCGGTGTCTACGCCGCGCGACCAACGCCCGATATTGGCGAAGCCGCGCCCGGCCAATTCGTCCTCGATGCCCTGGGTCGCCACCATGATCTTGGCGGACTTGCTGTGGAAGCATCGCATCACCGCGTAGGACACGCCCAACGGCACCCGGAAGCGGGCCTGGATGTATTCGGGGAATTTGGTGTGGTAGGCGGTGGTGAAGGGCAGTGCGTGCGCCAGACAATAGCGCCGTGCCGCCCAACCCAGCGGGCCTTCGGTGGCGATGTGGATGGCGCAGGGCTGCGCCGCCGCGATGATCTTGGCCATGCGCCGGGCGGGAAACAGCGCCAAACGGATTTCCGCATAGGTCGGGCAGGGGATGGAACGAAAGCGGTCGGGCGTGACCAGCACCACCTGGTGGCCGGCTTTTTCCAGTTCGGCCCTCAGCGTGTCGAGCGTGCGAACGACACCATTGATTTGAGGGAGCCAAGCATCCGTGACGACGAGTATGCGCATTGGGCGGGCTCCGGCGCCGGAACAATAGAGGGGGCGGCTTCGTCGTGCCAATGCAGCACCGACAGGGTGCCGTCTTCGGCTTCGACCAAAGCGGTGCAGCTTTCCACCCAATCGCCGTCATTGGCGTAAAGGATGTCGTCGATACGGCGCAGTTCGGCATGGTGGATGTGGCCGCAGACCACGCCGTCGGCGCCCTGGCGCTTCGCCTCGTCGGCCATGGTGCGTTCGAAATCGTCCATGAACTGGACGGCGTTCTTGACCTTGAGCTTCAGGTACGCCGACAGCGACCAATAGGGCAGGCCAAGGCGGCGGCGGGCCAGATTGAGCCAGTGGTTCAGGCTGAGCGCCACGGTGTAGGCCTGATCCCCCAGATGGGCGAGCCATTTGGCGTATTTCACCACGCCGTCAAACGCGTCACCGTGCAGCACCAACAATTTAGTGCCATCGGCGGTGACGTGGATGGCCTCGCACATGATCTCGATGTCGCCGAAATGATGGTCGGCGTAGTCGCGCGCGAATTCGTCGTGATTGCCGGGGATGAACACCACGCGAGTGCCCTTGCGGGCTTTTCGCAGGATTTTCTGCACCACATCGTTATGGGATTGCGGCCAGTACCACGACCGCTTCAGCCGCCAGCCATCGACGATGTCGCCCACTAGGAAAAGGGTTTGGGACTCGGTGCATTTCAGGAAATCCAGCAGGGCGTCAGCCTTGCATCCGCGTGTCCCCAAATGGACGTCGGAAATCCAGATGGTGCGAAAGAACCGGGTCTGGGCGTTGTCTGCGGTCATAGCGCATGTTCTAGTCTTGGGAATGCGCAGAAGTACATATTGAATTGTGCATGAATGGCGTGATTTCATCAAAGCGACATGGCTGTGTCACATTTAATTCACGGTCATTTCGTAAGCGTATTGGCTATATGACCCCTCATGTTGGCGCAAAGCATGATCGAAATGGACATTCCCCCTCGCGTCGCGGTTCAGACCCGGCGTGTGCTGGTCATCTATAACCCTGCCGCCGGCCGCAGCCGCAGCAAGCGCTTGGCGGAAATCATCGCTGGCCTGAAGAGTCGTGGCTGCGTGGTGACCGAGTGCAAAACCGGTCAGCGCGGCGACGCTGAAATCTTCGCCCGCGAGACCTCGGCGGCGGATTACGACGTGGTCGTCGCCGCCGGTGGCGACGGCACAGTCAACGAAGTGGTCAACGGCTTGGTCAGCGGCATGAACGCCCCGCCGCGCTTGGCGGTCATCCCGCTGGGCACCGCCAATGTGCTGGCGCTGGAAATCGGCCTGGACCCGGCCAATGCGGAACAGATTTGCGACACCATTGCCACCGGCCTGTCCCGCACTGTTCATCTGGGCATCGCCAATGGCCGCCACTTCGTGCTGATGGCCGGGGCCGGCCTGGACGCCCATGTGGTCGAGGGCGTCAACGTCGCGCTCAAGCGCCATACCGGCAAGCTGGCCTATGTGGTGGAAAGTGTGCGCCAAGCCTTCGGCTACGACTTCCCGGCTTTGCAGGTCCGCGCCAATGGCGAAACCTATGACGCCAGCATGGTGGTGGCGTGCAAGGGCCGCTTCTACGGCGGCCCGTTCGTTGCCGCGCCCGAAGCCCGGCTGGAGCGCCCCAAGCTGGAGGTCTGCATCCTGCCCATGGCGGGGGTCAGCGGCTTGCTGCGTTATGGCGTGGCGTTGCCCCTGAATAAGCTGGCGGAACTGCCCGAGGTAAAGGTCATCTCGGCGGAGTCCATCACCATCCTGGGTCCGCGTGGCGCCCCCCTGCAAGGCGACGGCGACATCGTCGCCCGCCTGCCTGCGGAAATCAGCATCGCGCGGGAAACCGTAGAACTGATCGTTCCGGCCGTTACGACAGCGGTTTGACCAGCCGTAACGTTTCGGCGGCATAACCCTGGCGGGCATAGAAGGCGCGGCCCCGTTCGTTGCTGGCGAACACGTCCAGGCACAGCAGGCCATAGCCTTGGGCCTTGGCCCAATCTTCAGCCGCCGCCATCAAGGCGCTGGCGAGCCCCTTTCCTTCCGCGTCCTCGGTCACGGCCAGCAGGGATACGTATCCGCAGGTCTCGCTGCTCATGGAATCCACGGCTGGTTCCACATGGATGAAGCCCAGCCGGGTGCCGTCGGCTGCGCAGGCCAGCAGGCTTTGGCTACCGGGGACCGACAGGCAAAAGGTCATGAAGTCCCGCTGGAACCGCATGATCTCGGCGTCGTTGCGCCACGGCAGTTGGGCAACGCCGGCCAGCCGGGGCGCCATGGAGAGAATGAACGGAAGGTCCGCTGCGTCGGCATGACGGATCAGCATGGCCGCAGGCACGCCTATTCCCCGTATTCCGCCGCGCAATTGGGCGTCTCGAACACGGTGACCTTGACCAGCCGCGCCGTGCCGCCCGAACGCAGGGCCACGGGCTGCTTCAGCTTGACGAACCAGTGCCGCGCTAGGCACTCGGCGGTGGGTTGGAACGGCACCACCGTAAGCTTGGTCTTCAGCCGCGTGTTGGTGGTGGTGGCCTCGCCATGAGCGCGCACTTCGGTTTCCAGGGAGGCGATCCAATCTTCGTCGGCGGCGCCTTGGGGGACGAACATGCCCAGCAATTCGCGGTCGGCCAAGGCGGCGATGAAGCCGTGGTCGCAGGGTTCGTCGATGGCCTTGACCATCTCGTCCTTGAGGAAGCCGAAATCCACCACCATGTCGGTCTGCTCGCCGTCATGGTGTAAATCGACCGCTTCGCACATGGCTTCGATGCCGTAACGGTGGCCGTGCACGTGCTGGCACTTGGAGCCATGGGTCATGATGCGGTGGCCGGCATCGATGTCGATGCGGCGAGTGACGCGGTAGGGCGCCGTCATGGATCGAAAAACCTTATGGAATGCCGAGGATCTTGTGGGTCTGCAAGCTGAGCCGCCAACGCGGATGCGTCAAGCAATACTCCACACAGGCGGCGGTGTTGGCGGCCCTGTTTGCAAGATGATCGGGGCCGGGGCCGTCCATGGGCTGCAGGAAATAGTGGCGGAAGGCCAGCCGCTCCAGCTGCGCCGGGTCCAGGCCGGGTTGCGGCCAGACCAGCTTCAATTCCTCGCCTTCGGTAACCACCAATTCCGTGCCGGCCTTGGGGCTGACGCAGACCCAGTCGATGCCGTTGGGCAAGGGGCGGGTGCCGTTGGTTTCCATGGCGATCTCGATGCCCCGCCCATGCAAGGCCTGGATCAAGGGGACGTCCATTTGCAGCGAGGGCTCGCCGCCGGTGCACACCACGTAAGGCTGGCCACCCGCGCCCTTGGGCCACAAGGCGGCCACAGCGGCGGCCAATGTTTCGGCATCGGGGTATTTTGTTCCGCCCATGAAATCAGTGTCGCAGAACCGGCACTGCGCCGTGGCGCGGTCGGCTTCCCGCCCGCTCCACAGGTTGCAACCGGTAAAACGCAGGAACACCGCCGCGCGGCCCGATTGGCCGCCTTCGCCTTGTAGGGTGAAGAAGAGTTCTTTGACGGAGTAGCTCATGTGCACTTTCGCTGACGCGGCAGCCGCATTTTCCTGGTCGTCATCCCCGCGAAAGCGGGGATCCATGGCGGGAAATGGCACCATGGACCCCGGATCTGCGCTGCGCTTGTCCGGGGTGACGATGGCCTTTAATGATCGCTGCCGTGCAGAACCTGATTGGTGATGCCGGTATCGTAACCAATGCCTTCCACCGTCAGGGTCACCGCATAGGGGAAGCTGGCGCGGATCAGACCTTTGCGCTCCAGCGCGACCCATACCGCCTGATTGCCCAGGCCGGTGGCGTCTTTCGACATCATCACCCGGCGGCCCACATGGAAATGGTCACCATGGGGATGGGGCAGGGTGGTCAGCACCTTCTCGCCGCTTTCGGTGGTGTTGGCGGTCTCGGGGTGACGGGCCAGTTCCTGGAACAGCACCAGGGTCTTGCTTTGCAGGGCGTTCAGCTTCAGCGGATTGATCTTGGGCGGCATGGGGAACTCCGGATTGGGTGCCCGGGGATTAACGACCTGCGGGCGGCGTTTCAAGAAGTTAATCTAATTGCGGGGCCCGCGCGACCAGTCCCCCCGGATGGCCTGAACGATCGCCAGCGCGGCGATGGCGGCGGTTTCGGCGCGCAGGATGCGGGGGCCCAGCGAGACCGGGCGGGCGAAGGGCAGCTTGGCGAGCATGGTACGTTCCTCGGGGGCAAAGCCGCCTTCTGGGCCGACCAGCACCGCCAGCGGTCCATGGGGCACATCCGCCAGCACTTGGGCAATGGGAGCGCCGGAACCGCTTTCGTCCAGGAACAGCAGCGTGCGGGCGGGGTCCCAGCCGGCCAGCGCCTTGTCCAACGGGGCCGGCTCCAGCAACTGCGGCACGGTCAGGCGCTCGCATTGCTCGGCGGCTTCCATCATGTGGGCGCTCAGGCGTTCGGTGTTGACCCGGCTGGTCACCGTGCGCCGGGTAAACACCGGCCACAGCGCGCTGGCGCCCAGTTCAGACGCCTTTTCCGCCACCAGATCGATGCAGTCTTTCTTGATGGGTGCGGCCACCAGCCACAGATCGGGCTCGGGCGCCTGCGGTCGGGTCTGGCTGTCTACCGCCAGGGTCACGGCGTTCTTGGCGACATGGGTCAGGCTGCCGGCCCACTCGCCGTCCCGGCCATTGAATACCAGCACCGCTTCGCCGGTCTTGGCGCGCATGACATTGGCAAGGTAATGGGCTTGCTCCTTGCACAGGGCAAGCTGGGCGCCGGCTTCAAGATCGGCGGTGATGAACAGGCGCAGGGTCATGGCATCACCAAGGGCAAGGCGTCTTTCCACAAGCTGGCGGCCCACAGGATCAGCAGGCCGGAAACCAACCACAGTTTCATCGTCCGGCGGCGTCGATACAAGACGCTGTCGGACGGGTTGGCGGGGTCGTACCACACTCGGACGGCGCTGCCCACCGGATGGCGCCGCACCAACGCGGCGGCTTGGCGCGGCAGCAGGTATGATTCGCTGCCGAAATTAACCACGAAGCCCTCGTAAACGTCGTCGCCCAATTGATATTCATAGGTGATGGCGGCGCGCGCCATCTCGGCATCGGTGCCGTCGAACGCTACCCGGCTGGTCAGCACCCAGCCCTGGACCGAGCGCCACAAATGGCTGTCCGCCGAACGCCGCCCCTCGGCCATGGCAGTCCACAACCCCAACGCCGCCAGCACGGTGACGGTGCCGGCACCCAGCACGGCGGTTATCGCCTCGTCGGCCAGCAGATAATCAGCCATCCAGCCTTTCCACCCGTAGCGAAATCCCCTCTACCCCGACCACCCGCACACGGGTGCCGGCGGGAAGGTCCTCGCCAACCACCTTCCAGGTGGAATCGCCCACCTTCATGCGGCCTTGTCCGTCCACCAGGGGCGCGGTCAGGGTGTGCACGCCGCCGATCAAGGCTTCGGCGCGGCGGTTCAGTGCCGGTTCGTCGGCGGTGGGGTGCTTGAGTTGGGCATAGAGTTTGCGGCCCAACAAGGCCGACGCCACGGTGAGGATTGCGAACACCAGGGCGTCCACGCGCCAGTCCAGCGTTGGCGCCACATAGGCCAGCACGCCGGTCAGCACGGCGGCCATGCCCGGCCACAGCAGGAAGGTGCCGGGCATCACCACTTCGAAGGCGATCAGGGCGATGCCCAGGATGAGCCAATGCCAGAAGGTGATATCCACCGCTTATTCTCCGGCGGGCGGGACGCTGGTACGGCGCGCGTCCTTAGCGGCGAAGGAATCCTTGGCGATTTCGGCGATGCCGGCCAGGGCGCCGATGACGCCCGAGGCCTCCAGCGGCATCAGCACCAGCTTCTGATTGGGCGCCGAGGCGATGTTTTGCAACGCCTCCACATAGCGTTGGGCGATGAAGTAATTGACCGCCATGGCCTCACCTTGGGCGATGGCGGTGGACACCACGGCGACCGCCTTTCCCTCGGCTTCGGCCTGACGCTCGCGGGCTTCGGCGTCGCGGAAGGCGGCCTCGCGGCGGCCCTCGGCGGCCAGGATCTGCGCCTGCTTGGTGCCTTCGGCCTTCAACACCTGGGCCTGCTTCATGCCCTCGGCTTCCAGGATGGCGGCGCGTTTGTCGCGCTCGGCCTTCATCTGGCGGCCCATGGAATCCACCAGATCGCGGGGCGGGGCGATGTCCTTAATCTCGATGCGGGTGATTTTGACACCCCAGGGCTGGGTCGCCTCATCCACCACGGCCATCAGCTGGGAATTGATGCGGTCACGCTGGGACAACAGTTCGTCCAGATCCATGCCGCCCATGACCGTGCGGATGTTGGTCATGGTCAGGTTCAGGGTCGCCAGCTGTAACTGGGCCACTTCATAGGCGGCCCGCGCCGCGTCCAGCACCTGGTAGAACACCACGCCGTCCACGGTGACCATGGCGTTGTCGCGGGTGATGATTTCCTGGCTGGGGACGTCGAGCACCTGCTCCATCATATTGAGCCGGCGGCCAATACGGTCGATCAGCGGCACGATCAAATGCAGGCCGGGCGATAGGGTGCGGATATAACGCCCAAAGCGCTCGACGGTGAATTCAAAGCCCTGGGGCACCACTTTGACACCCAAGGCGACCAGCAGGACGCCCAGGAAAACCAGGACCAGCACGAAGACACTGAAGGCCGAAATCATCGAACGCTCCGCATGAAACTTGAGTACAGCGCGAGGATACCCCAAGTATCCTCGCCTGTCGCGCGCGCTTCCAGCAGAGCAAGATGTTCAGGCGATGCGCCGCTCGCGTTCGGCAGGATGCGGCCGGTGCCGGGTTTGCCCCATGGGCCAGTGCAGCGGCACGACCCAGGCACGGTGGCAATCACCGCACCAGCCGACGCTTCCCTGATGGTCGCTCAGCACGCGGTTGTGCTGCGACCCGCAATGGGGGCAGATTTTTTCATTGGACGACATGGCTGAACCCCAGCATGAAACCATAATGGCCGGACACAGGGCCGGCCTCAGTGAACTGCGTCACTGTACTTAAGGTTTAGTTGCGATAAGTGAGTGAGTCAAGCTTTGAACTGTGCACAACTGTGTGTCAATTTGTCGTCAATTGTGCGTAAATTGTGTCATTAATCAGGTGGTTGCCGTATGCCGCTGGCCGGGGCATAACCACCGCACAGGTTTTCATTGGGGAGTCGCATGGATAGCATCGGCATCGTGGGCGCGGGCGCTTGGGGCACTGCGTTGGCGACGACGGCTCAGCGGGCGGGGCGGGCGGTCACCCTGTGGGCGCGCGATCCCGTTTTGGCCGAGGCCATCAATACCAGCCGCCGCAACCTGCCTTACTTGCCCGATGTGGAATTGGTCGAGGGCATCCGCGCCACCACCTCGCTGGAAGAGGTCGCGCAATCGGCGGCCATACTGCTGGTTGCTCCGGCCCAGCATGTGCGCGCCACTTGCCGCGCGTTGGCGCCGCTGTGGCGCAAGGGTGTGCCGGCGGTGATCTGCGCCAAGGGCATCGAGCAATCCACCGGCATGATGATGACCGAAGTGGTTGAGGCCGAATTGCCCCATGCCCCCATCGCAGTGCTGTCCGGCCCTACCTTCGCCATCGAAGTCGCACGCGGCCTGCCCACGGCGGTGACTCTGGCCTGCGCCGACGCCGCTTTGGGGCAGGATCTGGTGGAGGCCTTGGGCACCACCTCGTTCCGCCCCTATCTGGCCGACGATCTGGTGGGCGCGGAAATCGGCGGCGCGGTCAAGAATGTGCTGGCCATTGCCTGCGGCATCGTCGAGGGTCGCGGCCTGGGCGACAATGCCCGCGCCGCGTTGATTACCCGCGGCTTGGCCGAACTGACCCGGCTGGCCATGGCCAAGGGTGGCCGGCCCGAGACGCTGATGGGCCTGTCTGGCCTGGGCGATTTGATCCTGACCGCGTCATCGCCCCAGTCGCGCAATTACTCCTTGGGGCTGGCCCTGGGTCAGGGCCGCAAGCTGGCCGACATCCTGGCCGAGCGCCGCGCCGTCACCGAGGGCGTGTGGACCGCCGGCGCCGTCATTGCCATGGCCGAGGGCCTGGGGGTGGAAATGCCCATCTCGGCGGCGGTGGACGCGGTCATCAATACGGGCGCCGGATTGGGTGAAGCCATCCAGGCGCTGTTGAGCCGTCCGTTCCGGGCGGAAGGCGTATAAATTTTCGCAAGGTTTGAAGGAGTTCCCATGTTCGTCGTTCATTGCCAGGACAAGCCCGGCGCCCAGCAGATCCGCCTGGACAACCGTGCCGCCCATCTGGAGTTCCTCAAGGCCAACATCGCCAAGGTGGTGATGGCCGGTCCGGTGCAGACCGACGACCGCACCGGCATGGTCGGCAGCGTGCTGGTGCTGGATTTCCCTGAACGCGCCGATCTGGATGCCTTCCTGGCCAACGACCCCTATGCCAAGGCCGGTCTGTTCGCCGCCGTGACCGTGTTGCCCTACAAGAAGGTGCTGCCGTGAGCCACTGGCTGGTCAAATCCGAGCCCGGCGCCTGGTCGTGGGACGATCAGGTGCGCGATCAGGTGACGGCATGGACCGGCGTGCGGAACTATCAGGCCAGCAATTTTCTCAAGGCCATGAAGCTGGGCGATACCTGCTTCTTTTACCACTCGGTGGAGCAGAAGCGCATCGTCGGCATCGTCGAGGTGGTGCGCGAAGCCTATCCCGACCCCACCGCCGAGGACAGCCGCTGGGTCTGCGTGGACGTCAAGGCCGTGCGCCCGGTGCCCAAGCCGGTGTCCCTGGCGCAGATCAAGGACGAGCCCCGACTGGCCGACATCGCCCTGATCCGCCAATCCCGCCTGTCCGTCATGCCCATCGCGGATGAGCATTGGCAGGTGCTGTGCGGCATGGCGGGGCTTTAGCTTTCTAAGGGGCGTCACCCCGGACAAGCGTAGCGCAGATCCGGGGTCCATGGTGGGTGCGCCAAACATGGATCCCGGGTCTCCGCTTCGCTCCGCCCGGGATGACGGCTGCTTCTAAGTGCGGTTTAATGGATGGGCTTAGTCCCCTCCAGCCGGACAGCCCCATGACCGAAATCATCCTCTGTGACCTCGACGGTATCGCCAGCCCCGGCTGCAAGGGACCGTTCACCGTGACCCATCAAGGCGCCACGCTGTCCGTCTTCGTGTACCGAAAAGGGGCCAAGGTATGGGGCTGGGTGAACGACTGTCCCCATGTGCACGCGCCGCTGGAAATGGAACCCGATCGATTTCTTGATCTCACCGGTGAATACTTGCTGTGTTCCATGCACGGCGCCCGTTTCGAACCGAAGACCGGCGCATGCGTATTAGGGGCGTGCCTTGGGCGTAGCCTAAAGGCCTATCCGGTGGTCATCCTTAATGGAAAGGTCATCGGCGGTACCCCTACCTAAGCATTATAATTCTTTAGCAAGATTGCGTAGTCCTAGGCCAAGAATGTCAATTCGTTGCGCGCCGGGGGTTGAGTCAAAAGGCGAACTTGCCCATACTTCAAAGCTGCATTCGGGGAAACGCATCTACGCCCTGTCCAAGGGGACGTAGAACAACCAAAAAATTGGGAGACAACCTGAGATGTCCGAAACTTTTCCTGTTCCCGCTGATTTCGCAAAATCGGCTCTGATCGACGAGAAGACCTACAAGGAATGGTATGACCGTTCGGTCAAGGATCCTGATGG
>JACMLB010000041.1 GCA_014379805.1 Rhodospirillales bacterium | reverse complement strand
GGACATCTGGCCAACTATGCCGGGCTGTTCCAGGCCGACGCCTATGGCGGCTACGCCAAGGTCTACGCGCCCGACCGCAAGCCGGGGCCGATCCTGGAGGCCGCCTGCTGGGTCCATGCCCGTCGTCCGTTCTTCATCATGGCCGATCTGGCCGAGAACGCCCGCCGCAAGGCGCGCGGCAAGAACACGGTGCCGATTTCGCCGCTGGCGCTGGAGGCTGTTCAACGTATCGACGCCCTGTTCGAGATCGAGCGCGCCATCAACGGCCAGACCGCCGAGCAGCGCCGCGCCGTCCGCCAGGAGCTCAGTGCCCCCTTGGTCGCCGACCTGGGTGTCTGGATGCGTGAACAACGCGCCAAGCTCTCGCGCGGCAATGACCTCGCCAAGGCCATGGACTACATGCTCAAGCGCTGGCCCGCCTTCACCCGCTTCCTCGAAGACGGCCGCGTCTGCCTGTCGAATAATGCCGCCGAACGCGCCCTGCGCGGCATCGCCCTGGGCCGGAAATCGTGGCTGTTTGCCGGCTCGGATCGTGGCGGCCAGCGCGCCGCTGCCATGTACAGCCTGATCGTCACCGCCAAGATGAACGACATCGATCCCCAAGCCTGGCTGGCCGACGTCCTCGCCCGCATCGCCGGGTATCCCATCAACCGGATCGATGAACTCCTGCCGTGGAACTGGCGCCCGCTGCCGCGCGTCGCCGACAGTCAGGCAGCCTGATCCTGGCCGCCATCTCCGCCGTCTTCACCATTGGCCATGTCGCCGCAATGCTGGGCGAGGACGAGGAATGGCTGTGGGTCTACGGCGTTGGCGAGGACGGCGTGACCGCCTTCACTCAGTTTGGCATCGAAGTTCTGAAGCAGATCATCGATGATCTGCGTGCAGCCGGCAAGGCACCGCCATTGGCCAAACCGACAGAGTAGCCCTGCGGCGCTCACCGGATGCTGACGAAAATGACGGGGTTTGTCAGCGGTCTGGGCCCGCCCAGAAGGCGGGCTTTTTGCTACCTATTTTCCCAGTTGCCTCGACTTTTGGAAGAGCCGTGTGCGCCGATCGTCCCATAGGGGCGGGTGCGTCCGACGTGCCATATTCCGCCTGCGCGGGTGTATGGGGCACTTGCGCAAGCGCAAGGATGTGCAATGTCCGCGACACGGTGCCGCTATTGCGGCGAGGCCGATAAGCTTCTCACCCGGTCGGATGAGGATGGGATGCTGGCATGGTGCCAGACCTGCTTCCGCGTCACCGATGTGGCAGAGCTCGCGGTGCGGGACAAGCTAGTCCTCGACCTCGATCAGCATCCAGACGTGGTTCTGGGTGAAGCCGGCCACGATGAACTGGGCGTGTTCCAGGGACGGCGCGTTGATGACCATGAACGGCGTGCCGTCCTGGTAGCACATGTAATTGCGATAGAGGCTGGTGCGGGGTTTGACGGCGGTGATGTCGCGGGCGGCGGTGGCGATCTTGACGGTGGCGCTACGCAACATCTGCAACATCGATAATTCCTCTTTGGCCTAGTGGCGTCCTACGACCTTGAAGGTATGCCGTCACGGACGCATTCCAAGAGGTATTCCTTATGGGGCATGCCCAATTGCGCAGGCCTGCCCCCGATGGGTGTTTACCGGACGGCAAGCATAGGCCGGGCATTCTGCGCCCCATGACCTTCGCTAATGCCCTTGCCAATTTGTACGCCATGTCCGGCATCGCCGCCTGCGCCTGCTATGGGCCGCAATTGCTGCGGCTGATGCGCAGCGCCGACGCGCGCCGGTCCATGTCGTTGCTCAGTTGGGGCGGCTGGCTGGCTCTTGGCGCCATTGCCTTGCTGTATGCGGCGGTCTTGGGATCGCCCGAGATGGTGCTGGTCAACGGGTTGAATTGGGCCTGCCAGGCCGTGGTGGTGGTTCTGACCGTGGCCCAGCGGTTGGCTGACCGCAAGACGCAAAAAGGGCCGGCCCCTTGCGGTGCCAGCCCTCTTGAACCCCCGGTCGTCCAGGCTTAGCCGCGCGACATGCGGCGGTGCACGCTGGTCAAGGTGTTGTGCAATTCGGGGTGATGGGGCAGCAGCTTGTCCGCCAGTTCGCGTGCCCGCACCCGGTCGATGGTGCCGCCGCAGAACTCGTTTTCCAGCATCTTCGCCAATTGCTTCATGTCGTCGTAAGTAGCCATTTTCTTTCTCCCCGCCGAGGGTGTGTTCGTTGAGGTGAAAAGACCACACTTTCGGGCAGTGTTGAAAGCACTGAAAGGTATGTCCCTCGCTGGAACGGGCTGAACATCCATTTGCGCCGGGAAAACGACCCAATAGTATTAGTGAGTGTTGGGGTTTAATAAAATTTTATGCAATTTCTTTGGTGTGGGGCGCTTGCGGCCCCACGGGGTGAGGCGCATTCTTGCCGTCATGCCCGGTTCAACGAAAGTCGGCAGCCATTCCCCCGCCTGTCATCCCGAACGAACGTGAGGGATCTCCGCTTGGCACGGCGATTGGGGAGTTCGCATTGGCCGATGCTTTACCAGATTGAGATTCCTCGCCTACGCTCGGAATGACAAGTTTCTGGGAAAGTCAGGCAGCCGTGAGACACGATGGCGCCGAGCGCCAACGCGCCTCCCCAGTCAGTCCTTGGCGATCACGTTCAGATTGGCTTCCAGCGACAGGCTCAGCGGGCACGGGCTGCGTTCTTCGCCGTTGATGGTGCAGCGGCCGGGCCAGCCGGTCATGTTGTCGCGGTCCAGCACCATGTACTGGGCGATCTTGCACGAATACAGCCGCTCGGACGTTTGTCCCGGGGCCAGGGTGCCCGTGGGCACCATCCAGGTGTTCAGCTCGTCCTTGTCGGTGTCGAAGGTGTGCACCAGGGTATGGGCGGCCACCGTCTCGCGGCCTTCGTTGATGGCGCGGATGACGATGCGGCAGGCGCTGCGCTCGGACACGCCGGGAAAATTCACCTGGGTGATCAGGATACGCAGGCCGCCAATGCGGTCGGTGATGGCGGGCAGGGGCTGCAGGCTGACGCGCTGGACGGCGATGGATGGCGGGGACGGCTTGTCCTTGCCGCTGGACGACGATGCGGCCTGGGCGGTCCAGGAACCGGCCAGCAAGGCAATTGCGCTAAGTGCGGCCGTGTATGTCTTCGACAAGATCGGCGCCTCCGTCACGCCCTCGTTCCCCAAGACACCAATTTGTCACCTTTGCCCCACAAATGCCACAGCGGAAAGCACTCCCCATGTATTCGCTCTCGGCATGGTCAGCAAATACCCATAGATAATTTACTATAATTGTTGGCATTGGCGCTTATTCCGCCGCTTCCACCATGCCCGCCACCTCCGGTATGGCGGTTTCGGCTGTTGTGCGTAAGTGTTCGGCCAGTCGTGCGGCCAGCGCCACCAGGGTCAGGGTCGGGTTGGCATAGCTGGAGGTGGCGAATACCGCACTGCCGGTGACGAACAGATTGTCCACCCCGAACACCCGGCAATGGCGATCGACCACGCCTGAACCGGCATCCCCGGCCATGCGTGCGGTGCCGATGTGATGACCGCCGGTGGCGTTATAGCCCTCGCGGATGGCACTCTCATCCACCTCCAGCGTGCCGTTGCCGGACGCTTCCAACTGCTCGGCCAGCAGGGCGTGGGCGGCGACGATGCTGTCGATGTCCTGGGCACAGGCGCGCCAATCCACCACCAGCCGGGGCAGGCCGTAGCCGTCGTTCTCGCCGCCTAAGGTGACCCGGCTATGGGGGTTGGGCACCTGCTCGGCGTTGTAATCCAGGGTGAAGGCGCCGTTCTTGCCGCGCACCGCCACATAGGGCAGCTTGCGTGCCGCCAGCACATGGCGGAACGTCCAATCCATGCCGAAGCGCGCAAGGCTGGGGGCACCCAAAGCGACGTTGCGCACGTGGTGGGCGATCAGGGTGCGGCGCCCGCCGGCTTCCGTGCCGCGATAGCCGAAGCTGGCCATCTTGCGTTCGTATTCGGGCTTCAGGAAGGTGCGCGACAGCCACATGGCCGACAGCACCGGGTCGCCATGGCAAGGATCGGCGATGACTGGCGGCTCAAAGCGCATGATCACATTGGTCAGGGCACGCTTGCGCTGAATCTCCGCCGGGATGGAGAAATGGCGCCGCACATAGATGCCGTCGCTGTCGCGCTCGTATTGGAAGGCCACCTTGGTGCCCGGCTTGAAGTGGGCCACGGCTGCCTTACCCTCGATGTGGCACATATAGAACCGCCCCACCAGATCGTTGCCCGCCTTGGCCGCCAGCATCAGCCGTGCGGTTTCCAGGGCGCCGGCGGCCAGGACGTAGCGGGTGGCTTTGACGGTGAAGCGGTGGTCGGGATCGCTGGCGAAGTTCAGGCCTTCCACGCCCTGGCCGTTGGGCGCCATGGTCAGGCCGGTGCAATTGGCCGACAGCACCAGGGCCACCTCGTTAGAGCGGGCGAAGGCGCGGCGATAGCGCTTGCCGAAATCGGTGGGCGGCGAGAACCGCTCCAGGGCATCCGCCGCCACGTCGTCGCCCGCCAGATTGGGCACCATGGGGTCGCAGGATGTGCCCAAGGCCTCAGCCGCGCGGAAACGGAACGGTCCGGCTTCGCAATAGGCCATGGCGCGGCCATACCATGGCTTCAGTTCGTCATAGTCCAGCGGCCAGCCGCTGTAGCGAATATGGGGGCGGGCTTCCAGATCGATGGGGTCGAAGGGGATGCAGCGGCCGCCCCAGCGGGTCGAGGTGCCGCCCAGGCCGCGCACGCGGTACAGGCTGATGGGCGGATGGCGGCCTAGGTCCAGCACGTCGCCGTGATAGCTGTCCAGCCGCGTGGTTTCCGGCGATTTGCCGCCGGCCTCCAGCAACAGCACGGTCAGGCCTGATCCCATGAGCTCGTGGGCCAGGGTGATCCCTGCCGGTCCGGCCCCGATGATGGCGATGTCGGCTTCCAGGCGGAAATCGGCGGGCAACTGGCGGGCATCGATAATCATCATCGGCCTCCTGGGACTACAGGGGCCAACCCTACGTCATAGGACCACAACCATGCGCCTATGCAGGGGGAGAGAATGCCGCCGCCGAAGAGCCGCACGCCGATGACTTAAGCGCCGGGACCATCCGGAGGAGACGTTCAAGCGCGGGGACGGGGTAGGGATAGATGCACCCGCAAGCCCCCTTCCAGGCGGTTGGCCAGGGTAATGTCACCGCCATGGGCGCGGGCGGCGGCACGGGCTACCGACAGGCCCAGGCCGGTGCCGCCCGTCTCACGGTTGCGGCTGGCTTCCAGGCGGACGAAGGGGGCGAAGACGCGTTCGAATTCCGCTTCGGGGATGCCGGGGCCGCTATCATCCATGGTGATGACCACCTGGCCGTCATCCTCGGTCAAATACGTCCGGGCCGGGGCGCCATACTTCACCGCGTTGTCGATCAAATTGGCGACGGCGCGCTTGAGCGCCATGGGGCGGGCCGGCAGAACCAGACTGTCGGGGCCGTCATAGGCGGCACCCAAATCCTCGGACAAGCCCTGGACCAGGGCGGCCACGTCCACTTGGCGGCGGTCCTCGCGGGCGGCGTCGTCGCGGGCGAAGGCCAGGGTGGCGGCGATCATGCGCTCCATCTCATCCAGATCGGCCAGCATCTTGCCGCGCTCCACCTCGTCCTCGACGAATTCGGCGCGCAGTTTCATGCGGGTGATGGGGGTGCGCAGATCGTGGCTGATGGCCGCCAGCAGTTGCGTGCG
>JACMLB010000330.1 GCA_014379805.1 Rhodospirillales bacterium | reverse complement strand
GGAGCGTCTTGCCAAGCTGGCCGGCGGCGTTGCCGTCATTAAGGTCGGCGGCGCTTCGGAAATCGAAGTGAAAGAGCGCAAGGACCGCGTTGACGACGCCCTGCACGCCACCCGCGCTGCCGTCGAAGAAGGCATCGTCCCCGGTGGCGGTACTGCCCTGCTGTACGCCGTCAAGGTGCTGGGCAACGTGGCCTTCGCCAACAACGACCAGAAGGTCGGCATCGAGATCGTCCGCCGCGCCCTTCAGGCGCCGGTGCGTCAGATCGCCGAGAACGCCGGTCATGATGGCGCCGTGGTTGCCGGCAAGCTGCTGGAGTCCACCGAAGCCAACTTCGGCTTCGATGCCCAGACCGGCACCTACACCGACATGATCAAGGCCGGCATCATCGATCCGACCAAGGTGGTCCGTTATGCGCTGACCGACGCCGCTTCGGTGGCCGGCCTGCTCATCACCACCGAGGCCATGATCGCCGAGAAGCCTTCGAAGGACGCCGGTGGCCCCTCCATGCCCGGCGGCATGGGCGGCATGGGCGGCATGGGCGGTATGGACTTCTAAGTCCATCCCACCCTGTGGCTTTGAGTTAAGCGAGCCCCCTTCCTCACGGGAGGGGGCTTTGCTTTTTTCTTTAGCAGGGGGCTTTGCTTTTTTCTTTACCGAATCGTCGCTAGAAAAGGCTGATCCCTTCCGCTACCATTCAACCAAAGGACGCATTTGGGAGAAGGGTAGTTGAAGTGGGTTCCTGCCTGGGCCGGCACTATTGCCGCACTCATGATCGTTCTGGCGCTGACAGCGCTGTTCGATCGGCTGGAATTAGCGCGCTTTTTGTCCGAGCAGCGCGCCGCCGTGACCGACCGTCTCAGCTCTCAGCGGGCCACTCTGGAAGCCAGTTTGAACGCGCGGCTGCATCTGGTGCGCGGTCTGGCAGCTTTCATCCACACCGGCGATACCGTCACCGAGCAACGCTTCTCCGCCTTCGCGCGCAGCCTCCTGGGCGACCGCACCGACGTGCGCAGTCTGGTGTTGGCACCCAACAACGTCATCCGCCATGTCTATCCGCTCAAGGGCAACTCAGACGCCTTGGGCGTGAACCTGCTGGCGGTGCCTCGCTTCGAGGAGACCATTCGCCTGACCATCGAGACCAGCCAACTGACCGTGGCCGGTCCGGCGGAACTGGTGCAGGGCGGCGTCGGTTTGCTGGGCCGCATTCCCGTCTTCCTGGACAAGGACGGCAAGCGCGATCTGTGGGGTCTTGCCATTATCGTCCTGGACATGGCCCCGCTTTTGGCCGAGGCCGGATTGCTGGATGACGCCCATTTGAAACATGCCATCCGCGGCAGTGACGGATTGGGCGCCGACGGCGAGGTGTTCTTCGGCGATGCCGCCATGTTCGATGGCGATGCGGTGCTCATGGACGTGTCCATTCCCAGCGGTACGTGGCAATTGGCCGCCACCCCGGCGGGCGGGTGGCCCAACGCCTCGCCCCATCGCCAGACGCTGCTGGCGGTTGGCTTCTGTCTGGCCTTGGTCACGGCGCTGGTGGTGCATGGTCTGCTCAGTCAGGCCGAGCGTCTGCACCGCGCAATTGCCGCCAGCCAAGCGGGAGAGGCCGAGTTGCGCCGGGTGGTCGACTGTCTGGCGACCTCCAATTCGGAATTGGAGCGCTTTGCCTATGTGGCCTCCCACGATTTGCAGGAACCGTTGCGCACCATCACCAGCTTCGCCCAATTGCTGGACCGCCGCTCGCGCTCGCGGCTGACCTCGGACGATATGGAATATCTCGACTTCATCGTCGGCGGGGCCAAGCGCATGCACTATTTGGTCAACGATTTGTTGGCCTATTCGCGGGTCACCAACCGGGGCGCCCCGTTCAGCCGTGTGGACACCGTCACTCTGGTGGGCCAAGTGCTGCAGACCCTGCATGAAAGCATCGCCGCCGCCGACGCTCATATTTTTGTCGGCAGCCTGCCGCCGGTGCTGGGCGACGACGTGCAGCTGACCCATTTGTTTCAGAACCTGATCGGCAACGCGGTGAAGTTCCGCCGCCCCAACCACGCCCCGATCATCGCCATTACCGCCACTCTGGGTCCAAGCGGTGCAGTGTTTTCGGTCAGCGATGACGGCATCGGCATCGACCCCGAGTACCGCGACCAAATATTCACCATCTTCAAACGGCTGCATCCGGCCGACATCTATCCCGGTACCGGCGTGGGGCTTGCCATCTGCAAGCGCATTGTCGATCGCCATGGCGGGCGCATTTGGGCCGAAGCCAGCGTCCAAGGCGGAGCGGCCTTCGCCTTCACCTTGACGCCCGCAATTGCGGAAACGGCGGAGCCCCCTGGCAAGACATCGTTCGAACGATTACCATCCTAAAGACGCTGTCATTGGATGCGGGATATGTTCGAGTTCCTGAAGGCCAAGTTCGAGAAGGATGCGCAGGCCGCCATCGAGCGTCGCGCCCGTCAGCTTGCGCCCGACAAGGCGCCGAAGCCCGAGGCCCCCAAGCCACCCGATCAAGACGCCGCCATCGCCCATATGCAGGCCCAGGTCCAGGCCTTCGTCAGCCCCGAGCGGAAGGCGCTGATTGCCAACGCCGTGCGGGTGCATCGGGCGAAACAGCAGATTCTCGCCGAACTGGATGATGAAAGCCGGGCCAAGCTGGTGGCCATGGCCATCACCACGTTTCTCCATCAGGGCTCAAGACCCGCCGCCAAGACCAAGAAGCCATAGGAAGCCCGTTGCTGTCAGACCCCACCATCCTTGCTCAGGGCGTACTGGCCGGCGAACGCCGCGCCGTCGCCCGTGCCATCACCCTGATCGAATCCACCCGCGCCGACCATCGCGAGGCCGCCGAAGAGCTGCTGCACCATCTGCTGCCCCATACCGGGCGCTCGGTGCGCATGGGCATCACCGGCGTGCCCGGCGCCGGCAAGTCCACCTTCATCGAGGCGTTCGGCCTGCATGTGGTGGAGCAGGGCCATCGGTTGGCGGTGCTGGCGGTGGACCCCAGCAGCCCGCGTTCGGGCGGGTCCATCCTGGGCGACAAGACCCGCATGGAGGAATTGTCCCGCGACACCCGCGCCTTCAT
>JACMLB010000329.1 GCA_014379805.1 Rhodospirillales bacterium | reverse complement strand
GTCACCTTGGCCCTCGAGCCGGGCTTCGGCGGCATCGTGGGAATGATGATCGTGCTGCCTCTGGTCATGGTCTTGCAGGCGCAGGCGGCGGCGGGGCCGGCGGCTGGGGAGCCTGAACTGCCAGCATTTTGGCGCAGGCGGCAGTCACCGCGGCCGAGCTGATCAGGCTGGAATTCTGCTGCCGGCTGACCGCGTAATGCATGGCCATACCCAGGCTTTCCACCATCACCGCGTCCAGCAAGCCGAAGGCGTGGGAGGGAGCTTGGCCCGTCATCAGGGTAACCATACCGGTCACCGAGTCGATGATCTGGTCGTTGACCGAACTTACGTCATTCATGGTTAGGTGCTCCCTTTGGCGATGATCAACGTAAGAACCTTGGCTAAGGCTGCTCCGGCCAGAACTTGGCCGCGTTGTTGGTTCGAGACGGCATTGCCCATGGCGATGCCCATGCTGTCGGCCATGGCGACGTAGCACATGGACATGGCCATTGACGGTGCGAGACCCACGTCAAGGGCGGTGGCATTGGCGACCGAAGACGGCTCAGCCATGACGAGGGCTCCCTTAGGACGCCGGCATGGCGACCGGCTGGGCCGGGACGGGAAGGCTGTCCGCCGGGGCGGACAGCCCCCCTTAGGCCGATTACTTCAGACCCAGGATCTCGTTGGTGGCGATACCGGTGGTGGCGGTATCGATACCCAGCATGGTCGAGATGCCCTGCGTGGTCGAAGCCTGCATGGTCACGTAGGACTGCTGCTGGTTGTTGGTGGCGTTATGGGCCGCGTTCGACATGGCCTGGCTGGTGGCGACGAACAGATTGCCCATGGCCACGGCCGGGGCATCGCCCAGGACCTTGGTATTCACCTGGCTGACGGAATCGGTGATCTGGCTGTTTACAGCGGTCGGAAAAGCCATGACAAATCTCCCTGGTTAGGCCGGCTACAGCCGGCTGTCGTGGATCGAGCGAACCCGAAAAGGGCCGTCCTACTTACTGATCTTCGCGGTAGCTGCGCCGGTGGACGCGGTGTCCAACGCATACAGCAAGGCAACACCGGTGGTGGTGGCCGCCTGTGCGGTAATGAACATCTGCTGTTGCGCCATGGTGGCGTTGTGCGCCGCGTTCGCCAGCGCTTGCGCCGTAGCCTGGTACAAATTCCCCATGGCAATGGCCGGTGACGATCCGAGGACCTGGGCATTGCTTTGGGTCACGGAATCCGTGATTTGACTATTGACTGCGGTGGGAAAAGCCATCTGACGAACTCCCTTGATTCGCTACTGCGGTGAACCCAGCGGATGCGAACGCCGGAAGGTAACCCGACGCCGCCCGCAGGGATCTTTAGGCCCCCAGGATGGCCTTGGTGGCCATGCCGGTAGAGGCGGTGTCGAGGGAGTACAAGGTGGCCACGCCCATGGTGGTGGCGGCCTGAGCGGTCACGTAGCTCTGCTGCTGGGCATTGGTCGCGTTGTGGGCCGCATTGGCCAGAGCCTGGGCAGTGGCCTGATACAGGTTGCCCATGGCGATCGCCGGCGCGTCGCCAAGAACCTTGGTGTTGGCCTGGGTGACGGAATCGGTGATCTGGTCGTTGACGGAAGTCGGGAAAGCCATTGGTGTTTTCTTTCAAGTTGGGGCCTTGTCGGCGACGCCGTCTCGGCTGTTACAAGAAGGTGGTAAAGCGCTGCCGGCTGTTACGAGCCAAGACCCTTAACCCCGGTCTTGGGCGGGGTAAGGATGGACTTGGTCGCCATGCCGGTAGAGGCGGTGTCGAGCGAGTACAAGGTGGCCACGCCCATGGTGGTGGCGGCCTGCGCCGTCACATAGCTTTGCTGCTGGGCGTTGGTGGCGTTGTGGGCAGCATTGGCCAGGGCCTGGGCGGTCGCCTGAAACAAGTTACCCATGGCAATCGCCGGCGCGTCGCCCAGGACCTTGGTATTGGCCTGAGTGACGGAGTCGGTGATCTGGTCATTGACCGCGGTTGGGAAAGCCATTTTCCTTCTCTCCATTCTAAGCCGACAAGGCCGGAGGGTCGGTGAAGCGTCGCCGCTTCAGCCAGCCAACTGGTCCAAGCCGTGATTTGGCTTGAAGACTATAGGAAGAGTTAAGGTTGTGGTGATAGTCCATGCGGACGAATTTTGCGTATTAATTCGCGCAAAAATTGACGATGCGGCAATTGATTTCCCTGCAAATCGTCAATTTTGCCGCATGGGGCGTGTCATTTCCGCTCGGGCGGACACGGTCCCGTCATTCCCTGGCCCAGGCCTAGAGATTGGACATAGCAACGGTTGAATTTGGCGTTGCGCAGCAGCACCGCGTCCAGATAGGCGGACAGGATGGTGGCGGCTTGCTCGCGGGTCAGGCCGGCCTTTTCCAGGCTGGGCTGGGGCATGGAGCCCAAGGCGGCGATCTTCTCCCAGCCCGGGGGCGGGGTGATGGACACGACGGAAGCCGGGGAATCCAGGTTCTTGTAGGTCCAGAAGCTCCAGCCGAAGCCGAAGCGTTCGTTCAGCGCGTGATATTCCCGGTTCCACTGGTTGCTGGCCTCGCCGGCCTCGCCCAGCAGGATGGGGGCTTGGTATCGCATGGAATAGTTGATGTAGTCCTGAATGGCGTCGCGTCCGGTGGGCGACCAGAACTGGTGATAGACATAGACCAGATCGCGGGCGAAGGGCGGGCCGAACACTGCGATGTTCTGGTCCCATTGGGCCGCAGCCAGGAAGATCAGGTGGTTGGGATCGACCTCGCGCACCGCCGCCGTCAGCCTGCGGTAGAACGGCTCCAGCCCGGGGTTCAGCCGGTCCTCGTCGTTATAGGTGGAGATGGGTTCGTTCAGCAGCTCATAGCCCAGCACGGTGGGCTCGTCGCGGTAGCGCCGGGCGATCTCGCGCCACAGGGCGGTGGTGCGCCGTTCCTCGCGCGGGACATAGAAGACCAGGGGGAAGCCGGTGCCGTCGTCGTGGTTGACGCCGGTCTGGCCGCCCGGTGCGGCGTGCAGGTCCAAAATGACCTTCAGGCCGTCCTCGCGGCACCAGCCGATCAACCGGTCGATCAGCGCCCAGCCCGGTCCCTCGAAGGTCAGCGGGTGGTCGGCATCGGCACCGAACGAGCGGTTCTGGCCCAGGAAAAGACCGTAATGCAGCGGCACCCGAACGGTGTTGAAACCGGCGCGTTTGATTTGGCGGATGTCCTCGCGGGAAATGTAGTTTTCGCGGAATTTTTCCCAGAACAACGCGGCGTCGTCCGGGCCCAAGGCCATGGTCACCAGCGCCGCGATCTCGCGCGGATAGCGGGCCTTCTTGAACTTGAACATGTAGCCTTCGGGCATCAGCCAGTTGCCCAGGCCGATGCCGCGGATCAGGAACGTGTTTCCCGCAGGATCAACCAGATCGCGGCCCTTGGCGTGGATATAGGCATCCGCCGCCGCCGCTGGAGTGGCCCACAGGAAAAGACAGACCAATACAGATCGGAAGCCCATGGACGCCCCGGCAGAACCTTGGAAATGTATGTCCCAAATAAGCATTTCCACCGGGCTGAAGCAATGATATCAGGGACTTCCGTTGTCCCCAGGCGTAGGAATTGCCAGTGCCGGAGTTGAACGCCTTTATTTTGCTGGCGATCATCGTGCTGATGGTGCTGGCGGACGCGAAGCTGCGGATCATGCCCTTCCTGTTGCTGATCCTGGCGACCGCCCTGTTCTCCCTGGCCCTCAACGGGTCGTTGCCGTGGACCTCCAAGGAATTCAACACCGGCTTCGGCCAAACCATATCAGCCGCTGGCCTTGCCATTCTGGCTGGCGCCATGGTCGCCCGTCTGGCCGAGAATTCCGGCGCCAACACCTATTGGCGCAAGCGATGGAAGGGGCGGGGACTGGCCGTCATTGCCGCCATTGCCGGGTTGGGCGGCACGCCTTTGGCTGCGTTGGCGGTGCTGACCCCGGTGCTGCGGGCGGCGGGGACTGACCGGACTCGGCTGGGTCTGACAGCATCCTATGCGGTCAATGCGGCGCAGGGCTGTCTGGTCCCTTCGCCTTTGCCCATCGCCGCCTTGGCGATCCTGGGTGGCGATTGGCGCTGGGCGTTGGGTTTGGGCGCCGTGGTGGCACTGCCGCAGATCGTCGTTGGTCTGGCCTTGGCCCGCCGCGCGCCGGTGGACATGGCGGTGGAAACCCCCAGCGCCCCGCCATCGCGCCGGGCCGCGCCGGGCTTGGTACTGGCCGCCACCCTTCTGATTGCTCTGGTCATGGCCCAATCCTTGGGACAAATCCCCAGCGAGCCCTTGGGCGGCGGCAATACCCGCGAGGATTTGCTGGGCCTGGGCCGTCCCATGATCCTGCTGTTAGTCGGCCTGATCGTCGCCGCCGTCACCATGGGGGGCTTCCGCCGCAACAGCCTGTCCGATGACGGCTGGGTCGGCCATGGCGGGCGCGAAGCCTTGGGCATCTTCCTGGCCGTGGGCGCTGCCGGCGGCTTCCAGATGGTGCTGCACAATAACGGCATGGCGGCGCTGATTGCCGAGCGGGTTGCCGCCCTGCCGCCCGCCTTGGGCATCGCCGTTCCCTTCCTGGTGGCTTTAGCCAGCCGGCTGGTGCAAGGCTCGCCGCTTACCGCCGCCATCACCGCCGCCGGCATGATGCAGCCGTTGCTGGCGCCTTTGGGTCTGGACACGGAAGCCGGACGCGGATTGGCGGCAGTGGCCATCGGCGCCGGCGCCATGGCCGGCCCCCATCTGAACGACGGCTATTTCTGGCTGTCCTGCCACCACGCCGGACTGCGCGCCGCTCAGGGCTTGCGCTGGGTGACCGGCGGCGCGCTGGCGCAAGGGGCGGTGGCGCTGGGTGTTCTGTCGGGACTGGCGATTTTGATCCCGTAGAAGAAAGGCGGCGGGGCGCTTGGCCATTCCGCCTGCTTGTCGCCGACACTGATCTCACCGAATTGTCGTATTGGTCTGCGCAAATCCATGCGTACTGCGCAAAATCTTGCACAGTCTCAGGGGGCCACCGCCGCATCGCGGATTGTGCTGGTGACGGTAAGCACCTCGCCCGCGCCGAATGGGTGCAGGCGGTTAATCTTGTTGAAGGCTTGGATTTGGGCGGTGCTGACATGGGTCAGGCCATTGGCGGCGAACACCGCAAGAGATTTGGCGGATTGCAGTTTGTCGTTGGGTTCGCCTTCGGGAAAGCTCACCTCGACACGCAACGTCACCGAACCTCGACAACCACGATTTCGGGAGCGGATTTGGTCGACATTGCTGCGTACTCCTCAACCAGCGGGCAGAAAAATGGCGGGATCGGCATTGCCAATCCCGCCGGGTTTCTAGATCACAGGGTCAGAGCCAGCGCCCACAGGAGGAACAGAACCAGGGGGGCATGGAACAGCAATTGGGTGAAGCAGAAGCCGACGATGTCGCGAGCCTTCAGGCCCAGCACGCCCAGCAGCGGCAGCATCCAGAACGGGTTGATCAGGTTGGGCAGGGCTTCGGCGGCGTTATAGACTTGGACGGCCCAGCCCATATGGGCCTTCAGATCGGACGCGGCCTGCATGACATAGGGGGCTTCGATGATCCATTTGCCGCCGCCGGACGGGATCAGGAAGCCAAGGACCGCAGAATAGATGCCGATCACCACCGGGAAGGTTTCGGTGTTGGCGATGCTGACGAACACGTTGGCGATGTGGTGCGAGATGGACACGCCGTCCGAGCCCAGCACGCCGGTCAGCATGGTGGCGATGGCGCCGTAAAGCGGGAATTGGATCAACACGCCGGCGGTGGTGGGAACGGCCTTGGTGACTGAATTGAGGAAGCTGCGGATGTTGCGGTGAAGCAGCAGGCCCGCCATCAGAAAGATGAAGTTGTAGGTGTTGAGGTTGGAGATAACCTGCAGCGTCGGTTTGGAGCTGAATTCCGTGTAGCAGAAGCCGACGGCCAGCAAGACGATCAGGATGGGCAGGATCGGGGTGAATTCGAACCATTCGCCGGGGCGGGTCTGCTTTTGGGTGTCGCTCCGCGCTTCGGACACGTCGCAATCCATATCCTGGGCGGTGCGGACGTGGATGCCTTCGGGCGCCGAGAAGTAGGCGATCAGGACCGAGGCGATCAGGATGGTCAGGCCCATGACCACCGACTGCCACAGGAAGATGGTCTGGCTCAGCGGGATAACGCCGGTGATGTCGGAAATGGATTTCGGCAGGCTGGCCGGATTGGCCTGCAGCATGGCTGCCGAGGAACTGAGGCCCAGCGCCCAGGTGGCGCCCAAGCCAAGATAGGCGGCGGCGCCAGCGGCGCGGTAATCCATGTGCAGTTCGACACGGCGGGCCAGGGCACGCACCAGCAGACCGCCCAGAACCAGGCTAAGCGCCCAGTTGAAGTACGAGGCCGCCATGCTGACCAGCGACACCCAGGCCACGGCCCCGCGGCCGGTGCTGGGAAGGCTGGCGAGCCAGTTGATCAGCCGCGTACAGGGCGGCGACGTGGCGACCACATAGCCGGTGATGGCGACCATGGCCATCTGCATGGTGAAGGGGATCAGCGTCCAGAAACCGGCGCCGAAGCCCTTGGCAATGGCAAGCGGCTGCGCCCCGCTAGACAAATTGGCGACGGCAACGACGATAACCGCCAGCACCACGAACACGAACGCATCGGGGAACCACTTCTCGGCCCAACCGGTGAAGGCATAGGCGAGGCGGGCGAGGCCGTGCTGCGATTGGCTTTCGGTTACCGCCGGGTCGGCCTGTTTAGGGGTAATGCTTGTCATGATGTGCACTCCAGACGAGGGAGTTAAGGGCATGCCGCGCGCCGGAGCGCCAAGCGGCATAACCGGAAATTGCGGGAGATGGGATGCCGTTAGTCGGCACCAATCCGGCCATGTGCCAGCACCCTCGCATAGGCTGTGCCAATGCAGGGGAGGGCGCGGAACTTGAGGGAAAGTGCGGTTAGGTGAGGCCGCCGGGCCTGGGCCGCTGCGCAATTCTTTGCGGTGTGCGCAATTCCTTGCGCGTCTTTACGGAGCGCGCAATTCAGCCGATGCCGTATTCCTGCAGCTTGTACAGCAGCGAGCGGCGGCTGATCCCCAACTCTTGCGCCGCCCGCATGCGGCTGCCGCCATTGCGGGCCAAACTTTCGGTGATGGCGCGGGCTTCGTATTGATTGATCATTTCCCGCAGCGAATGTTGCGGCGCCCCCAGGGGCGAAATGACCTCAGTCACTTCCATGGCTTGGCGCAGCACCTGCTCGGG
>JACMLB010000328.1 GCA_014379805.1 Rhodospirillales bacterium | reverse complement strand
TATAGACCACACGCGAGCGCAGCTGCGTCTCTTGCGTCAGTTCCTCTTCCTTGATGCGCTTGTTACCCTCGAACGCAATACGATTGATGATGGGGTTTTCAACCACGCGCACCACCACCATGTCACCTTGGTGATGGATGACCACGTCGGCGAACAGGCCGGTGTTGTAGAGGGTCTTGAGCGAGCGGTCGACGCGGTCGGCATCGTAGGGATCGCCTTCGGCGATCGCCATGTACGACTTCACCGTTTCGACTTCGATACGCTGGGTGCCCTGCACGACGATCTGCCGCACGCGACCGCTGTCTTGAGCAAGGGCCGGCGCTGTTGCGGCCAGAAGCCCGACCACCAACGCAGTCTTACGCACGAAACTCATCAACGCCCCCCTGTAACGTCCAGCCGCTAATCGACGGCCGGTCTTAGCTCATGACAGCATACGCTTCATCATATCCCACACCGGAAGGGATACGATGTCGTTGCGAGTAGCGAAGACCATCAAGGCCAATACCAGAAACAAGCCGATTCGGAAACCATATTCTTGTGCCTTCTCGCCTAAAGGCCTACCAAGGATGGCTTCGAACCCATAAAACAGCAAGTGTCCGCCGTCCAATACTGGAATGGGAAACAGATTGATCAGACCTAGATTAAGCGACAGCAGGATGGTGTAGAAGACCACACTGGCCAACCCGATCTGAGCCGCCTCGCCCGCTCCCTTGGCGATGCGGATGGGACCGCCCAGTTCGTCGCTGTCACGGGTGCCGTTGATCATCTGGCCGATGCCCACGAAGGTGGACGTGACCATGGTCTCGGTTTCCTTCAGCGCCTGCCCCAGGGCGCTAAAGGGCCCATGCTTGACCGTGCGGGTGCTGGTCGGGTCGCGCTCGATGCCCAACACCGGCACCTTCTCCATGCCGCCGAACAGGCCCTTGCGCTCGATGATGCGCGGCTTTGCCACCACGTCCAGGCGCTGGCCGTGGCGGTCCAAACTCAGGGCCAGCGGAGCCTCGATTTGCAGCAGGACGTTGCGCTGAATGTCCTGGAAGCTTTCCACGGTAGTGCCGTTGATGGCGAGGATGCGGTCCCCCGCCATCAGGCCGGCCTGCTCGGCGGGCATGCCGGCAATGACACGGCCGATGACCGGCTCGGTCACCTGCTGGCCCAGCACCATGAACATGCCGGCCAAGCCCAGGATGGCGAAGATGAAGTTGGCTGCAGGGCCGGCAAAGACGATGGCGGCGCGCTGCCCGACCCGCTTGTGGCGGAAACTGAGCGCCTTCTCCGCCTCCGTCATGGGGCGATCTTCACCGGTGACGGAGGTGGCGTCGGCATCGCCGAACATCTTCACATAGCCGCCCAGGGGCAGCAGGCTGATACGCCAGCGGGTTCCCGATTTGGCGGTGCGGCCCCAGATTTCAGGACCGAAGCCGATGGAGAACACGTCCACCTTCACGCCATTCCAGCGGGCCACGGCGAAGTGGCCGGCTTCGTGGACAAACACCACCACCGTCAGAATGAGAAGGAAGACGACGACGTAGTTCCAGATGCCTGCAAGGAATTCCATATCCGCCCGTCTATTTAGAAGCCGCGGCCCCGTTTAATAATGTTCCACGCGCAGTCCCGGGCAGACCGATCCTGCGCCAATACGTCCTCGATGGAGGACAGGGCGGCATGATCGATCGCTTCCAGGGTCTGCTCGACAACTTTGGCGATGTCGAGGAAGCCTATGCCGCGTGACAAGAAAGCCTGCACGGCAACCTCGTTCGCGGCATTGAGAACTGTAGGTGCCGATCCCCCCGTTTGCAAGGCGCGGCGGGCTAGACGCAACGCCGGGAAGCGCACCGGGTCGGGAGCCTCGAAGGTCAATTGGCCGATGGCGGTCAGGTCCAGGCGCGGCGCCGGGGCGTAGATACGCTTGGGCCAGCCCAGAGCATAGGCAATGGGCGTACGCATGTCCGGGCTGCCCAACTGGGCCAGCACCGAGCCGTCCATATAGGCGACCATGGAATGGATGACCGACTGGGGATGGACCACGATGTCGATGCGGTCCTCGGGCATGGCGAACAGGTGATGGGCCTCGATCAGCTCCAGCCCCTTATTCATCATGGACGCAGAATCCACCGAAATCTTCGCGCCCATGGACCAATTGGGATGGGCCACCGCCTGTTCCGGCGTCATGGCGGCCATCTCAATCAGGCTGCGGCTGCGGAACGGCCCGCCCGAGGCGGTCAGGACGATCTTTTCCACCGCGTGAAGTTGATCGGATTCCAGCACCTGGAAAATGGCCGAATGCTCGGAATCCACCGGCAGCAGGGTGGCACCGTGGGCGGCCACTTCCGCCATCATCAACGCACCGGCGCAGACCAGACATTCCTTGTTGGCAAGGCCGATGACCGCGCCACGGCGCACCGCCGCCAGGGTGGGCGCCAAGCCGGCGGCGCCGACGATGGCGGCCATAACCCATTCGGCAGGCAATTGAGCGGCTTCGATGACGGCGCCGGGGCCGGCGGCCACATGAATGCCGGTGCCGGCAAGGGCGTCCTTCAGTGCACCGTAGGCCCCCTCATCCGCCACCACCGCCATGCGCGGCTTGAGCCGGCGGGCTTGGTTGGCCAGTAAATCCACGCTGGAATTGGCGACCAGCGCCTCGACCCGGTACAGGTCCGGCCGGGCCTCGATCAGTTCGACGGTGTTCTTGCCGATGGAGCCGGTGGAACCGAGAATGGTGATTCCGCGACGGTTGTCTTGCACGCCGTTCATCAGAACCCCGTCATTGCCAATAAAGAACTACCGAGCCGGTCACCAAGGACGCCAGTGCCACCGCAGCGGCAGCTGCCAACAAGCCATCGACGCGGTCGAGTACGCCGCCATGGCCGGGAATGATATTGCTGGAGTCTTTGACACCCCAGCGCCTCTTGACCCAGCTTTCCAGCAGATCGCCGGCCTGGGCGACCACGGCCAAGGCACCGCTGATGATCATGATGAGCACCGGATGGGGCAGCGACAGGGTCAGGCCGGCGGCAAGGCCCACCAGCCCGGCAGAGATCACGCCGCCAATCAGGCCAGCCCAAGTCTTTTTCGGGCTGACCGCAGGCATCAGCAACGGCCCGCCGATCAGACGGCCACAAACATAGGCGCCGATATCCGTGGCCCACACCAACAGCAGCAGCCAGAAGACCGTGTGCAGC
Source organism: Rhodospirillales bacterium (assembly GCA_014379805.1). Lineage (GTDB taxonomy): Bacteria > Pseudomonadota > Alphaproteobacteria > Rhodospirillales > Magnetospirillaceae > Magnetospirillum. Next base: position 3,601 of record JACMLB010000328.1, on the reverse strand, counting down.
CCCGTCTCGCCGTCGCCGCGCAGCCACACCAGCGCCACCGAGGGCAGACCGGCATACAGCACGCCCCACCCGGCCCATTGGCGGTCCTGGGGGGCGGCCAAGGCGGCAGTGGCCAAGGCGGTCACCACCACCAGCGCCAAAGCGGTGGCGGGCAGCGCCACGGCCAACAGGGATGCCGCGAGGCAGCCCAATGCGGCGACGCGGCCCGGCCAGCCAAACCTGCGGGTGACGATCTTGTCCCATTCCCAACACATGATAGCGGCGGCCAGCGCTACCAAGGCGGCGAAGGCATAGCCCCCCCACCAAGTAGCCAGCAGAGCCGGCGGTGCCATCACCAGGGCGGAAAGAGTGCGAAGGCCTAACACGGGATTCAGCCGGACGCGCCGTAGCGGCGCTCGCGCCGGTGGAAGTCGCCGATAGCAGCCTCCAATTCGTCACGGCCGAAATCCGGCCACAACACGTCCAGGAAGACGAATTCCGCGTAAGCGCTTTGCCACAACAGGAAGTTGGAGATGCGCTTCTCGCCCGAGGTGCGGATGACCAGATCGGGATCGGGCATGTCGGCGGTGAACAGATTGCGGCTGATTGCCGCTTCGTCGATGGCGTCAGGCGCCAGCCGTCCGGCGGCAACCTCCACAGCCAAGCGGCGCGCCGCTTCGACGATTTCCTGGCGCCCGCCATAGGACAAGGCCAGCGTCAGGGTCAGCGCGCCATTCACGGCGGTCTTGGCTTCCGATTCCTCGATCAGGGTCACGATGTCCGGCCCCAGGCGGGACCGGTCGCCGATGACCCTGAGGCGGATGCCGTTCTTATGCAGAACCTTGACCTCGTTGCGCAAATAAAGGCGCAACAGCCCCATCAGATCGGTGACCTCGCCCGCCGGGCGCTTCCAGTTTTCCGAAGAAAAGGCATACAGGGTCAGATAGGAGACACCCATTTCCCGCGCGGCCTCGACCGTACGGCGGACCGCCTCGGCCCCACGCTTGTGGCCGGCAGTGCGCGGCAAGCCGCGCGCCTTCGCCCAGCGCCCATTGCCATCCATGATGATAGCAATGTGCACGGGCGGTACCGGACCTTCGGCATGGGAGGTGGCGGCGGGTTCCATCTCCATCAGACCTGCATGATGTCCTTTTCTTTATTGGACAGCGTGTCGTCAATCTTCTTGATGGTCTCGTCGGTCAGGCCCTGCACTTCTTTCTCGTGCTTCTTGATCTCGTCTTCCGAGATGTGGCCGTCCTTTTCGAGCTTCTTCAAGGTGTCCATGCCGTCGCGGCGGACGTTGCGCACGGCGACGCGGGCTTGCTCGGCATACTTGCCTGCAACCTTCTGCAATTCCTTGCGGCGCTCTTCGTTCAGCGGCGGAATCGGCACGCGGATCATCTGGCCGTCGGCCATGGGGTTCAGGCCCAGGCCGGAATCGCGAATTGCCTTTTCGACCGCCTTGAGCTGACCCTTGTCCCACACCTGGACGGTCAGCATACGCGGCTCGGGCACGCCCACGGTGGCGCACTGGCTGAGCGGCATGTGCTGGCCATAGGCCTCGACCATGACTGGGTCCAGCAGGCTGGCGACGGCGCGGCCGGTGCGCAGGCCGGAAAATTCCTTCTTCAGGACCTCAACCGTATTGTCCATACGGTGAGCGACGTCCTTCTTCAAATCGTTCCAACTGGTCACGGCCACGGGTCAGCCCCCTTCATTGATGATCGTGAAGCGCCCACGGCCCGAGACAACCTCGGCAAAGGCGCCGTCCTGATGCATGTCGAAAACGATGATCGGCACATTGCTCTCGCGGCACAGCGAGATGGCCGAAGCGTCCATCACCTGCAGATCGCGGGCCAGCACGTCATGGAATGTCAAAGAGTCGTAGCGCACGGCATCGGGGACCTTCTTGGGGTCAGCCGAATAGACGCCGTCCACCTGACTGGCCTTCAACAGCGCATCGCAGCCCATTTCCACGGCACGGAGTGCTGCGGCAGTATCGGTCGTAAAAAACGGATTGCCGGTGCCGGCGGCGAAGATCACCACCCTGCCCTTCTCGCAATGGCGGATGGCGCGGCGGCGGATAAAGGATTCGCACACGGACGGCATGGGAATGGCGGATTGCACGCGGGTTTCGACCCCCTCACGCTCCATACCGTTTTGTAGGGCCAGCGCGTTCATGACGGTGGCCAGCATGCCCATATTGTCGGCAGCTGCGCGTTCCATGCCGCGCGCGGCACCCGAGATGCCACGGAAGATATTGCCGCCGCCGACCACGCAGCAAACCTCGACTCCGAGGTCGCGCACCGATCTGACTTCGCGGGCAATACGGTCAATGGTGTCGGGATCAAGCCCGTAATCGCGGGAGCCCATCAGCCCCTCGCCCGAGATCTTCAGGAGAACACGGCGGTATTTGGCGTCGCTGGCCATGGGTGCCCTCAAAGCCTGGATGATGAAGGCGTTTTTAACGCCTGGGCGGCAGTTGGGTGGCGATAATACACCATTCCACCCGGCTGTCTCGCCCTTGTTCGCCCCCTATGACAGGAGGCAAAGCCGCCGCCCGGGAAGCGATCCCCGAGCGGCGGCCAAGACCGTACGCGCCGATTACTTGCCCAGCTGGGCAGCCACTTCGGCGGCGAAGTCCTTCTCTTCCTTCTCGATGCCTTCGCCCAGGGCGAAGCGCGCGAAGGCGGTCAGCTTGACCGGGGTGCCCAATTCCTTGGCGGCGTTCTCGACGACCTTGGAGATCTTGTTCTCCTGGTCGATGACGAACACCTGATCCAGCAAGCAGACTTCTTCGTAGTACTTGCGGATACGGCCTTCGACCATCTTCTCGATGACGGCGGGGGGCTTGCCCGAAGCCTGAGCCTGCTCGGTCAGCACGGCCTTCTCACGCTCGAGAGCGGCCTGATCCACCGACGAGCTGTCCAGGAACAGCGGGTTGGCAGCGGCCACATGCATGGCGATCTGCTTGCCCAGGGCTTCCAGCTTGGCCACGTCACCAGCGGATTCCAGGGCGACCAGCACGCCGATCTTGCCCAGGCCCTGCGCGATGGCCGAGTGGACGTAATTGGCGACCACGCCCTGGGACACTTCCAGGCGAACGGCGCGGCGGATGTTCATGTTCTCGCCGATGGTGGAGATCAGCGAGGTCAGCTGCTCCTGAACCGACTTGCCGGCACCGGGGAACTCGGCGGCCTTAAGCACTTCGACGTCGGAGCCCTTGTCCAAGGCGATCTTGGCGAAGCTGGAAACGAAGCCCTGGAACTGCTCGTTGCGGGCAACGAAATCGGTCTCGGCATTCACCTCGACGGCGACGCCCTTGGTGCCAGCGGCGGCAACGGCCACCAAGCCTTCGGCGGCGACGCGGCCGGCCTTCTTGGCGGCGGCGGCAAGGCCCTTGGTGCGCAGCCAGTCGATTGCCGCTTCGATGTCGCCGGCCACTTCGCCCAGCGCCTTCTTGCAGTCCATCATGCCGGCGCCAGTCTTCTCGCGCAGCTCCTTGACAAGCGCAGCGGTAATCTCGGCCATGGGGATTTTCCTCTTCGTGAAAGTCTTTGGAGGCAAATAAGCAAATGGCGGCGACGATGTGTCGCCGCCATTCGTTTCAAACGACAGCCTT
>JACMLB010000327.1 GCA_014379805.1 Rhodospirillales bacterium | reverse complement strand
TAACCGAACGCGCCCCGCGCCCGTACAACCCAATTCATTCCACGCCATGGACCAACTGATCGCCTATGGCGGCCTGTTCCTTGCGGCGCTGCTGGCCGCCACCATCGTTCCGGCGCAGTCCGAGGCGGTACTGGCGGGCCTCCACCTGTCCGGACGGTTTCCCGTCGCAGAACTGGTGGCGGTGGCAACCGCCGGAAACGTCCTTGGCTCCGCGCTTAACTGGCTGCTGGGGCGTTACCTGGTGCATTTTCGCGACCGGCGCTGGTTCCCGGTCAAGCCGGAGACTATCGACAAGGCGACCCGCTGGTACGGGCGCTGGGGCGTATGGTCGCTGCTGCTGGCCTGGGTGCCGATGGTCGGCGACCCGCTGACTGTGGTTGCGGGAATCCTGCGGACGAATGTTTGGCTGTTCCTGGTGCTGGTAACTGTCGGCAAGCTGGGGCGTTACGTCGCCATCGTTGTTGCCGTATAACTCGGGGCCATGGGACGCCTGAATGCTTGATTGCCGCTCTTGGGGAGGAGATAGTGCCTCCACTCATTTCCCTCGCCACAGCAATCGTTTGTTAGCGCTTAACGGTCTATCCGAACACTATGTCGACGCCGTTCCTCCGCATCATTGTTCTCATGGCCCTCATGGCATCCATGGTTCTAGCCATGGTGCCGGTATCGGGAGGACATTGGGAGGCGCACTCGCCTGTGGCCGCTGCGTTGGCCCAGGCGCGGCTGGCGGTGGAGATCGAGGAGCATGGCCACGTCCACGATGACGGGGATGTGGACGTGCAAGCGCCCGGCCATTCCCACGGACACAATCCCGCCGACCATTCGCACGAGACGCCGAGCCTGCCCGCCAGCCTTGCCGTGATTTTTAACGCATATGGGCAAAGCTGGCAGATCAGATATCCTGCGCTTCCCGTTCTGGAAACGGTCTTCCGGCTGGAGCGCCCGCCACGCCCGATGCTTGACGCATGATCGCGGTCGCATAGGCGACCACCCTCAACGAACAAGATCGGACTTCTCATGCAAGGACTTCTTCACGGGAGCTTGCCAAGCGTGTCATCCGCTCGCTGGCGCCTCACGCTTCTCATTCTCGTCGCCGCCCTGACCCTGCCGCTGCTGGGCGGCACCGCCTTCGCCCATGCCGTGGCTCAGGGCGACAAGGGCTACATCCAGGAAATCAGCGGCATCAACCTGCTGCCCTTCGTCTATCTCGGTGCCAAGCACATGGTGACGGGGTACGACCACATCCTGTTCCTGTTCGGCGTGATCTTCTTCCTCTACCGGATGAAGCATATCGGCATCTATGTGAGCCTGTTCGCCCTCGGGCATTCCACCACCATGCTGCTCGGCGTCTATTTCAACGTCGGCATCAACAGCTTCATCATCGACGCCATCATCGGCTTGTCGGTCGTCTACAAGGCGCTCGACAACATGGGCGCGTTCCAGCGTTGGCTAGGCTTCCAGCCGAACACCAAGGCCGCGACGCTCATCTTCGGCCTTTTCCATGGTTTCGGCCTGTCCACCAAGATCATCGAATACGACATCTCGCCCGACGGTCTGGTGCCCAATCTCCTGGCCTTCAATGTCGGCGTTGAATTGGGCCAGGTGCTGGCCTTGGGCGCCATTCTCATCGTCATGGGCTATTGGCGGCGCACCGAGAGTTTCTGGCGCCACGCCTATACCGCCAACGTCGTCATGATGACCGCCGGTTTCGTGCTGATTGGCTATCAACTCACCGGCCTGGCCGTCTCCTGACTATCCGCGAGAGGACTTTTCTATGTACAACACCGACCTTCCGACCCGCGCCGAGTTGCCGACCTCCAAGCAGCTTCTGCGGTCCACCGTGATCGCCATTCTGGCCGCCGCCGCCATCCTGGTCAGCGTCGTGCTTCCGGCCGAATACGCCATTGACCCCACCGGTATCGGCCGGGCGCTCGGCCTTGCCGAGATGGGCGAGATCAAGACCCAGCTTGCCAGGGAAGCGGAACAAGACCGAAAGCAATGCCCAACCCAAGCCTGATCAACGCTCCAGCCTGATCGAACGGGTGTTCGCCGGTCTGCTGATCAAGCCCGCCGCCGCCCAGACCGCACCTGCAGGTCGCAGTGACCAAATGAGCATCACGCTCAAGCCCGGCGAGGCCACCGAGGTCAAGCTGGCGATGAAGAAGGGCGCCAAGGTCGACTACACTTGGACCGCTGCGGGCGGCGTGGTGAATTTCGACATGCACGGCGACGGCAGCGGCCAGCAGACGAGCTATGAGAAGGGCCGTGGCGAAGCCAGCGCGAAAGGCGTGCTTGAAGCCGCCTTCGACGGCAATCATGGCTGGTTCTGGCGGAACCGAGACAAGGCCGACGTAACGGTGACGCTGCGGACCAACGGCGCCTATTCTGAAATCAAGCGGATGATGTAAAGGATCGGGGGAGCCAGAAATGGCTCCCCCGATGCCGATGCGGCGCAGTGGCAGGGCTGCCGCCTCAAGCGCGGGCGTAGAATATCGCCGCGCCTGCCCGCCAGCACCAGCAGCATGTTCACCTTGAATCGCATCATGGCGACGAACGCGGCCGCCGCCAGCGCCGCCACTGCCAGGTCGATGGTGGCAATGTCGGGCACCTGGAGCTTCAGCCCCCAGGCATGCACCTCGTCCACCCGTCCGAACATGACGGTCATCCACGTGGTGATGATGGCCCCCAATGTTCCCGCCACCATGGGGTCGAGCGTGCCGGGATTGCGGAAGGCGGCCAGGAAGCCGACGAACTGGAGCACCATGATCAGGGGCCCCGGCGTCGTCTCCGCTAGCCCCAGGCCATCCAGCATCTCGCCCGGCTTCAGCCAGCCATAGGTGTCCACCGCCTGCTGGGCGACGTAGGCCAGCACGGCGTAGGCACCGCCGAAGGTGACCACCGCCATCTTGCTGAAGAAGATTCCTTCCTGGGTGAAGACGTGGCTCAGGCCGAGGGTGGCAGCAAGAAACACGAGTGGGCCGAGCCACAGAGTCAGCCAGATCGCGGCCACCTTGACCGCCCGGCGTGTCGATGGCCGGGCATGGTCGAGGCGACCGGCGCGGAAGGCGGAATCTACCACCGCGCCACTTTCCTTGCCGCCGTGGCCCTTGATAACCACGAAGCTGTCGGGGGCGATCCGTCCGCCGACGAAACCGATCAGCGCCGCCGCCGCGACAATCACCGGGAAGGCAATGTCGAGGAAGAAGATGGCGACGAAGGCGACGGCGGCGAGGCCGATCATCACCCCGTTCTTCAGCGCCCGCTTGCCGATGCGGTGGACGGCCTCGACCACCACCGCCAGCACCGCCGCCTTGATGCCGAAGAAGACCGCCTGCAACACGGTGAGGTCGTTGAACCCGGCGTAGAGCACGCTAAGCGTCCACATCACCAGCGCGCCTGGCAGCACGAACAGTAGACCGGCCACCAGCCCGCCCGCCGTGCGGTGCAGCAGCCAGCCCACATAGGTTGCCAGTTGCTGGGCCTCCGGTCCCGGCAGCAGCATGCAGTAATTCAGCGCGTGCAGGAATCGGCCCTCGCTAACCCATTTCTTCTCATCGACGAGGATGCGGTGCATCAGTGCGATTTGCCCGGCCGGACCGCCGAAGCTCATCAGCCCGATTTTGAGTCAGACTCGGAAGGCTTCTGCGAAGGTGACGTGGGTGGGTGTGGCCGCCGCCTGGATGTTTGTGTCGTCCATCATCGGCTCACGGCTTCCAGCTACCCGGCACGTTCCCCTTTGACCTTCGACCCCTGGCAACCGCAACAGGCATTACTGTCGAGCAGCTGATAGCGATGACCTACTGGCCACCCCCAGGCCGGAGAGAAGCCCGATTTCTCGGGCACGAAATCGAACCACAAATGCTCACCCCCTGGCACCGGCGGGCGTGCCCGGAGTGCCTGAAATCGTCCCCATACCATAGAGCATTCTGGGATCTGTGGAGCGCCACTGGCTGCCCCATCCACGGGCGGACGCTGATCGACCGCTGTCCCGCCTGTGGAACGCGCTTGGGTTGGCACGCTGTACCTTTATGGGCCTGTGGATGTGGCCAAGATCTCCGCGAGGGTTTCGGTATGGCTCTGAACCCGCAGGAACTTGTTGCGATACAGGAACAGGCTAGGCTTCTGAATGCGATGCCGGACGTTTCCCCGCCACGCTCCCCCTTGCCTGGGTACGGAGCGGATGTCGGAGAGTCCCTCCAACTCTTGGCTGAGCTTGGATGGCTTCTACAGCGTCGCCAAGGCACTCCGCATTATGGCGAGCTCGCACGTCGATCACAGGGCTTGTCCCAGGTCGCGGCAGGGTTCGAGGCGGTGCGCGACTGGCCGACAGCATTTCACCACTATATTGAGCTGTGTGAGGCGCCCCCTCCGGCTTTCGACGCTTTAGCGGATTGGCTGACCAGGTTGTCCCCGACACCGATACGCACCGCCATGGAAGAGGCCGTCGATCAGTGCCTCCGCCAACGGATAACGGAACCCTTGCCACGGTTCGAACCACCGAGAATTGCTGACCACATTCCGGTACGTGAGGCCGCTAGGATGCTGGGGAAGCAGGTTGGCACGACTTTGCGGGCGCTGAAGCTCCACGGACTGGCGCATGAGAGTGCGGACCAAAGCACATCGGTCGACAAAGCTGGGGTCGAGGCTTTACGTGCTGAACTTCGGGAGCTGTGTGACCGCGAACGCTTGGCCGTTGAACTGGCCTGCTCGCTGACGGACGCTAACGCAATCGGTTCATCCGGCCTCGTTCACTCGCCATCCCCTGCCGCTGAACGACTGCCGGACGGAGGGGCTGGCGCCGGTCGGAAGTCCGTGAACTGGTTCAGGCGATCAAAGCACGATGCGCCCGGCTTCAAACTCGCCCCCACGACCACATCCCTCTCCCTTCAGCATTCGTGATTGCGCGGCGGCACGGCCTCTCCGCACCGTGGCTAGTCCAAGCGCTGCTGGACAGGCGGATCAGGGGCTTCAGGACCGGCTGTGCGGCACCCAGCTTAATGGCAATTCTTCTCTCACCCGCAGACTTGGGCACTGGGCGGCTCACCCTGTCCGTCTCCGAAGCAGCCACGGTACTTCGGGTTTCGGAGGACACCGTCATGAACAGGTTGGGATGTACCCCTGACCACCAAGTAAACGGCTTCGAACTGCGAGACGCGGACGCTACCCGCACGCGGCCACTCAGCAATCTACGGGAGCGGAGCTAAAGTGCGCTCGAGGTGCTCCCGTGCGGCCCTTCGTGGTTCCAGGCGAGCAAGGATCTCGAAGCAGTCGAGCGCAGAGTCGAGCTCGCCACACTCCGCGTATGCTTCGCCAAGAGCTTCGATGGCCCTCAGATATGGCCTTGCCCCCACATAGTCGGACCAAGCCATTTGGTCTCCCAGCTTGTCCGCCACTGGTCCCCACAAGCGCTCGCCCACGCTGACAGCGATGTCGAGGTGTTCGATCCGGTCACCAACGTCGGTGGCAACCTCGGCCAACAGAAGTCTCGCCGGGATACAGCCAGGGTCCAAACCAATGGCCTCCTCAGCCAGCCTGACCGCCACCAGCCCCTCGGCATCCTCCATCTCCTCGACTACCTCGTCGGCGGGGCTCTCCACATAAGGACCGCACAGCCCCATCGCCATCTTCGCGGTGCGAATGACTCTCGCTCCCATCTCTTCCTCCATGACCGCCAGCCTTCCGCTCGACGCATGGAAATGTTTGCAGACCCGGATGCAAGAGACGCGCTGCCGACCATATTTGGCTCGAAAATGGCGGAAACCCGGAATGGGACGGGTTATGTGGCGCAGCTGGGACATCAAGTGGCGCACTAGGGCCGGTTATGTGGCGCCCGACATAGAGCATCGATCGAGCGCCAAATGTGGCGCACGATACTCTAGCTTCATGTTTAGCCCTCGCCGGGCGCGGGCGTCCGCCCGCTTGGCCGCTCGCTCAATGCTCGCAATTGCCCGTGCCGCAGATTTGAGGCTCGGCGCTCTAACGGGTGGCACTGAATGCGAAACAGGAGCCTCGGGCGGCGAATGTGCCCGGGCTCCTGTGATGCAATCCGCCAAATCAGCTGGTTAGATGGCAGCCACTTCGGTCAGGAAGGTCGAGACGTTGGCTTGCAGCAACGTGGCACGTTCGGACAACTGGATGGACGCTTGGCGGACCTGATAGCTGGCCGATTCCGATCCCTTGGCAGCCTCGCTCATGGTTGCCACGTTGTCCTTGACCTCAAGGGTGCCGCCGGCCACCTGTTGGATAGAGCGCGAGATTTCGCCCGTGGCCGCGCCCTGTTCCTCGATGGCGGCAGCGATGGCGGTGGCGATGGCCGACATGCGTTCGATGGTTTGCGAGACGTTTTCAATCACCGACACCACCGTGGTGGTGGCTTCCTGCACGGCGGTGATTTCCTGGGCGATCTGCTCGGTGGCCTTGGCCGTCTGATTGGCCAGCACCTTAACCTCGTTGGCCACCACGGCGAAGCCCTTGCCGGCCTCTCCGGCGCGCGCCGATTCGATGGTGGCGTTCAGGGCCAACAGGTTGGTTTGGCGGGCAATGGCGTTGATCAAATCCACCACGTCATTGATCCGGGTCACCTCGGCCGCCAGGCCGCTGGCCACATCGGTGGCGCGGCTGACGTTCTCGATGGCTTCGCTGACGATGGAGGTGGAGTGGTCGACCTGGCTGGAAATTTCGCTGATGGAGGCCATCAGTTCCTCGGCGGCGCCGGCCACGATGTTGACGTTTTCCGAGGTCCTGACGGTGACGTCGGAGACCACGCCGGTCTTTTCGAAGGTCTCTTCGGCGGTGGTGGCCATGGTCTCGACGATGGACCGCATTTCCTCGGACGATCCCATCATGGAGCGCAGCGCCTCGCTGACCTCGGCATCGAAGCGCTGCAGGCGCTCTTCGACCTTCTTGGCCCGCACTTCCTTCAGGATTTCTTCTTGGCGGTGGATTTCCTGCAATCGGTTGGCCTCAAGGCCCACCTCGCGCAGGGTTTCCACCGCTCGCGCCATTTCGCCCACTTCGTCAAGCAGCTCTTGGTTGGGAACGAAGGTGTCGTATTCGCGCGCAGACAGTTTCTGAACCACATTGGTCAGGGACTTCAGCGGGGCGGAAATGCGGATCGCCAGCACGACAGTCAGCACGCCAGCCAGTATGACGGCAAGAACACCGCCGCCCACAAAGGTGTTGCGGGCCATTGTCATGGAATTCATCAGGTTCAAAGCGGTCTTCGCCCGAACTTCGGCGATGGACTTTTGGACCTTGGCGAAGCTTTCGGCGGCTGCGTCGTATTTGCGGTCGGCTGAGCCGGTCATGATCAGCGCATAACCGATATCGTCGGTGACCATGTCGGAAACGTCGCGGGCGGCATTGACGAACTTGCGCAGCTTATCGAGGGAATCAGCTGCCTCGGCGGCATCGATGCCCATTTCCGTGCTGATCGTCTCGATGGCAGTCAGCGACGTCATCAATTTGGTTAATTCGGCGACGGCGTCCTTGGACATCCTGTCCACCTTGGCGACGTCTTTTTCGTTAGAGGCGATAGACACCAGACGGTAGAGGTTGCCTTTGGCGGTCAAGATAGACTTGGACAGCGCGTTGATGGTTTCGCTCTGCTCGGCAACTTGTTGCTCGTGTTGCACATCGCGGTTGGTGTCGGCGATGACCACCAAACCGTTCGCGATGATGGCAATCATCAGAATGGCCAGTATGGCAGGAGCCAAGGCGATTTTCAGTCTGATGCTGGCGTTATCAATCCAATTCATATCGCTCAAGGCTCCTGCCGCAACTGTATCTGCTGATTATTTGTAAACGCCGACACAAACAAGGTTGTTGTCGTTATTTTCGCAATAAGCAGATTTTGGCTCAATCATCTTGGTTACGGGGTTTGGGAACTTATAGTCCTGCCAGAACGACGGCTTTGCCTTTCCAAGCTCCATGCGTTCTTTGATGTAGTACTTACCATCGGTGTCCTGGGTGTCCAGGGTGTTGCGGCCAACCATCTTGGGGTTGGAACCGTGGGCGAGGCAGTTGGCGTCCAGGTCATAGGCGAACACGTACAAGTCGCGGTCGATGAACCGCGGATCCTTGGCGTTGATCGCCGCGTAGACCTTTTCTTTGCCTTCGGCCTTGATAGCCGCGATGGCCTTCTTGGTCAGGGCGACAGCTTGGTCGGCGGTACCCGTGTCGGCAGCCAAAGCGGGGGCCGACAGGATGGCGAACATGCCGATCATGGCTACAGCAATGCGCTTCATGACGTTGTTTTCTCCCGAAAAAATTCCACGCAATGATTGTTGCGCCCCGCCAATGCTGGGTCAAGTCACTTCTAAATGGTTGATTAGATAAAGAACAGCTGCCTCAAAATCGTAGTGATGCGGGATGGTCGATCGCAAAAAGGTTGCTCAACTGGCCGGGACGAGAGTGATAGAGAGTCTACGCTCATGAATTGTCGAAACAGCAACCATGGTGCGACTGATGCAGCATTAGGCGGGCTACCCGAGTGGGCGGGTAATCGTAGTGCGGAAGGCCTATGCCATTGCATACCTTTGACAGCATGCTTGTGAAGTTTCTTTGTATACCAACGAGGGTGTGCAAAAAAGATTTTCAGAAATTGGATATATACCTTAGACATAGTGAGAAAAAACGTGTAAATGCCTACTACGAACTACCTATGGTTACGTTAATTGCATGCCATGTTTCCATAGGGTGTGCCAATGTAGGAGATAAGCCACCATGACCGCCATCGATTGCCGCTCTCTTCAACCTTCTTCCTCCGTCATCCGCCTTGTTGGCCGCGCCATCTGGGATCGTGACGATGCGCACGCCATTTACCGGCAGCTGAAGACCGAGATCAGTGCTGGCTGGCCGGGCGCCGCCACCATCGGTCGCCAGATCGTCGAAGGCGTCGATCGCGACGGGTTTGCCGTGGCCGACCAACTGGGCTTGGCCGATTTGGACCCCGCCATCCGCGACGTGCTTTTGCTGGAAGTGCTGTCCCACGTGGGCAAGATCACCGTGCATGACGATCACGGCAAAGTGCTGTGGGACATCAAGGATCGCGCTAAGACCATCCAGCGCGCCCCGACCTTCTCTGAACGTCTTGGCGCTTGCCCCATGCACACTGATTCCGCCTTCACTCAGGATCCCGAGCGGTTCCTGTGCCTGTTCGTCGTCCGTGAATCGGGCGATGGCGGCGGCGAATCCGTGGTCATCAAGATCGACAACATGCTCAAGCAACTGTCCGCCGAGCAGGATGGTTCCCGCTGCATCGAGATCCTGAAGGCCAACAATTTCCCCCTGCGCACCCCCGATGCCTTCTCGGCGGTCGAGCAGGTTCTGTCGGCTCCGCTGCTGGGTACCGAGCCGATGGTTCGGTTCCGCTATGATTCGGTCATCGAAGGCTTTAACGCCAAGCCGGATTTGGATAGCCCCGAGCGCCGCTGGGCCTTGGAATACTTCTTCGAGTTCGCTCAGATGCGTGCGGAGCGCATGCAAGTCCTGGCCGTTCGCGACCAGTTGGCCGTGGTGGACAATCGTAACGCCCTGCACGCCCGCACCCATTATGCCGATCCGCATCGGCATCTGATCCGTGCCCGCCTGCATCCCATGGAGAAAGCCGCCTGATCCCACGCCTTAATCCTTCGTGTGGTGACGGATGGCCACTGGCGGGCAGGGCAACGCTTTGCCTTGCCCTGCTGGTGGCCACCACGGCACAGACCCTGACCCGGTCCCCGGTAGCCGCCTTGGCTGCCTTGGTCCTGGTCGGGCTGCTCGTGGCGCCTGGTTTGAAGCGATCGGTGGCTTCGGTCACCGGTCGTTTCGCCGTTGCGCAAACGCTTATGGCCATTGCCCTGTTGGTTGCCGTCGGCCATGTGGACGGCCCCATGGTGCTGGCTGGCATGCGCTTTGCCGGGGTGGCGTCGTTTTTGATCTGCATGCCGCTTTATGCGCGGCTGTTCCAGGCCGCCGGGTTGGACCGGGCGCTGATCGGCCTGCTGGGGCGGGTGCGTCCCTGTCTTCGGGTGCCCGTGCTGTTGGCGGGCGCCATCGCCGGTTCCATGGGCTTAAGCTTCGGCACCATTTCCATGTTCGGGCTGGCCTTGCCCAAGAAGTCGCGGCCCAGTGCCGCCGTGCTGGCGCGCGGCGTGGTAATTTCCATGCTGCTGGCCCCCACCACCGGTTCGGTGGCCGCCGTCATGACCGTCTTTCCCGAACTGGATCTGGTCACCATCCTGACCGCCACCGTGCCCTTGGCCGCCGCCGCCTTCGGCCTTGCCTGCCTGATGAGCGGCGGGATTATCGAGGTGCCGGCGCGCCCCGAGACGGGGGGGATTCCGGTGCGTCCGTGGCCGGTGCTGATGGCGGTTGTCATGGTGGCCGGCTTGTCTTGGGCGGGCGCGCCGTTGCTGGCGGCCATCGCCTGGACCGCCGTGGTGGTCAGCGGACTGTGGGCGCTGGTCTCGGGCGGGCGGGCCGAAATCCGCGAAGTCGCCACTCTTTTATCGGCCACCGCCAACCGGCTGTCCCCGGAAATTCTGCTGTTCATCGCCACTGGCTGGCTGGGCGTGGGAGTGCTGGCCTTGGCTCCCTCGGTGGACGGCATGGCCGTCTGGCTTGATCCGTTGCGGCCCGTATTGCCCCTGACGATCATGTTGGGCATGGCCTTGCTGGCGGTGCTGGGTATCCATCCCATGGTGGTTTTCGGCATCATTCAGCCGGTCGTGTCTCAGTTTGGAACGGGCTTGCCGGTTCTTGGCGAATACGCCATGTGGGTCATCGCCTTCGTGCTGTCACTGCTGGTGGCGCCCATTTCGGTGCTGACCGCTTTTTCGGCGGCTGCGTCGGGCCTGACGGCGTGGCAGGTCAGTGTCCGCCTTCAGGGCGGGTATGCGCTGGCCTTGGCGCTGATAACCGCCGCTTACATCGCTGTTAGGTTCTAGGGCTTCAATAAACAATTCATAATCCCGCGCCCTTGTGGCATTGCATCGGCATGTCTGCCATCGCCCTGTTCCTGCTGCACGCGTCCATCATCATCGGTCTGCCCTTCGCCTTATGGCGGCTGGGTGGATTGCGCCATTGGGTGCCGCTGGTGGTGGTGCAGATCGCCTTTGGCCTCGCCTTGGGACCCAGCCTGTTGGGCCGTTTGGCGCCTGAATTGTGGGCCGGGCTGTTTCCGCCTTTGGCGCTGACCGCGCTGGACGGGCTGGTGTGGCTGGGCATCAGCTATTTCGCCTTTGCCACCGGGCTGCATTTCGACCTTACCGAATTTCATGGGCGTGGCCGCGCCTTCGCCGTCACCAGCATCTCGACCTTCGTCGCGCCGACCCTGGTGGGAACCGGCGTGGGTTTCGTGCTGCTGGCGCTGGTGCCCGAGGCGGCGGCGCAAGGTGCGCCGGCCTGGGCGTTCGCCCTGGGGGTGGGCATTGCCGTGGGGGTGACGGCGCTGCCGGTTCTGGCCGCCATCCTGCGCGAGATGCACATGCACAAAACCCGCCTTGGGGCCGAGGCATTGGGCTGCGCGGCGGTCAACGATGCCGCCCTATGGGTGATGATGGCGGCGCTGCTGGCCCTGGCCGCCGGCGGTGGGGCTTGGCGGGCGGGCTTGCTGCTGGCGCTGGCCGTGGCCTATGGCTTGGCCTTGTGGTTCCTTGTCCGCCCGCTGCTGGCCCGGCTGTTTCGCCATGCCGAGCTGCATGGCCGCATCAACGAACGTGACGTGGTGGTGCTGTCCGTGGGGCTGTTCGCCTCGGCGCTGGTGTCGGAATTGATCGGTTTGCATGCGGTGGTCGGCGCCTTCGCCTTCGGTGCGGTGGTGCCCAAGCCGGTGGCCCGCGACGTGCTGGAAAAGTTCGAGTCGTTCCTGATGGTGGTGCTGCTGCCGTTCTTCTTCATCGCCATCGGCCTCAAGACCCAGTTCACCGTGGCCTCGGGCGCCGGATTGGTGTTCGCCTGGACGTTCGTCGCCTCCGTTGCGGCCAAGCTGGCCTCTGCCGCCTTGCCGGCGCGGGCGCAAGGCTGGCCGTGGTCCGACGCCTTGGCGCTGGGGGCGTTGGTTGGCTGCAAAGGCTTGATGGAACTGGTGGTGCTGACCCTGTTGCTGGACAAGGGCATCCTGTCCGGCGTGGGGTTCTCGGGCATGGTGCTGATGGCGCTGGCCACCACGGCACTGGCGCGGCCTTTAGCGGGCCTGTTCCTTAGACGGTGACTAGTTGACGCGGGGCGCGGTCTGCGCGAGCCTGTCTCAAGGGGTTCCCCCTAGGAGTGGATTGCATGAAGACCGTCGCCGCCATTTCGTTCCACGACAATCATAGCGTCAGCATGGATGTGGACGCGGTCTCACGCATCGAAATCTCGGCGCCTATCCGACTGGAAGACGGCACGTGGTGTTGCGAGATGCTGGTCCGCAGCAGCCACGGCACAGTGGCGCTGCAATTGCTGGCCGACGACCCGGCCAAGCTGAAGGTCGAACCTCAAGGGCTGGAATAGGGCACGGTCAGAGGGGCGATTATTCCGTCGCAATCCCTGCCGCCACACCACCCGTGGCCGCCAGCAAATCCCCCGGCGCCGCTTTGATCTGCAAGCCCCGTTGCCCGCCATTCACCACGATGAACGCCAATTTCAAAGCACTGTCGTCGAAGAACGTGCGGACACGCTTCTTCTGGCCCAAGGGCGAGATGCCGCCGACCTTGTAGCCGCTCAAGCGTTCCGCATCGGGCACCTTCATCATCTGCACTGACTTTTTGCCCGCCGCATGGGCCAGTGCCTTCAAATTCAGTTCGCGGTCGGACGGCACCACGGCAATCAGCGGTTCGTCGCCGGCGGTGACCATCAGGGTCTTGAACACCTGGGATGGCGGCAGGCCCATGGACGCCGCCGCGTGCAGGCCGATGGAGGCGGCGTCGGGGTCGTACTCGTATTCCAGCAACTCGAACGGCTTGCCGGCTTTTTCCATGGCGGTGGTCGCCGGGGTGCGCTTGCTCATGTCAGTCCAATCCCGGTTTGCCGGTGCGCAGCTTCTTGGTGGCGCCGCGCTTGGCTTTGCCGTCCATACGCCGCTGTTGCGAGCCCTTGGTGGGCTTGGTCGGGCGACGCTTGGGCGGTGGCGGCTTGGCGGCTTCTTTTATCAGCTCGACCAAGCGGTTCAGCGCTTCTGCCCGGTTGCGGTCCTGGCTGCGGTGTTCCTGGGCAGTGATGACCAGCACGCCCTCCAGGGTCAGGCGCCGACCGGCCAGGGCTTCCAGCCGTGCGCGCACATCGTCGGGAAGCGAGGGCGAATTGCGCACGTCGAAGCGCAATTGCACAGCCGTCTCGACCTTGTTGACGTTCTGGCCACCGGGACCCGAGGCGCGGAGGAAGCTTTCCTCCAGCTCGCGTTCGTCGATGGCGATGCGGCGGGTGATGGGGATCATGCGGTCTTATATCGACGGCTGCACCAATACGCAAACTGGTCGCTGGATGGCTAGCGACAGTCTATTTGGGCAGATGCGCTACAGCGAGGCCGACATTGTCGGCCTCGCCTTGCCAGGGGGCGAACAACCCAGCCGCCAAGCTCAGTCCGGTCGCGACGAAGAACTTCGTGGTGACGCGGGTGAACGATGATGTCGTCTTTCTGTTGTTTCCCATAATGACCTCCTTGTGGTGAGAGTTTCCGTTATTCCCGTGCTGCTTGGCGGCTTTCGCCGACTTCTGCTGCTTGGGTTTAGTAGGAGTCTTCTTGATAGAAGCTGCACTCTTCACGGCCGCCTTTTGGGGGCGGTCTACCTTGTTGGTGGTCACGACCGGACAGTTGACGGTGAGACTCGAACTCTCATGCCCCGAACTTTAATGCGCTACCCAAGGGTGCACCGGAGAGTGCGACTTTGTCAATGTGCTGGTTGTCCTCGGTTGAGGCAAACGTGGTCTAGCTATGACGTCCAAAGTGAGTTGACGTTCTGACCACCGGGACCCGAAGCGCGGAGGAAGCTTTCCTCCAGCTCTTTTTCGTCGATGGCGATGCGGCGGGTGATGGGGATCATGGCAGGGCGAAACTAGCGCAAAGCGGTGCCGCAGAAAAGGCCGGGGCGCGCTTTGCCGCCTTTACCATCGGTGCTAACATCCCACCGAATTTGGCGAAGGGGTGCTGATGGATATGTTCAGCCTGACGCCGTTGGAGTGGGAAGCCCTGCACCTCAGCCTGCTGGTCTCGGGCTGGGCGGTGCTGGGCTCGCTGCCGTTCGGCATTGGCTGCGCTTGGCTGCTGGCCCGGCGCGACTTTCCCGGCAAGGCCCTGTTCGACGGCATCATTCACCTTCCCCTGGTGCTGCCGCCGGTGGTGGTGGGCTATTTCCTGCTGGTCATGCTGGGACGGCGCGGCCCCATCGGCGGCTGGCTGTGGGACTGGTTTGGCGTGACCCTGGCCTTCACCTGGAAAGGCGCCGCCATCGCCTCGGCGGTGGTGGCGTTCCCGCTTATGGTGCGCGCCATCCGGCTGTCGCTGGAAAACGTCGACCGGGGGCTGGAACAGGCGGCCCGCACCTTGGGTTGTGGCCCCTTGCGCACCTTTCTGACCGTCACCCTGCCGCTGGTGGCGCCGGGATTGCTGACCGGGGTCATTCTGGGCTTCGCCCGCTCGCTGTCGGAATTCGGCGCCACCATCACCTTCGTGTCCAACATTCCCGGCGAGACCCGCACGTTGCCTATCGCGCTGTACGCTCTGACCCAGGTGCCGGGCGGTGATGCGGCGGCGTTGCGGCTGTGCATCATCTCGGTGGTGGTGGCGTTCGCTGCCCTGCTGGCCTCGGAATTCCTATCGCGCCGGGTTCAGGCGCGGATGCGGGGATAGCATGCTCGACCTTTCCATCCGCCGACAGCAGGGCGATTTCCGGGTCGAGGTGGACTTGTCCGCCGGGGCCGGGGTGACGGCGCTGTTCGGCCGTTCGGGCTCGGGCAAAAGCTCGGTCATCAACATGGTGGCGGGACTGTATCGCCCGGATTCCGGGCGCATTAAGGTGGACGGCAAGGTGCTGTTCGATTCGAACCTGGGCATCGATCTGGCCCCCGAACGCCGCCGCCTGGGCTATGTCTTCCAGGACGCCCGGCTGTTTCCCCATCTGTCGGTAAACGGCAATCTGACCTTCGGCATGAACCGGGTGCCGGTGCATGAACGGCGCATCGGCTTTGACGATGTGGTCGAGGTCTTGGGCATCGGCCATCTGCTGGACCGCCGGCCCACCAAGCTGTCGGGCGGCGAGAAGCAGCGGGTCTCCATCGGTCGCGCCTTGCTGGCCAGCCCGCGCATCCTGCTGATGGACGAACCCTTGGCCGCCCTGGACAGCCAGCGCAAGGCCGAGTTGTTGCCGTTCATCGGCAAGCTGGCCCGGCAATTTGCCACCCCTATCCTTTATGTCAGCCACTCCATGGACGAGGTGTTGCGGCTGTCCGATACCCTGGTGCTGATGGATGGGGGCCGGGCGGCGGCGGTGGGGCCAGTGGAGGAATTGTTGTCGCGCACGGATCTGCGCCCGCTGACAGGCCGCTACGAAGCCGGCGCCGTCATCCGCGCCACGGTGGCCGGGCATGATTCCACCTACGGGATCAGCCGGCTGAACTTCACCGGCGGCACCTTGGTGGTGGCAAAGGTGGAGTTGCCGGTGGGCACCCCGGTACGCCTGCGCATCCATGCCCGCGACGTCAGTATCGCCATCGACGCGCCGCCACGCATCAGCATGCGTAACGTGTTGCCCGCTGTGGTCAAATCCGTGCGCGCCGCCGAAGGCTGGCTGACCGACGTGGTGCTGGATTGCGGCGGTACCGATATCTGGTCCCAAGTCACCGCCCACGCCCAGGCTCACCTCAATTTGGTGCCGGGCATGCGGGTCAATGCGCTGATCAAGGCGTTGACCATTGCGCGCGGGGATATGGCGGATCGGGCGTAAAAACGCCCTCCCTTGGCGAGCAAGAGAGGGCGTTGTGGCGTCTGAAAGTTCTCTTAATACGTCTTGTTATCGCCCCACATCTTCTGATCGAAGCGAACCACCTGATTGCGCCCGCCTTCTTTGGCCTGATACAGGGCCACGTCGGCGAATTTAACGGCCTGCCAGAAGGTGTCGCTGTCGTTGGGGAAGTCGGCCATGCCGATGGAGATGGTCTTCTTCAACACCACGCTGCCGGCCTGGACCTCCAGCGCCTCCACCGAGGAACGGATCTTCTCGGCCACGATGTCGGCGTGGTCGGGCGGGGTGTCCACCAAGATGACCAGGAATTCCTCGCCGCCGTAGCGGATGACCATGTCCGACGACCGCACGGTCTGGCGCAGCAGCTTGGCCAAGGCCTTGATGACGGCGTCGCCGGCATCGTGACCATAGGTGTCGTT
Organism: Rhodospirillales bacterium; assembly: GCA_014379805.1. GTDB lineage: Bacteria > Pseudomonadota > Alphaproteobacteria > Rhodospirillales > Magnetospirillaceae > Magnetospirillum. The sequence goes on along the minus strand of JACMLB010000327.1, from coordinate 594 downwards.
GACCATCTTGAAGTAGTCGAGATCCAGCATCAGCACCGCCACCTGCGTCTTGCGGCGCTGGACGGTGGCGATCAGGGTCTCAACATATTCTTCAAGGAACCTGCGGTTGTTCAGGCCGGTCATGGGGTCGCGCAGTGATGATTCGCGCAACGTTTCCATCAAACGCTTGGTCTCCAGCACCGGCGCCGCTTCGCGCAGGTAAACGTTGATGTAGGGGATCTGCGACAGCACCCGTTGCTCGTCATCGGGGGTGGTGACCAATTGCAGAACGTTGGCGACCGAGCCCGATTGGATGATGGGCAGGCAGATATGCTTGCGGTCGGGCGCCTCTTGCGGCGGCTGGAAGGCGTAACAGATGCCGTCATTGGTGACGCCGTCGACGATGTGGCCGGTGCGCCGGGCGCGGCAGCCCTCGCTGCGTACCAGGATCTGTGGGTCGCACCACCGGCACGACGCCTCCAGATTGCCGTCCACGAACAGCGGAACCATCTGGTTCTTGTTGGGCACCATTTCGTATAGCGAGTATTCGTGGACGCCGAATTGCTGCTCCAGCGTCTGGGCCAAGCGCTGGTGGATCTCGCTCTTGGTTTCGTC
>JACMLB010000326.1 GCA_014379805.1 Rhodospirillales bacterium | reverse complement strand
GACAAAGCTGATGCGGGCGGGCTTCCGCTCCAACAATCTCGATCCGAACGCGCGCCACTGCATGGCGTCCGCCGCCTACGCCTTCATGCGGACGTTCGGCATGGACGAGCCGATGGGTTGCTATGACGATTTCGAGGCCGCCGACGCTTTCGTCCTGTGGGGCTCGAACATGGCCGAGATGCATCCGATCCTCTGGACGAGGCTCGCGGATCGTCGCCTCGGGTACCCGCATGTAAAGGTCGCGGTGCTGTCGACCTTCACCCATCGCAGCATGGATCTGGCGGACATTCCGATCATCTTCAAGCCGGGAACGGACCTTGCCATCCTCAACTACATCGCCAATCACATCATCCAGACCGGGCGCGTGAACGAGGAGTTCGTTCGAAACCACACGACCTTCATGCGCGGCCAGACCGACATTGGCTACGGCCTCAGGGCGGAGCATCCGCTTGAAGTGAAAGCATCCGGGGCCGCCGATCCCGGCAAGATGGAGCCGATCGACTTCGACGCGTTCAAGGCATTCGTCTCGGAATACACGCTCGAAAAGGCCGTGGAGTTGACCGGCGTCGAAGCGGAGTTTCTCGAGGAACTCGCCGAACTCTACGCAGACCCGAAACCCAAGGTCATGTCGCTGTGGACGATGGGGTTCAACCAGCATGTCCGCGGCGTCTGGGCCAATCAGATGGTCTACAACATCCATCTGCTGACCGGCAAAATCTCGGAGCCCGGCAACAGCCCGTTTTCGCTGACCGGCCAGCCCTCGGCCTGCGGTACGGCGCGCGAGGTCGGCACCTTCGCCCATCGTCTGCCCGCCGATCTGGTGGTCACCAACGACAAGCACCGCGAGATCGCCGAAGGCATCTGGAAGCTGCCGCCCGGCACCGTCAATCCCAAGATCGGCTATCACGCGGTGTTGCAGAACCGCATGCTCAAGGACGGCAAGCTCAACGCCTATTGGGTCATGTGCAACAACAACATGCAGACCGCGCCGAACATGAACGAGGAAGGGTATCCCGGTTACCGGAACCCCGAGGCGTTCGTGGTGGTGTCCGACCCTTACCCCACCGTCACCGCTTTGTCGGGCGATCTGATCCTACCCACCGCCATGTGGATGGAAAAGGAAGGCGCATACGGCAATGCCGAACGCCGCACCCAGTTCTGGCGCCAGCAGGTTCAGGCTCCGGGCGAGGCGAAGTCCGATCTGTGGCAGTTGATGGAGTTCTCCAAGCGCTTCAAGATGGAGGAAGTGTGGCCGGCTGAACTGTTGGACAAGGCGCCCCAGTACAAGGGCAAGACCATGTTCGACGTGCTGTTCGCCAACGGTCAGGTCAACAAGTTCCCGCTGTCCGAGACCCAAGCCGGGTTCGACAATAACGAGAGCAAGGCCTTCGGCTTCTATGCCCAAAAGGGCCTGTTCGAGGAATATGCCGCCTTTGGTCGCGGTCACGGCCACGATCTGGCGCCGTTCGACATGTACCACAAGGCCCGCGGCCTGCGCTGGCCGGTGGTGGACGGCAAGGAAACCCTGTGGCGCTACCGTGAGGGCTTCGACCCCTACGTCAAGCAGGGTGAGGGCGTGAAGTTCTACGGCAAGCCCGATGGCAAGGCCTGGATCATCGCGTTGCCCTATCAGGATCCGCCGGAAAAGCCCGACGCTGAGTTCGATCTGTGGCTGTGCACTGGCCGTGTGCTGGAGCATTGGCACTCGGGCTCCATGACCCGGCGCGTGCCGGAACTGCACAAGGCGGTGCCTAGCGCGCTGTGCTTCATGCATCCTAACGATGCCAAGAAGCGCAACTTGCGCAACGGCGACGTGGTGAATATCAAAAGCCGTCGCGGCGAGATTTCCACCCGCATCGACACCCGCGGGCGTAATCGTCCACCGGAAGGCCTGATCTTCGTGCCGTTCTTCGACGAATCCATCCTCGTCAACAAGCTCACTCTTGATGCCACTTGCCCCATCTCGAAAGAGACGGACTTCAAGAAGTGCGCGGTCAAGGTGGAGAAGGCGTAAGCCAGCCATGGCCAAGGCACCCGACCATAATGGCGCGGTCAACCGCAGGGGGCTCCTCACGGGCGCTCTGCGGGCGGCCTGCGGGGCTGGGCTGGTTGCCCTGCTCATCGCCATGCCCGCCCATCGGCGGGCCGTGGCGGTGGCCCTGCGTCCGCCGGGTGCCTTGCCTGAAGCTGATTTTTTGTCGGCCTGCGTGCGCTGCGGTCTATGCGTGCGCGACTGTCCCTACAATACATTGACGCTGTCCGACCTTGGCGACGGCCCCAGCCTGGGCACGCCGTTCTTCAACGCCCGCAACGTGCCGTGCGAGATGTGCGAAGACATCCCGTGCGCCGCTGCATGCCCGACGGATGCGTTGGACAAGGGCTTGAAGGACATCAAGGACGCCCGCATGGGTATCGCCGTCCTAGTCGACCACGAAAACTGCCTGAATTTTCAGGGCCTGCGTTGCGACGTGTGCTACCGCGTCTGCCCGCTCAGCGACGCGGCCATCACCCTTGAGGTGCAGCACAACGTACGCACCGGCAAGCATGCCATGTTCATTCCCACGGTGCACACCGACAAGTGCACCGGCTGCGGCAAATGCGAAAAGGCCTGCGTGCTGGAGGAAGCCGCCATCAAGGTGCTGCCCCATGCCCTGGCCGTGGGCGAGTTGGGCCAGCATTACCGCTGGGGCTGGAAGGAAAAGGATAAGGCCGGCGAGGCGCTCATCGAAGACAATCTCCAGTTGCCCATTCGCGGGATGGAGAACGGTCTGCCGAGCAGCGAGCTGAAGGGGTTCAAGCCATGACCCGCCCCGGAGCGAACCATGCCGCGCAAATGGGCTGGTTCGCCGCCCATAAATGGCTGCTGGCGCGCCGCTTTGTGCAGCTTGCCTTCCTGGCCGTGTTCCTTACCGGCCCGCTGGTCCATGTCTGGATCGCCAAGGGAACGCTGGCGTCCAGTTTGACCCTGGGCGTGCTGCCGCTTACCGATCCCATGATCGCGTTGCAGAGCGTCCTGGCCCGCCACGCTTTGTCACTGACAGCCCTGACCGGCGCGGCCATCGTGCTGGCTGTCTATATAGTCGTGGGCGGGCGGGCCTATTGCGCCTGGGTATGCCCCATCAACATGGTTACGGATTTTGCCGCCTGGGCGCGGGCACGGCTGGGCATCAAGGAAACCATCACCTTGGACCGCCGCCTGCGCTATTGGCTGCTGGCTGGAGTACTGGCGGCGTCCGCTGCTACCGGCACCATCGCCTGGGAATTCGTCAACCCGGTCACCATCGTCCATCGCGGTCTGGTCACCGGCAGCATTCTGGGCGGCTCCGCACTTCTGGTGACGTTGGCGCTGCTGCTGTTCGATTTCGGCATCGCGGCACGCGGCTGGTGCGGGCATCTCTGCCCCGTGGGGGCGTTCTACGGTCTGCTGGGCGCCAAAAGCCTGGTGCGGGTGGCGGCGGTGCGCCGCGACGCCTGCAACAACTGCATGGAATGTTTCGCCGTCTGCCCCGAACGCCAGGTGATCGCACCGGCGCTACGCGGTGCGGACAAGGGCGTGGGGCCCGTCATCCTGTCTGGCGACTGCACCAATTGCGGGCGCTGCATGGATGTCTGCTCCAAACAAGTCTTCCGGTTCGGCACGCGCTTCACGCCTGCCGCCACACAAGTTCTTAAAGGGGAGTGACCGCTGTGAAGACCAAGATCATGGCCATCGCAATCGCAATCGCAGTCGTCTTGGGCCTGGCCCTGGGAACCAGCACGGGGATCGCCGCCGACGTCAAGGCGTTGCGCGATACTGCCGTTAATGCGCCCGACAAGGCGGCTGACGTCTTCAAGGTGCAGGACGGCGTCAAGCACGAGCGCGCCTATCGCCAGCAGCCGCCTTTGGTGCCCCATGCCACCGACAAGTACGAGATCGACCTGAAGGTCAATCAGTGCCTGCGTTGCCATGAATGGCCCTATTCGGACCAGGAAAAGGCGCCGAAGATTTCCGATCTGCATTACATCGACCGCAACGGCGTGCGCCAGGATACTGTCAATGGCAACCGCTATGTCTGCACCCAATGCCATGTGTCGCAGGTCGATGCCAAGCCGCTGGTGGAGAACAAGTTCCAGCCGGCCGTGATGAACCGCTAAGGGGGCCACGGCCATGAACATGGATACCAAGCCTAAAAAGGGTCTGCTGCTGCAAGCATGGTCCCTCTTGCTCAAGCCCACCGGGCGGTGGTCGCTGGGCGCCATCCTGGTGGTGGGCTTCGGCGCCGGCGTCTTCTTCTGGGGCGGTTTCAACACCGCCATGGAATTGACCAACACCGAAGCCTTCTGCATCAGCTGCCACGAGATGCGAGACAACGTGTACCGCGAATATCGCGGCACCATCCACGATTCCAACCGCTCGGGCGTGCGGGCGACTTGCCCCGATTGCCATGTGCCGAAGCCGTGGTTCTATAAGATTAAGCGCAAGATCCAGGCGTCCAACGAAGTGCTGCACAAGGTCCTGGGCACTATCGACACCCGCGAGAAGTTCGAGGGCAAGCGTCTGGAACTGGCCAAGCACGAGTGGACCCGCATGAAGGAGACCGACTCCCGCGAGTGCCGCAACTGCCATAGCTTCTCGTCCTTCGACCTGTCGCGTCAGCAAAAGCGCGCTCAGATCCGCCATGACGAGGCCATGGATGAAGGCAAGACCTGCATCGATTGCCACAAGGGCGTCGCCCATAAACTGCCCGCGGGTGCGTTCAACGCCGAGCGCGAGATGAACGAAACCTGGAACGCGGCGCATAAGAAGTAGCATTGTGGCCGTGGCTTCTTAGCCACGGTCCTCCATCTCGTCAGCGTGATGCCCGGACTTGTTCCGGGCATTTTTTTGTTAGCAGGCAATGGCGGGTTTTCGGCATTGAGGTGCCCCCCCCCCAAAGTCGCGCACCACCGGTCAAATTGGACACGGGGGATTAACCACAGAGACACAGAGGCACAGAGAGGCTTTGCCAGACGGAGACCGATTGGGTTCCGCTTGCTCGGTATCTCTGTGCCTCTGTGTCTCTGTGGTTAACCTAAAGACGCCAGCCAAAGGGCAAGTCGTTGATTTTCCGATAGCTTGTCATCCCGAGCGAACGCGAGGGATCTCATCCTGGCACGTCGGAGTACAGTTCTGACACGGTGTGCCAAGCGGAGATCCCTCCTCCCGGTGGTCGTTCGGGATGACAGCCAAACCTAATCGGGCAGCAGTGGACTTGTTCCGGGCATTTCGAGTTCGTCGCGTCTGCGCGAGAGGGAAATGCATACGAAAAACCCCTCCCGGTTGCCCGGGAGGGGTTTTGTCGTTCGGAAGCGGTGCCGTCCTAGGACAGCAGCTTGTTCCACCAGCCCTTACGCGCCGGGCGGGCAGGGGCCAAGGCCTCTTCCGTCTCAGCGGGGGCGGGGGCGGGCTCGGCGGGGGTCGGAACCGGAGCCGGTGCTTCGGTCACCATAGCTTCCACCGGGGCTTCCACCACTGCTTCCACAACCGGCTCGGCTGCCTTCTTGGCGCGCGAGCGGGACTTGGGCTTGGCCTCGCCTTCCGGCGCAGCTTCAACGGGCTCCGCCTTCTTGGCGCGCGAGCGGGGCTTGGGCTCGGCCTTGGCTTTGGGCTCCGTCGCCTTCTTGGCGGCGGCGCGGCGCTTGGGCTTGGCCCCGACTTCAGCTTCAGTGCCGTCCTCGGCGGCAATCACCTCGGCCTCGGCCTGCACGGCGGCGGGGGCTTCGGCCTCTGCTTTCTTGCGGGCGGGGGCGCGGCGGCGCTTGGGCTTGTCGTCTTCGCCAGTAACCGCAACCGGTTCCACCTTGCGGGCGGCTTCGGCTTCGGCGGCGCGTTCGGCGCGTTCGAACACGTCGGCCACAGCGTCGGGGTTCGAGATCAGGTCACCGCCCGGCACGGACGGCTTCGCGGCGACGGGAG
>JACMLB010000325.1 GCA_014379805.1 Rhodospirillales bacterium | reverse complement strand
GGCGTGGACAAGGCGCGGTTGACCACCGCCACCAATTCCTTGAGGTCGAACGGCTTGGGCAGATATTCGAAGGCGCCGCGCTGGGTGGCCTTGACCGCCGTCAGCAAGGTGTTCTGCGCGCTCATGACGATGATGCGCATTTCCGGGCGGATCTTCTTGATGCGCGGCAGCAGGTCCAGCCCGCTTTCGTCAGGCATCACCACGTCGGTGATGACCAGATCGCCCTCGCCTTCCGAGACCCAACGCCACAAGGTTGAGGCATTGCCGGTGGTGCGGACTTCATAGCCGGCGCGGCCCAAGGCCTGGGCCAGAACCGTGCGGATGCCGCGGTCGGCATCCGCGACAAGAATGGTCGATGTGGTGGTGGTCATGGCGTTAGAACTCGTCCCCCTCCTGAACCATGGGCAGCATAACGCGGAAGACCGTGCGGCGCGGCGTGCTGTCGAATTCAACGATGCCGCCGTGATCGCCCACGATCTTGGCCACCAATGCCAAGCCCAGGCCCGTCCCCGAAGGTTTTGTCGTGACAAAAGCGTCAAACAGATGCGGCCTCAGATCCTCGGGGATACCAGGGCCGTTGTCTTGGATGCTGACCACCAAAGGCAAATGGCGGCGCGTGTCGGTGCCCGGCATGGCAAGGCGGATGCCATGCTGGTAAGCGGTGGCGATGACCACCTCGCCGCCCTCATAGGGGGCTGATTCTGCGGCGTTCTTGACCAGATTCAGGAACACCTGGATCAATTGGTCGCGATTGCCGAACACCGGCGGCAGCGAGGGGTCGTAATTCTCGATGATGCGCACGTGGCGACCGAAACCGTTCTCGGCCAGACGGCGCACATGTTCCAGCACTTGGTGGATGTTGATGGCCGAGCGCTCCACGGACGGCTTATCCGAGAACACCTCCATGCGGTCCACCAAGGCGACGATGCGGTCAGCCTCGTCCACGATCAGCCGGGTCAGGATGCGGTCATCCTCGCTGGCACTGGTTTCCAGCAGCTGAGCGGCACCACGGATGCCCGAGAGCGGGTTCTTGACCTCATGGGCCAGCATGGCCGCCATGGCGGTAACCGAGCGCGCCGCGTTGCGGCTGGCCAGCGAGCCGCCGATCTTCAAAGCAATGGATTGCTCGTGCAGGGATAGCACCACATGACCGGGCGTCTCGGCAATGGCCGCCGCCTGGACGGTGACCGTGCGGTTGCCGGTGCGCGGCGTATCCAGGGCGATGCCGTATTCCGACACCACCAAGGCCTCGTCGCGGGCCTGGGAAATCAGCGACAGGACAGGGCTGTCAGGCGGCAGCAGATCGGTGATGGCGTGGCCGCACAGATAGGTGGCCCCCGACTGAAACAGCTGCTCGGCGGCACCGTTGACGTAGCGGATCATGCCGTCGCGGTCGATCACCATCACCGCCGAGGCCAGCGCCCCCAAGACGATGGACGGGTCCATGGCCGCGCTGGCGGGCTGGCGTCTCAGCATGGAGTTTGCCTTTCCCATTACGCGGCGACCCTTTCCAGCAAGGGCGAATAAAACGCCAGAATGGCTTCGCGCACCTTGGCTGCGTCACTCATCTGGTTGACCTGGGAGCGGAAGTCCGCCGAGCCGTGCAGGCCCTTGGAGTACCAAGCGACGTGCTTGCGGGCCATGCGCACGCCGGTTTCCGCGCCGTAATGGCTGAGCATGGCGTCGAAATGCTCCAGGATGGTTTCCAGCTGCGTCGCCAGTTCCGGGTCGGCAAGCCGTTCGCCGGTGGCAAGATAATGGGCGATTTGGCCGGGGAACCACGGGCGGCCATAGGTGCCGCGCCCGACCATGACGCCATCGGCGCCGGATTCCTCAAGGGCACGGATGGCGTCGTCGATGGTGTCGATGTCGCCGTTGACGATAACCGGCACAGAGACGGCGTCTTTGACCCGGCGCACGAAGCTCCAATCGGCAGTTCCGTTATAGAATTGCTGGCGGGTGCGGCCATGGACGGTGACCATGCGGATGCCGCTTTCCTCGGCAATTTTGGCGAGGCGAGGCGCGTTCAGGCTGTTGTGGTCCCAGCCCATGCGGCACTTCAGCGTCACCGGCACGTCCACGGAATTGACGGTGGCCTCCATCAGCCGGCCCGCCAAGCATTCGTCCTTCATCAAGGCCGAGCCCGCCTCGCCCTTCACCGCCACCTTCTTGACCGGGCAGCCCATGTTGATGTCGATGATGGCGGCACCGCGATCGGCGTTCATGCGCGCGGCCTCGGCCATGACCAAGGGCTCACAGCCGGCCAGCTGGACTGAAATGGGCTGCTCAATGGGGGTGTGGGAAACCATCTGCATGGTCTGGCGGGTTTCACGGATCATCGCCTGACTGGCGATCATCTCGGACACCACCAGGCCTGCGCCCATGCGCTTGACCAAGCGACGGAACGGCATATCGGTCACCCCCGACATGGGGGCGAGGATAACCGGATTGTCCAGGGTGACCGGACCGATGGTAAGTGGCTTGCGAACGATCGTCTGCATAGCTGCGTATTTATTATGCAGACCGTGCCCAACGCAACGGCAAAAGCCGTTAAACCATGGGCGATATTGCAGCAATCGCCTAAATAAGCACTTGCGTGACGAATTTAACGCCAGGATAGGCCAAAGTGAGAAGCAGATAAGCAACCAGAACCACCCGGGCGGCGACGCGGCCACGCACTCCGCACACCCGATGACCGACCAGCAGCGCACCGATCAGCGCAAACGCGATCAGGGACAGTAAGGCCTTGTGGTCAAGATGCAGCACAGCGCCGCTTTCGAAATATTGAGTCGCCATGCCGGTCGCCACGCCCAGGCCCAGCACCAATTCCGTCGCCATCAGCAGGCGCCCGGCCAGACGCTCGCCCTCGGTCACCGCCGGCAACATGCGGGTCAGGCGGGTGGGCCGCTTGCGCTTTAACGCCCGCTCCTGCAGGAAGACCGCCAGGGACGCCACCGCGGCCAAGGTCAGCAGCGCATAGGTCAACACCGAAACGATGATGTGCAGGTCCAGCCAGATGGCCGGTGCACCGCCTACCATGGGCCGGGGCTCGCCGCGCACCACCGTCGCCAGCACGCCCATGATTACCAGATAGGGCATCAACAGCGGTGCCAAACGCCAACTGGCTGGGCTTGCCCCGGCGGTAGCGGCGAACAGCATGGTGCTGACGGCGATGCTGCACCACAGCGCCGTGCCCAAATCGGTTTGCCACGCCCCGGACACCAGGGCCAGGGCCAAGGCGGCGGTCCCGGTGACGGCAAGGCCGACCACCGCCCAGAAACTGGCGTCACGCCCGGCTCCACCGCGCAGCGGAACGATGGCGGCGGGCAGCAGCGAGGCCAGAGCGAAGGCGTTGAGGATGAGAGGCGTGGACATGACGCCGACTATATCATTGTTTGCCGCAACGAAAAGGGTTCCGCTCTTGGCAGAGAGGCGTGGCGCGCATAGGCTACGGCCCCATTCCAACGGAGGATGTTGAATGCCCAAGGTGGTGGTGCTGGTGGTAGCTGCCGGTCGAGGCCGGCGGTTCGGGGGGGACATCCCCAAGCAATACCAGGATTTGGGCGGCCGCCTTGTGCTGCGCCACACCTTGGCGGCGCTGGCGGCCAACCCGCAGGTCAACGCGGTGCGTGCGGTCATTCATCCCGATGATACGGAATTCTACACCCAGGCCGCCCAGGGCTTGGCTTTGCTGGAGCCGGTTCATGGCGGCGCCACCCGCCAGGATTCCGTGCGGCTGGGTCTGGAAAGTCTGGTCCCGCTGGCACCCGATCTGGTGTTGATCCATGACGGCGCGCGGCCCTTCCTGGATGCAGGCACCATTGCGCGGACCATCGCCGGCCTGGACAGCCATCCGGGCGCGATTCCCGCAATCGCCGTGGCCGACACCTTAACGCGCGGCGCCGGTGGGTTGGTGTCGACCACGGTCGACCGGGCCGAGCTGTGGCGGGCGCAGACCCCGCAGGCCTTCCGCTTTGCCGACATCCTGGCCGCCCATCAGGCCGCTGCCGGCGAGGAACTGACCGACGACGCCGCCGTGGCCGAACGTGCCGGCCTGTCCGTGGCGCTGGTGCAGGGCTGTGAGGACAATTTCAAGATCACCACCGCCGCCGATCTGGAACGGGCGCGCCGCGCCTTCAGCGGGCCGGGTGAAACCCGTATGGGCAGCGGCCTGGACATCCATCGTTTCGCGCCGGGAACAGGGGTATGGCTGTGCGGAGTCGAAGTCCCCCATGACGCCAAGCTGGAGGGCCATTCCGACGCCGACGTGGCGCTGCATGCCGCCACCGACGCCGTGCTTGGCGCCATCGCCGCATCGGACATCGGCCACCATTTCCCGCCCACCGACCCGAAATGGAAAGGCGCATCCTCCGACCGTTTCCTCGCCCATGCCGGCAGTCTGGTCACGGCGCTAGGCGGGCGCGTGGTTCATCTGGACATCACTATCATCTGCGAGCGGCCCAAAGTCGGCCCGCACCGCCCGGCCATGCAGGCGCGCGTGGCGGAAATCCTGGGTATCGGGCAGGACCGCGTCAGCGTGAAGGCGACCACCACCGAGGGGTTGGGCTTCACCGGACGGCGCGAAGGCATTGCTGCCCAAGCTGTGGCCACGGTGTGGCTGCCCCGCTAACGCGGCTGAGTCTCGGCGGAAACCCATTGCAGGAAGGCCGGATTGCCCGTTTCAATGGGCAGCGACACCACGCACGGGCAGTCATAGGAATGGGCTTGCTTGACCCGCGCGATCACCGCATCCACCAAGGTGGCGCGGGTCTTGGCAATCAGCGCCACCTCCGCCTCCTCGTTCACCTTGCCGTCCCACCAATAGACCGAGGTGATTGAGCCCAACACATTGGCGCAGGCCACCAAGCGTTCTTCCACCAGAATGCGCGCCAGTGACAATGCGTCGTCCCGGTTCGGCACAGTGATGTAGATCAGGCGGAACTCCTCGGCCATGGACGACCTCCTTTTCGATGCTTCCGCGTCATGAATATGAGGGTGCTCAACTGCGTATGTAGGCATCCAACACCGCTTCCAGCACATCCACACCCTCGTCGATGCCCGTAGCGACCGCAACATCAGGCACAACCTGGGAAAACAACGTTTGCAGTAGCAGCGGAAGCTTGTCGCTGGCCAATTCCGAGGCCGTGGTGGATAGGCAGCGGGTATGACGGCTCAGCCATTTCTCCAGCGGTTGGGATTCCGGCCAGTCCGGGCGGGGTTCGTACAACACCGGCACGCCGCTCAGCCCGACCTCGCTGAAGGTGCCGTAGCCCGGCTTGGTCACCACCACATTCACCGATGCCAGCAAATCGGCAAACGGCACCCCTGCGGCTTGCCACGGCGCCATGTCAGGCCGGGGCGTATGGTCCAGGCTGCTCAGCCAGAACCAGCCGTCCAGCTGCGGCCAACGGTCCAGCGGCAGGCGGTGGTCGATGCCGCCGAAGGCGATCAGGCCCAGGCGATCCCCCTGCCCTAGCCCCAACCGCTCACGGATTTCACCGCCCCGTACCGCGCCCTTACGGGACACCAGACCGATGTCGCGGACGTTGGGCAAGGTCATGGGCTGGGCCGGCGTTGCGCGCAGGAACACTTGGGCCTTGGCGTAACTGTCGCGGATCTCCGCCAGGATGGCTGCGCATTCCGGCCGGCTGCCCAGATAATTCTCCACCATGTCGGCCCAGTTGATGGAGGAATAGGCGACCACCGGAATGTTGGCGGCGGCGGCGGCAGCGATGGTCACATAGGGCACGTTCGCCAGTACCAGATCGGGCTGGGCGGCCTGCAACCGAGCCGTCTCGGCGGCCACCACCGCCGGGAAATTGGCGTGCAGGTTACGATAGAACGCCGCACTGGAATCCACATCCACGGAGACGGCGGAATTCATGCGAAAGCCGATGTCGGGAATATGGGGCACATGCTCGAAACTGCCGTAGCGGGTTTCCAGAAAGGATCGGGGCAAGGCGGTCTGGATGGTCAGCCGTAAGCCCGGACGACGCCTGCGCAATTCCGCCACCAACGGCGCCGTCATGGCCGCGTGACCATAACCATGGGGCGACAGAGCCAGCCAAAGATGGGGAGAAATCGACACCGGGAAGCCTCCTGCGCATTGCTTCACTTTGGGCGCGCGCCCTCACCATAGCGCGCCGACGCCGAGCATGAAATCGCCTATGCAGGACTATCTTTTGAGGTTCGCCGAGCTGGAAATGGAAAAGCCCCGAAACCGCTAGGTTTCAGGGCCTTATAATGGTCGGAGCGACAGGATTCGAACCTGCGACCCCCAGTCCCCCAGAAAGCGGGCGCACCGGGAACGTCTTGAAACTGCATGATATTTTCAAGGCGAAACGGGATACAGACGCGCCAAAATAACGACGGACTCACGAACGCAGTCCCGTACATACCGCCCATGGGCGGCCGGCGATCTCGCCAAAAATTCTCCGCCCTATCGAACGCGAGTCCACCATGTCAAAATTGCCTATGCGTTT
>JACMLB010000324.1 GCA_014379805.1 Rhodospirillales bacterium | reverse complement strand
GTCTCTGTGGTTAATTTCCCGCGTCCCATTTGACCGATGGGTCCGCAAAGGCGCGCTGCCCATGCATTTCCGGGCGACACCAAATTTAAACCGGACAGCCGTGGGCTTGACCCGGCCATCCACGTGTATCCGCCAACGACGGTGCCAAACGGCGCCACGTGGATACGCGGGTCAAGCCCGCGCATGACGATGAGTGCGTGCCGGACAGCAGTGGGTCTTCGCCCAAAAATAAAGAGTTACAGGCATGAAAAAGCCGCCGCACCCCATCAGGATGCGGCGGCTTTTCCTTATCTCACCTACACCTGTTCGATGGCCGACAGCAGCCAGCGGCCGCCCGCGCTACGCACAAACGTCCAGGCTTCCACGGTTTCCACCGGGTGGGTGGAATTGCCCTCGACCACCTGGCCGTTATCGACTCGGACCATGTAGTCCTTGGCCGAGAAGGTGATGACCGCCGTGGCGTATTCCAGCTCGGCATCGCGCCAGCTTTCGGTGATGTCACCCTTCAGCAGGTTGACGTCTTCGACCACGTTGCGCATGCCCTTGGACTGATCGCGCGACAAATCCTCGCTCATCCAGCCAACCACTTCAGGAGTCGCCAGGGAGCGCAGGGCCACCGGGTTACCCTCGGTCCATGCTTTCTGCACGCCCATGATGATCTGGGAGAACGTCTCCTGATCGGCGGGGCTCGGCTCGAATTCCTTCTCGATCCGGCGCGGAGCCGTGGCGGCGCCGAAGCCGGTGGCCGGCCCAGTCGTGGGCGGCAGAGCTTCCACGTCTACGGGACCCCGCTGATAGGTGGTGGACACCGGGGCTTGCTGCTGACGGCGGCGTGCGAAGAAACGGTAGGCCATATAGGCCAGACCGCCGATCAACGCGAATTGCAGCAGCGTGCCCAGCATGCCGGCGCCGGGAGCGGCGTCGGTGGCGGCGGCCAAGGCCGGGGAATGCCCGAACAGCATGGAACCGATGCCCGCGCCAACCAGACCGCCCATGATACCCGCCATCATGGGGTTGCGCTGGAAGAAGCTGGGCTGCGCAACCGGGGCGGCGGCAGCCATGCCGGGCCGCGCGGCGCTGGGATTGTACATGGGCTGCTGCGTGCTGGGCTGGCTGGCCGTCGGTGCAGGCGGCGCAGTGGTGGTCCGCTCGACCGGCCGGTCATAGGTGCGCGAGCCACGCGATCCCAGGCTGCTGCCCTTGCCGGCCTTGGCCCAGGCATCGGAGCCCACAGACAACGCCACCAGGACGGCGAGGAAAACGGAAAGAATCTTGTGCCTCATGGGAGTTCCCTATGCGCAAAAAAGAATGGCGGAGCCCATATAGGCCCCGCCTGAAAAAAATCAAATGACGCTTATGTAATTAAGCGCCGTCATCCATGCCCTTGATCCTGCTGGCCAGGGACGCCGCCATGAACAGGTCCAAATCGCCGTCCAGCACGCCCTGGGTATCCGAGGTTTCCACGTTGGTACGCAGATCCTTGATCATCTGGTAGGGCTGCAGCACATACGAGCGGATCTGGTGGCCCCAACCGATATCGGTCTTGGTGTCTTCCAGCGCTTGGGCGGCGGCTTCGCGCTTCTGCAACTCGGCCTCGTACAGACGGGCGCGCAGCATGTCCCACGCGCGGGCGCGGTTCTGATGCTGAGACCGTTCGGTCTGGCAGGCCACCGCGATGCTGGTGGGCAAGTGGGTGATGCGGACGGCGGAATCGGTCTTGTTGATGTGCTGACCGCCAGCGCCCGAGGCACGGTAGGTGTCGATGCGGCAGTCGCTTTCGTTGATCTGGATATCGATGGTGTCGTCCACCACCGGATAGACCCAGGCCGAAGCGAAGCTGGTCTGGCGCCGGGCGTTACTGTCGAAGGGCGAGATGCGCACCAGACGGTGCACGCCCGCTTCGGTCTTGAGCCAGCCATAGGCGTTGTGGCCAATGATCTTCATGGTCACCGACTTGATACCGGCGGCTTCGCCAGCGGTCTCTTCCAGCAACTCGACCTTATAGCCATGCTGTTCGGCCCAGCGGAAATACATGCGCTGAAGCATCTCGGCCCAATCCTGAGCCTCGGTGCCGCCGGCGCCGGCATTGATTTCCATGAAGCAATCGTTGGCATCGGCCTCGCCGGACAGCAAGGTCTCCAGCTCCATCTTGCCGGCACGCTCCTTGAGCGCGCGCAGCTGCTTCTCGGAATCGGCGGCCATGGCGGCATCGCCTTCCATGTCGGCCATCTCGATCAGCTCGATCAGATCATCCATCTCGCGCTCGATGGCGCGGCAACCGTTGATCTGGCTGTCCAGCTGCGTGCGCTCGCGCATGAGCGTCTGCGCTTTCTCGGCGTCATTCCACAAATCGGGGTTCTCGGACGCGGCATTCAGCTCGTCCAGGCGACGCATGGCCTCGTCCCAATTCAGGTGACGCTTCAGCAAGGACAGCGAGCCGCGGATGTCCTGGGCCAGCGCTTCGATCTCGGCGCGCATGGCGGTTCCTTTCCGTTTTCGACGCGAGAGGGTGTTTTAGGGGAAGCCGGGCGGATACGCAAGACGCCTGCCGGGCCTCGTTCCCTAATACAACCCACCCGGCATGGGCGCCCCCGTGGCCGGAACCGGAGCGGTCGGGGTGACCAGACCGTGGGCCGGGGCGGTGCCGCCCTCTTCGGGCAGCGGGGTGAAGGTGAAGCCCTCGGCGCCGTCGCCTTCAAGCACTTGCTCTTCATCGTCGGGCAAGTGGTCGGTGCCCTTGAAGGCTTCCAGAATGACCTTGGGGTCGCCGGGCATAGCGGGCTTGCCGCTATTGCCGTTAACGCGGACCAGACGCACGCCCGGCGGCATGCGGAACGGCGTCGCCGGCTTGTCCTTCAGCGCACCCATCATGAAATCGCGGAAAATCGGGGCCGAAATGGCGCCGCCGGTTTCCTTGTCGCCCAGGCTGTGGGGTTCGTCGAAGCCGACGAACACGCCGGCCACCAGATCGGGCGAGAAGCCGACGAACCAGACGTCCAGGCTGTCGTTGGAGGTGCCGGTCTTGCCGGCCAGCGGCTTGCCCACGGCGGCGACCGAGCGTCCGGTGCCGCGCTGGACCACGCCCTCAAGGATGGACACCATCTGATAGGCCGAGACCGGATCGACGATCTGTTCGCGGATGTCCGGCAGGCGCGGCATGTCCTGGCCATCAGCGAACTGCACCGGCCAGCAGCCATCGCAGAAACGCTTGTCGTGGACGAAGATGGTGCGGCCCTGACGGTCTTGAATGCGGTCCACCAAGGTCGGCGTCACCTTCTTGCCGCCGTTGACCAGCATAGCATAGGCGGCGGTCAAGCGCAGAACCGTGGTCTCGCCGGCACCCAGGGCCATGGCAAGCTGATTGGGCAATTGTTCGTAGATGCCGAAGCGATGCGAGTAATCGGCCACGGCGCGCATGCCCACGGCCTGAGCCAGACGCACGGTCATCAGATTGCGCGACTTCTCGATACCCACGCGCAAGGTGGTCGGCCCCAGGAAGTCGCCACCGTAATTCTTGGGGCGCCACAGGGGCAGGCCGGGACCTTGCGGCAGGGCGATGGGGGCGTCGAGGATCAGCGAAGACGGGGTATAGCCGTTCTCCAGAGCAGTCAGATAGACGAACGGCTTGTAGGCCGAACCGGGCTGACGCAAGGCCTGGGTGGCGCGGTTGAACTGGCTTTTGGAATAGGACCAGCCGCCGACCATGGCGAGCACGCGGCCCGTATGGGGGTCCATGGCCACCAGGGCGCCATCCACCTTGGGGATTTGGCGCAAGGCATAGGAACCGGCGGGATGGGCCTTGCCGTCTTCACCCTTGGCGGCATCCTCCACCAGTACCACGTCGCCGGGCTGCAGCACGTCGGCGGGACGGCGCGGCATGGCGCCCACATGCTGGTCCTTCATCCATGGCCGCGCCCATTTCAGCTCGGCCCACGGAATAATGCCGGTGCGGTTGCCGTTGAGGCCGATGGCCGCCGCCTGATCCGAGACCGACAGCACCACCGCCAGTTCCCAAGGCTCTCCGCCATTGGGGAGCGGCACGGCGGCCAAACGTTGCTGCCAGCCCTGGCCGACTGGGATGGTCTTCCACGCCCCGCGCCAGCCATGGCGGCGGTCGTAATTCATCAGACCCTCGCGCAGCACCTTGGAGGCATGGGCCTGCAACTCGGCGTCCACGGTGGAGCGAACCACCAGACCGCCCTTGTACAGCGCGTCCTCGCCATAGCGCGCCACCAGATCGCGGCGGATGTCCTCGGCGAAGTAGTCGGCGCCGACGATCATCTGGGTCTCGTCGCGCTTGCGGGTGGTCAACGGCTCGGCCACCGCCTGATCATATTCGGCACGGCTGATCTTGCCGTCTTCATACATGCGGCCGATTACCCAGTCACGGCGCTCCTTGGCCGCCTGATAATGGCGCAGCGGATGGTCATTGTTGGGCGCCTTGGGCAGGGCGGCCAGATAGGCGGCCTCGGCCAGGGTCAGCTGGTCCAGCGCCTTGTTGAAATAGTTCAACCCAGCCGCCGCCACGCCGTAATTGCCCATGCCGAGATAGATCTCGTTCAGGTACAGCTCGAGGATATGGTCCTTGGTGAACGCGCGCTCGATGCGGAAGGCCAGGATGGCTTCCTTGGCCTTGCGTTCGATGGACACTTCATTGGTCAGCAGGAAATTCTTCGCCACCTGCTGCGTGATGGTGGACGCGCCCACCGGACGGCGGTCGGCACCCAGGCCCTTATTGCGCAGATTGATGATGACGGCGCGGGCCACACCCACCGGATCGACGCCGGCATGCTCGTAGAAGCTTTTGTCCTCAGCCGACAGGAAGGCTTCCTTGACCAGGTTGGGAATGGCCGGCAGCGGCACGAAGGCCCGCTTCTCCAACGCATATTCCGCCACCAAGCGCCCGTCGCCACCATAGACGCGGGTGGTAATGGGCGGCTCATAATGGGCAAGTTGGTGATAATCCGGCAGGCCGCTGCCGAAATGCCAGAACATATAAAGCGCACCGCCCGCCGCAGTGATTGCCAGCAGGATGACGACGCTGAGGAAGATGACGATGAAGCGGAGCATGGGTCCCATACGGCTGGTGGCCGGCGCGGTCGGTCGTACCCCCGATGGGCACAGGCGTCAAGCGGGCGAAGGTTTATGCCTTACGGGCGGCGGGCTTTTTGCCCCTGCACAAAGAAACGGTCGATGGCCCGGCTGATGCTTTTCGCGAGCCTCACCCGATGTTCGGGCTGGCGCAGATTGCGTTCCTCGGTCTCGTTGGACAAATAGCCCATTTCCACCAGCACAGACGGCACGTCGGGTGCCTTCAGCACGGCAAAGCCGGCGAAGCGGTGCGTGTTCCCCAGCAGATTGGCCTCACGCCCAACCTCTTCCACCACGCCACCGGCGAACCCGGCGGACCGGTTCATGGTCTCGCGCTGGGCCAGATCTATCAGGATGTTGGCGACATCCGCAGATTCGTGGGACAGGTCGATGCCGGCGATCAAATCGGCCTTGTTTTCCTTGTCGGCCAAAGCCTGCGCCTCGGAATCCGAGGAATTCTGCGACAAGGTATAGACCGACAGACCCTTGAGCTGAGGATTGCCCACGGAATCCGCATGCAGCGAGATGAACAGATCGGCGTTGTACTGACGCGCGATGGCGACGCGATCACGCAAGCGGATGAAGATGTCGCGGTCGCGGGTCAGGAAGACCTTGTAGCGGCCAGTCTTGTCCAGCTGCGTCTTGAGTTCGCGGGCCACGGCCAGGGTGATGTATTTTTCATAGATGCCCGACACGCCGATGGCACCGGGATCGACGCCGCCATGGCCGGGATCGATGACCACCACCGGCTTGCCGTCGGCAGGCAGTGCCTTGGGCTCCACCGGTTCCGGCATGGGCAACGTCACCGACGCTTTGACCAAAGGCGGCGTGGCCGCGGGAGTCACCACCGGCGGCGTTATCACCGGCTCGGCAATGACGGGAGGCGGCGGCGCGGGTGCGGCCACGGGAATGGGGCGCTCCAGCGGCGGCGGCACCGGCGCCGACATGATAGGGGCAGCGGTGCGGGAGACCTTAGGCCGCGCCTCGGGCACCGGGATGGGCTTGGGCGCAACGGCTTCGGGGGAAAAGACCACCAAGCTGCGCGGGGCCTCCACCACCGGGGCTGGCGCTGGCGCCGGGGCTTCGACGACCGGCGCAGCGGCAACCGGCTTGGCCTCGGGCTGCGGTTCAGCCTTGGCGACGCTGCGAACCGGCACGGCGGCGGCAAGGAAAGCGGCGCGGGTCGAAACCTGCAAATCCATGACGAAGCGCCAACCCTGGCCGTCGCGCGGCGGGATGACGAAGGCCGATTTGACCGTGGCCGGCTCTTTCAGCTCGATCATGATGCGGCCGCCCAGGCTATCTTCGTCATAGCGCAGGCCACGGACCGAGCCGTAGGGCTTCTTCACACCGTTATCTGTGGTCCAGGCAACGGCAGGGGTGTTCACCACCACCCGATAGGGATCGGCATAAAGGGCTGTGCTGAAGTCGATGGAGTCCGACAGGTCCAGCACCAAACGGGTGATGCCGTCGGGATGGGCACCCAACCGCAGGCCGGTAGCCGAGGCGCGTGCCAGGGCATTTGCCGGCAGCAACGCTGCCGCCAGCAACAAAAGCACCGCCAAACTAGGCAAAAGCCTCAGGACCCGAACCACCATATCCCCATTCTCGCGAACAGAGATTGAGCGAGCGTTAACATCTATACCGCAGGCATGGACTCAACATCAATCCAAAAGGCATTGATTCAACAGACTCTTCCGTGAAAACAAACGGCCTATGCCCTTGTTTGCACGCATCATCCGCCTGAGTTAAACAAGATCATTGCCGAAACTTTCGGCTATGGGTATTTTGACGGGCCATAGGCTTGCAGACGGTGCGTTCCGAAATTCCGGGACGGCTGGCGCAAGGGACCTCGCAGCTCGACGACGATTTCGCCCCGGCGACTTCGCTGAGCGCGGCCAGAGGGACCGGGTGCGCCATGTCCCAGTCTTACAGTCTATGGTCACTGACCTTTTCGAAGCCGGGTGTGATGCCCGTGACTGGTTCCCGCCAAATGCACGCTTTCTCAGCATCTATCG
>JACMLB010000323.1 GCA_014379805.1 Rhodospirillales bacterium | reverse complement strand
TCTCTTCGATATCGGCCTCGGCGTAGCCCAGGGTGCGCAGGGCGTCGGGGACCATGCGGTTGATGATCTTGAAGTAGCCGCCGCCGGCCAGCTTCTTGAACTTCACCAGGGCGAAGTCGGGCTCGATGCCGGTGGTGTCGCAATCCATCACCAGACCGATGGTGCCGGTGGGGGCCACGACGGTCGCCTGAGCATTACGGAAGCCGTGCGCCTCGCCATGGGCCAGGGCGTTGTCCCAGGCCTGACGGGCCGAGGCGACCAGGGCCGCGTCGGGGCAGTTCTCGGAGTCCAGGGGCACCGGGTTGATGGACAGGCCTTCGTAACCGGCGCTCAGGCCATAGGCGGCGCGGCGATGGTTGCGGATGACCGACAGCATGGAGTCTTTGTTGGGGCTATAGCCGGGGAAGGCGCCCAGTTCGGCGGCCATCTCGGCAGAGGTCACATAGGATTCGCCGGTCATCAGGGCGGTGATGGCGCCGATCAGCGCGCGGCCCTCGTCCGAATCATAGGGAATGCCGGACGCCATAAGCAAGCCGCCCACATTGGCGTAGCCCAGACCCAGGGTGCGGAATTCGTAGGACAGTTGGGCGATCTTCTCGCTGGGGAACTGGGCCATGAGCACCGAGATTTCCAGCACGACGGTCCACAGGCGGCAGGCGTGGCGGAAGCCCTCGATGTCGAAGACGCCGTTCTCGCCGCGGAAGCACATCAGGTTCAGGGACGCCAGATTGCAGGCGGTGTCGTCCAGGAACATGTATTCCGAGCACGGGTTGGACGCATTGATGCGGCCCGAACTGGGGCAGGTGTGCCACTCGTTGATGGTGGTGTCGAACTGCAGGCCCGGATCGGCACAGGCCCAGGCGGCCTCGCCGATGTGATCCCACAGGGCACGCGCCTTCAGCGTCTTCTTGGGTGAGTTGGAATTGCGGTGCTGCAGCACCCAATCCTTGTCCTCAATGACTGCATTGAGGAACTCGTTGTTGACGCGCACGGTGTTGTTGGAGTTCTGGCCGGAAACGGTCAGATAGGCTTCCGAATCCCAATCGGTGTCGAACACCGGGAACTCAATCTGGGTGTAACCCTGGCGGGCGAACTGAATGACGCGCTGGACGTAGTTTTCCGGCAGCATGGCGCCACGGGCGCCGATGATGGCCTTCTTCAGGCGCTTGTTTTGCTTGGGGTCGAAGCGGGCTTCGCTATCGGCTGCGCCATCCCATTCGCGGCAGGCTGCCATGACCTCGGACAGATGCTTTTGGGCCAGCTTGGAGCCGGCGACCAAAGCGGCGACCTTCTGCTCTTCGATGACCTTCCACGAAATGAACTTCTCGACATCGGGGTGGTCCACGTCCACCACCACCATCTTGGCGGCGCGACGGGTGGTGCCGCCCGATTTGATGGCGCCCGCTGCGCGGTCGCCGATCTTTAAAAAGCTCATCAAACCGCTGGAAGAGCCACCACCGCTTAATTTTTCGTTTTCTCCACGAATATTAGAGAAGTTGGTTCCAACGCCGCTGCC
>JACMLB010000322.1 GCA_014379805.1 Rhodospirillales bacterium | reverse complement strand
CGCCGCGTTCGGCCTGTTGCAGGAACATGGCGGTGATGCTTTTGCACGCCGACGTGTCGATAACCATCCCTGCACCCTTGATTACGTTGCCAAGGCACCGTTTGATAGGGCTTCTCTTGGCCGTTTCGGCAAACATACCCATATCCCGTCCCGGGCAAGGAGTCATCAATGACCGTCAGTCAGAACGCCAACCTCGGCACCCTCCCGGAATGGGACCTTTCCGACCTTTACCCCGCCCCCGACTCAGACAAGCTTGAACAGGATTTGTGCGCTGCCGACGCTGCCGCCAAGGCGTTCCACGCTGCTTATAATGGCCGCCTAGCCGAATTGCCTGGGGACGCGTTGGGCGAGGCCATTGCCGAATATGAACGCATCGGCGAAATCATCTACCGCGCCATGTCCTATGCTCAGCTGCTGTACGCCGGCAACCAGACCGATGCCGAGCGGGGCCGCTTCTATCAGGGCA
Source organism: Rhodospirillales bacterium (assembly GCA_014379805.1). Taxonomy (GTDB): domain Bacteria; phylum Pseudomonadota; class Alphaproteobacteria; order Rhodospirillales; family Magnetospirillaceae; genus Magnetospirillum. Next base: position 5,745 of record JACMLB010000322.1, on the reverse strand, counting down.
TGCAAGAGCGGGTGACCGCCATTTCCACCAGCACCTTGTTCTTCACGCTGGAGATCAACCGCCTGGACGACGACGTACTGGCGCAGAAGCTGACCGCCACCAAGGCCAAACATTACGCCCCGTGGCTGCGCGACGTGCGCGTGTTCCGCCCGCACCAGCTGTCGGACGAGGTCGAGCAATTGCTGCACGAAAAGTCGGTGGCCGGGCGCAGCGCCTGGAGCCGCCTGTTCGACGAGACCATGGCGCGGCTGCGCTTCCCGTTGGATGGCAAACTGCTGACCTCGGCGGAAGCCCTGCATTTGATGAGCGACCGCGACCCGGCCCAGCGCAAGGCCGCCGCAAAATCTTTGGGGAAGGTGCTGGGCGACAATGCGCCGCTATTCGCGTTGATCACCAACACCTTGGCCAAGGATAAGGAGATCGAGGACAAGTGGCGCAACTACCCGCGCCCGCAATCCTATCGCAACCTGTCCAATCAGGTGGAAGACGAGGTCGTCGACGCCTTGGTCTCGGCGGTGCATGGCTGTTTCGGCCAGCTCAGCCATCGCTATTACAAGCTGAAGGCCAAGTGGTTCGGCGTGGATCAGCTGGATTACTGGGACCGCAACGCGCCCTTGCCCGACGATGGCGACCGCACTTTCACCTGGGAACAGGCCCGGGATTCCGTGCTGGGCGCCTATGGCGAGTTCAGCCCCGACATGGCGAGCGTGGGTAAGCGCTTCTTCGACAACAATTGGATCGACGCCCCGGTGCGTCCGGGCAAATCGCCGGGCGCCTTCGCCCATCCCACGGTGACCTCGGCCCACCCCTATCTGCTGGTGAACTTCCTGGGCCAAAGCCGCGACGTCATGACCCTGGCCCACGAATTGGGCCATGGCGTGCATCAGGTGCTGGCGGGCGGGCAGGGCGGCTTGATGGCTGACACCCCGCTGACCCTGGCTGAGACCGCCTCGGTATTCGGCGAGATGCTGACCTTCCAATCCATGCTGGCGCTGGAGACCGATCCCAAGCGGCGCAAGGCCATGCTGGCCGGCAAGGTCGAGGACATGCTGAACACCGTGGTGCGTCAGGTGGCCTTCTACCAGTTCGAAACCCTGGTGCATGACGAGCGCCGCAAGGGCGAATTGCCGGCGGAGCGCATCGGCGAGCTGTGGATGAAGGTGCAGGTGGATAGCCTGGGCCCGGCCCTGCGCTTCGACGACGAGTACAAGTCGTTCTGGACCTACATCCCGCACTTCGTCCACTCGCCGTTCTATGTCTACGCCTATGCCTTCGGCGATTGCCTGGTGAACTCGCTGTACTCCGTCTACCGCTCGGGTCAGGTCGCCGACTTCCCGGCCAAGTATCTGGACATGCTGCGGGCCGGCGGCACCCATCGCCACAAGGAGTTGCTGGCTCCGTTTGGCCTGGACGCCGGTAAGTCCGAATTCTGGCGCAAGGGGCTGGATGTGGTGGTCGGGTTCATTGATGAGCTGGAGGCCATGTAACACCAATGTCTCGTCATTCCCGCTTTTGCGGGGGTGACGAGCTAATTATGGGGAACCCATGCCTGACGAACAGAACACTCTCGGCGGACGGGTCAAGCGTTATGCCCAAGTGGGCGTCGCTGTGGGCGGGCTGGCGGCACGGCTGGGCGCCGAGCGGGTGCTGGGCGTCAAGATGGACCGCGAGCGCCACGCTGTCGATTTGACCGCAGCCCTGGGCGGGCTGAAAGGGCCGCTGATGAAGGTGGCCCAGATCCTGTCCACCATCCCCGATGCCATGCCGCGCGAATATACCCTGGAGCTGGCCCAGCTTCAGGCCAATGCGCCGCAAATGGGCTGGCCCTTCGTCAAGCGCCGCATGGCTGCCGAACTGGGGCCGGATTGGCAGAAACGGTTCCAGGAGTTCGGCCACGAAGCGGCGGCGGCGGCGTCCTTGGGACAAGTTCACCGCGCCGTCGGGCCGGACGGGCGCAGCTTGGCGTGCAAGCTGCAATATCCCGACATGGCCAGCGTGGTCGAGGCGGATTTGCGCCAGTTGAAGGTCATCTTCGGCCTGTATGGCGCCTATGACCGCGCCATCGACACGTCGAACATCCACGAGGAAATTGCCGAGCGCCTGCGCGAGGAACTGGATTACCAGCGCGAATCCCGCCACATGGCCCTATACAGCCGCATGTTGGCGGACGAGCCCGGCGTCCAGGTGCCCCAGGTGGTGCCGGAACTGACCACCAAACGCCTGCTGACCATGGGCTGGTTGGAGGGCGAGCGCATCCTGACCGTGGTCAATGAACCCCTAGAGGTGCGCAACCAGATCGCCATGAACATGTTCAAGGCGTGGTATGTGCCCTTCTATAATTACGGCGTCATCCACGGCGATCCCCATCTGGGCAATTACACCGTGCGGCCCGATGACCATTCCATCAACTTGCTGGATTTCGGCTGCATCCGGGTGTTCCCGCCCACCATGGTCAAGGGCGTCATCGACCTGTACCACGCCATCGAAGCCGAGGACGAAGACATGGCGGTGGAGGCCTATAAGATTTGGGGCTTCCACGATCTGACCAAGGAAGCGGTGGAGGTCCTCAACATTTGGGCCCGCTTCATCTACGCGCCGCTGCTGGAAAACCGTGCCCGTTCCATCGACGAGACCAATTCCGGCATGTATGGCCGCGAGGTGGCCGAGAAGGTCCATGGCGAGCTCAAGCGCATCGGCGGCGTCACCCCGCCCCGTGAATTCGTCCTGATGGACCGCGCCGCCATCGGCCTGGGCTCGGTGTTCCTGCACCTCAAGGCCGAGGTCAACTGGCACCGGCTGTTCCATGACATGGTGGCGGATTTCGACGTCACCGTGATGGCGAAGAAGCAGGCCGACGCGCTGGCGGCGGTGGGGTTGTAAGGACGAGAACCATCTTACGGGTGGCGGGAAAGGAAAGTGCGCAACACGGATGGACACGGATACCCACGGATGAACACGGATAAGAAAGATAAATCTTGATCCGTGTTCATCCGTGCGACGGCGCAGCCGTCATCAGTGTCCATCCGTGTTGCGTACTTTCACTGCTTCCCGGTGGCGCAACGTCAGCCTCATCCCCCCACCTTCCGCACCGCCGGCACCGCGCTGATCACCGTGCCGATGGTGAAGCTGTCGCTGACGATGCGGGCGGGCAATTGGGTGGTGGGGTCCAGCAGCAGCGTGAACGTCGCCCCATCCCACACCTCCTGACTTTTCTTGCGGAACCCGGCCAGGGGTTTGAAGGTGATGGTGGCGCGGGTGCCGGTGATGCGGCGGTTGCCGATTGTGGTGCTGCCGGGGCCGACAATGGCGACCATCACGTCATAACGGTTGCGGCCATCATAGACCGGCACGGTGAACCGCTCGCCTGGGCGCCCAGTCAGGACGTGGCGCGATGCGGTGACCATGGCGGTCAGCGGGTCCATGGTGCCGGCCTTCAGCGCCTCGGGCACGGGCGGCTGGGGCTTGGACTTCGTGTCTGTGCGGCGGATTTCGTCGACGATGGTGCGGGGCGTGCCGCGAAAATCCACCGCCAGGGTGCTTTCCATGGATTTGCTGCGGGAATGGCTGCGGAACTGGCCGTTTTGGGATTCCGCCTCCAGGGCAAAGGCGGCCAGGGTATCGGCCAGGCCGGTAGCGCGCACCGCCAGTTCGGCATCGCTTCCGGCGCGGACCAGCCGGGCCTCGGCGGCGCGGAAGCCGCCCCAGAACATTTCGTAGCGGACCTCCACCGGATCGGCGGCCCAAGCTGGCGTGGCAATGGTCAGTGCCAGGACCATGGCGCGAAACCGCATGACCGCTCTCCTCGTCTCGCCCCTTGCAGAGATGGCCTGAGCGGGCGGAAGATGCCAGAGCGCATGAGGAGAAGTGATACCCACCCGTCGGGGCAGGGGGCATTCAGCCCCTGTCAACTACCCAGAGGTCATAAGGCCCATGATATCCTCGCCAGCACCCTCAGACTGGTGTAAGTCGGTTGCCATGGTGCGCCGCAACAAACCGCCGGGCCAGGGGACGGTGCGCCATGGATGCGAAATAAAAGGATGGGGCGATGGGCTTTGGGTTGTATAAAATTACCCTGTGGCCCTCGCACCAATAAGGCAGCACGCCTCTGATAGGGGAAATGATAATGAAGATTGCCATACCGAAGGAGCGCCGCGCCGGGGAAGCGCGGGTCGCCGTCTCGCCCGACACGGTGAAGAAATACGTCCAGATGGGCTTTGACGTGGTGGTCGAGACCGGCGCCGGTGCTGGGGCGTCCATCGCCGACAGCATCTATCAGGACGCCGGCGCTTCCATCGCCCCCGATGCTGCCAGCGCCTTCGACGCCCATGTGGTGCTGAAAATCCAGCGCCCCACCGATGACGAGATCGCACTGCTCAAGGAAGGCACCGTGCTGATCGCCGGTCTGGCCGCCCTGACCAACAAGGACATGGTGGAAAAGCTGGCCGCCCGCAAAGTGACCGCTTTCGCCATGGAACTGGTGCCGCGTATCACCCGCGCCCAAAGCATGGACATCCTGTCGTCTCAGGCCAATCTAGCGGGCTACAAGGCCGTGCTGGACGGCGTGCACGAATTCACGCGCGGCGTGCCCATGATGATGACCGCCGCCGGCACCATCGCACCCGCCCGCTTCCTGGTGCTGGGCGCCGGTGTGGCCGGTCTGCAGGCCATCGCCACCGCCAAGCGGCTGGGCGGCGTGGTCTATGCGTCCGACGTGCGCCCGGCTGTTAAGGAACAGGTGGAATCCCTGGGCGGCAAGTTCGTCGAAGTGGATGCCGATGCCACCAAGAACGCCGAGACCGCCGGGGGTTATGCCAAGGAAATGGACGAGGACTACAAGCGCAAGCAGGCGGCCAAGCTGGCCGAGGTTCTGGCCAAGACCGATATCGCCATCTGCACCGCGCTGATCCCCGGGCGCCCCGCGCCCGTGCTGATCACCGAAGAGATGGTCCAGAGCATGCGTCCGGGTTCGGTCATCGTCGATCTGGCGGTGGAAGCCGGCGGCAATTGCCCGCTGTCCGAGTTCGACAAAATCGTGGTCAAGCACGGCGTCACCCTGGTGGGCCACGGCAACGTGCCGTCGCGCCTTGCGGTGGATGCCTCGGCACTGTTCGCCAAGAACCTGCTGAACTTCATCACCCCGCTGGTGGACAAAGAGACCAAGGCGCTGAACTTCAATTGGGACGACGAAATTCTGAAGGGGTCGTGCGTGACCCGTGACGGCCAGATCGTCCACCCCGCGCTGGCCGGCTAAGGAGGAACCCATGGATCCCAAGGATATCGTCGACGGCGCGGCCAAGCTCGCCACCGATGCGGAAATCATGGCCGGAAAGGCCGCCATGCTGGCCCAGCAGGCTACCCAATTGGCCGTCCAGACCGGTGACCACGGCGCCGGCTTCGTTAGCCTGCTGACCGTGTTCGTGCTGGCCTGTTTCGTGGGCTATTATGTGGTGTGGCGAGTGACACCGGCCCTGCATTCGCCCCTGATGGCGGTCACCAACGCGGTGTCGTCGGTCATCATCGTCGGCGCCCTGATCGCCGCCTCCACCGACGTGACCGCGTCCAAGGTGCTGGGCTTCCTGGGTGTGGTTCTGGCATCGGTCAACATCTTCGGCGGCTTCATCGTCACCGAACGCATGCTGTCCATGTTCAAGAAAAAGCAAAAGTAAGGGGGCGGAATTGGCAGCTAATCTGACGCAATTCGCGTATCTCGTCGCCGCGGTCTGCATGATCATGGCGCTTCGCGGG
>JACMLB010000321.1 GCA_014379805.1 Rhodospirillales bacterium | reverse complement strand
GGTGTGGTTCTGGCATCGGTCAACATCTTCGGCGGCTTCATCGTCACCGAACGCATGCTGTCCATGTTCAAGAAAAAGCAAAAGTAAGGGGGCGGAATTGGCAGCTAATCTGACGCAATTCGCATATCTCGTCGCCGCGGTCTGCATGATCATGGCGCTTCGCGGGCTTTCAAGCCCGGAAACCTCGCGCACGGGCAATCTGTGGGGCATGGTTGGCATGGCGCTGGCCATCGTTACCACCGTGCTCACCCCCGACGCCTCCTACATCCTGATCCCGCTGGGCCTGCTCATCGGCGGCTCCATCGGCACCATCGTCGCCAAGAAGATCCAGATGACGGCGTTGCCGCAGCTGGTGGCCGCCTTCCACTCGCTGGTGGGTTTGGCGGCGGTGTTCGTCGCGGCTGCCGCGCTGTCGGCGCCCGAGGCTTACAACATCGTCGGTCCGGATGGCGGCATCAAAGCCGCCTCGCTGGTCGAGATGAGCCTGGGTGTGGCTATTGGCGCCATCACCTTCACCGGTTCGCTGGTGGCCTTCGGCAAGCTGCAGGGTTTGGTTTCGGGCAAGCCCTTGCAATTCCCCATGCAGCATAAGCTGAACGCCGCCTTGGGCATTGCCCTGGTGGTGCTGGTGGTGATGTTCGCCCTGTCGGGTGGCTCGCTCAGCCTGTTCGTGCTGATCACCCTGGTGGCGCTGGCCCTAGGCTTCCTGCTGATCCTGCCCATCGGCGGCGCCGATATGCCTGTCGTGGTGTCCATGCTGAATTCCTATTCGGGCTGGGCGGCGGCTGGCATCGGCTTCACCCTGGGCAACTCGCTGCTGATCATCGTCGGCGCGTTGGTGGGCTCGTCGGGTGCGATCCTGTGCTACATCATGTGCAAGGGCCTGAACCGCTCCATCTTCAACGTGATCCTGGGCGGTTTCGGTGGCGAGAGCTCGGGCGCGGCGGCTGGCCCTGGTGGCGGTTCGGGCGACAAGGCGGTCAAGGCGGGTTCCGCCGACGACGCGGCCTTCATCATGAAGAACTCGTCCAAGGTCATCATCGTGCCGGGTTACGGCATGGCGGTGGCTCAGGCCCAGCATGCCCTGCGTGAAATGGGCGACATGCTCAAGAAGGAAGGCGTGGACGTGCGCTACGCCATCCATCCGGTGGCGGGCCGTATGCCCGGTCACATGAACGTGCTGCTGGCCGAAGCCAATGTGCCCTATGACGAGGTCTTCGAGCTGGAAGAGATCAACCACGAATTCGGCACCGCCGACGTGGCCTTCGTCATCGGCGCCAATGACGTGACCAACCCGGCGGCCAAGACCGACCCGACCTCTCCCATCTACGGCATGCCGATTCTGGATGTGGAAAAGGCCAAGACTGTCTTGTTCATCAAGCGAAGCATGGCGTCAGGCTATGCCGGCGTGGATAACGAGCTGTTCTTCCGCCCCAACACCATGATGCTGTTCGGTGATGCCAAGAAGGTCACCGAGGAGATCGTCAAGGGTTTGGGATAAACTGCCCCCAGACCGATAAAGTAAGGGCCGTACTCGATGAAAGTGCGGCCCTAATTTTTTGAAGGCGCCGAAAAGGATGTTCGGCCTCGATTGGAAACCTTCTGCAAATTAAGAAATCAGTAGGGTTCGGGGCGCTGTTATAAGTGGCGTCAAATTTGCTACAATGGAAAAAGCATTTTTTCCCTGCAGAGATGATTATCTGGCTCAGATGACGATCAAAGTCCGGCTCTACCTGCTGGTTGGGTTGATGACGGCCGCTTTCCTGGCAATGGCCGGGTTCAATTACTGGAGCGCCACCCGGGTTGATGCGGCAGCGGCCTTGCAGCGCGAGAACGCTCGCGAGGGCAAGGCACTGCAAGGTGCCTTGCAGGCTGCCAAAAACGTCCATCTGGCGGTATTGAAGGCCATGGCCGCCACCGACCCCAAGGACGTGGATCGTCAATTCAAAGCCATGAAGGCCTCGGGAACCGAACTGGCCCGTCTGGTCGGCGAAGCCGGCAGCGGTGCCACCGGCGATCGCGCAGCCCAGCACGTCAAAGTCGCTGACAATGTGAATCGCATGCTAGCCGCTGGCAAGGGCGTCGAGGAAGCGCTGGTCAACGGCGCGGGCCTGGAAAAGCTGCCCGAATACCAAGCCGGCGTTCAGGCTGGCGAAGCCACCATTGGCGAAGCTTATGGCGCTTTGGGGGCCGAGCTTCAGAATGAGATCACTACCGCCGACGCCAATCTAACCGCCGCCTTGGACCGCAGCATCACCTTTGCCGCGGTCTCGGCGGTGCTGGCCACCTTGGTGACAATAGGCCTTGGCCTATTCCTGTTCCGCAGCATCGTTTTGCCCTTGCGCGAGATGGCTGAGGCCATGCGCCGGTTGGCAGCGGGCGATACCTCGGTGACCGTGCGGGGCGGCGAGGTCCAGGATGAAATGGGCGCCATGGCCCGCGCTCTGGCGGTGTTCAGGGAACACGCCGTCGAAGTCGTCACCCTGCACGCGCGCGAAACCGAAACGGCCAAAAAGGTCGAGGAGGAGCGCCGCGCCCGTGCCCAGCAACTGGTCGACCAAGTTCTCGCCACCCTGGCCCAGGTCAGCAAGGCCAGGCACCGGCAGCCGCGAAACCGATGCCGCCGCCCAATCGGCCGAAGTGACCTCGGCAAATGTGGAAACGGTGGCTGCCGCCGCCGAGGAATTGTCGGCTTCCATCAGCGAAATCAGCCGCCAAGTCAGTTCTTCCACCGACATTGCCCAGAAGGCGGCCAATCAGGCCACCCACGTGACCTCGACCATTTCCGAGTTGCGCGCGTCGTCAAACAGCATCGGTGAGATTTCCAATCTGATCCGCGAGATCGCCAACCAGACCAATCTGCTGGCGCTGAACGCCACCATCGAAGCGGCCCGCGCGGGCGACGCCGGTAAGGGCTTCGCCGTGGTCGCCAACGAGGTCAAGTCGCTGGCGAACCAGACCACCAAGGCCACCGAGGAAATCGGCACCCAGATCACTCAGGTCCAGCGTGCCATCGGCGAAACCGCCTCGGCCATCGACTCGCTGGTGGGCGAAATCACCCAGATGCAGGAAATCGCCGGCATCATCCACGAATCCATCATGCAGCAGTCCCAGGCCACCACCGGCATCGCCGACAACGTGGCCGCCGCCACCGGTTCGGTGGTCAGCTTGGCACAGAGCATTCGCCACGTGGACAGCACCGTCCACGGCCTCAACGACTTGTCCCACACCGTCAAGGAGGCTGCCTCGCAGGTCCGCACCCAGGTCGAGCTGGTGCAGACCGAGGTGGTCCGCCAACTCCGTTCCTCCGTCGCCTAAGGGAGACTCGCACCAATGAAGCGTATTTTCGCCACCGGCCTGACCGCCCTGCTGCTCGCCTCGCCCGCTTTGGCCGGCACCCCGTTGAAGTGCACCGGGTCGACCACCATCACCAACGTGATTTTCACCCCCGAGATCAAAGCCGAGATCGCCGCTAAGGTCGGCGTTGACATTGAAGCCATCGGCTCGTCCTCGGGTGCCGGCTTCAAGGACCTGTTGGACGGCAAGGTGACCTGCTCCATGAGCACCAATACCCTGGAAGGCCTGATGGCCAAGGCCGGCTTGGCTGCCAATCCGGGCGTCAAGGTCCACCCGCTGGGCGGCGATCAGGTGATCCCCATCGTCCACCGCAACAACTCGGTCAAGACCAAGAGCCTGACCAAGGAGCAGTGGGCAGGCGTTTATTCGGGTAAGATCAAGAATTGGTCCGAAGTCGGTGGACCCGATATGCCGATTATCGTGGTCATCTCGGCCGATGAAGGCTCGGCCACCCGCATTGAAGTCCAGAAGGACATCATGGCCGGCGCCGCCTATCCCGACAACGTGCGCAAGGCGACCACCACCAAGGACGAGGTCCTGGCTGTCGCCGCCACCATGGGCGCTGTCGGTGCCGTGGGTAAGGGTCTGGCTGTCGGCAATGCCGGCGTGGCGATCATGCCCGACGTGCTGCTGAAGCGGAACATGATCCTGCTGTCCAAGGAACCCGCCCCGGCCGGCCTGGACGCCGTGGTCAAGTATGTGACCGACAACAAGGCAAGAATCGGCATCGAGTAGCCTTCAATACCCGAATAAACGGAAAAGGCCTGGCAGTATCAAAATTGCCAGGCCTTTCTGTTTCGCAAGGTTGGTGGTGACCCTGGCGAATGTTTCACTTCGCTACGCTCTGGCACCCTCTCCCGCCTGCGGGGGAGGGTTGCTTTCGAACCATTCCGCAATGGCCGCCTTCATTTCCGCTTCGCTAGGCTGGCGCACCTGGGTCGAGACCGACCAGGAAACCCCGAACGGGTCATCCACTTTGCCATAGCGGGCACCCCAGAACATCTCGGACACCGGCATGGTCACCTTGGCGCCCGCTTGGGCAGCCTGGGCCTGGGCCTGATCGGCGTCGGGGACTTCCAGATGCAGGCCGATGCGGCTGCCGCTTTGGGGCTGGCAGAAATCGTCGGACAGGTAAATTCGGCAGCCATGCATTGAGATCTCGGCGTGGACGATGCGCTTGCCGTCCGGCGTGGTCATGCGGGCGACTTCTTGGGCGCCGAAGGCCTTGCGGTAGAACTCCATGGCCGCACCGGCATCGGACAGCATCAGATAGGGCACCAAGCTCCATTCAGCCATTGCATCCTCCCGTATCATTGCGAACGGGCAGGTGGGGTGAGGGCTCAGAATTCACAAGACCCCCCGCCATCCGCCGGACGACGGGAGGAGGTCATGCATCGGTCTAGCGCTGGGAGTGCTGACCCAGGCCTTTAAAGACGTCGGCCATGCTGGTGTACTGGTCGTCGGGCATGCGGTTCAGCGCCTCGATCACTTCCGAGGACGCCTTCTTGCCGCGCGCATATTCGACGATCTTGTTGCGGTCGGCGGGGAAGTCGATGCCGGCCAAAGTCTGGGCGGCATCGTGTGGGGTGGATTGACGGGCGAGCGGCATGTCTGCCTCCTGTGCGGGTTGCCGTATCCATCCCAACACAGGCGCGCCCGTGCGGGTTCGAACGGTCCCCGCACGCGCTAACGTCTGCACCCAACCGCGTGTGTGGTGAACTGGGGGATTACTCCTCTTGGAGCAAAATGCCGTACCAGCCCAGACCGGCATAGGTCTCATAACCCGGCGTCAAAGCATAGCCCACCAGGGTGCCGAAATTGTCCATGTACCAGCCGCGCTCGCCGCCCCTGGTGTCCAGCGGGAAGTGCTCGGTCAAGGTGCCGTGGCCGGCGGAATCGGCGATGATGCGGTGGTTGCTGTCGATGATCAGGCAGCGGCTCTTGGCCTTTTCCTCGGGCGACAAGCGCACGCCTTCGACGATGGAGCGGCCTTGCGCCTGCCAATCGAAAAAGATGCCCAGGGCACCGATGGGGGCGCCGTTGGCGTCGCCCTCGGCCCGGATGGCGGTGGCGTAGGTGGCGACCACTGCGTTGCCCAGAGCGCTATTGCGGGTGATGTCGGCCACGGCGAATTCGCCGCCGTTATGGGTTGCCATGGCATCCTTGAACCATTGCTCGCCCGACACATCGGTGCCGATGACGTTGTAACGGCCGGGGCGCCCGCTGGCGATGACGCGGCCCTGGGCGTCGGCGATCCAAAGGTCCAGATAGACCGTATAGGAATCCAGGATGACGCCCAGACGCTTGCCCGCATGGTGCGCCTTGGCACTGTCGTCTGTATGGGCGGCACAATCCACCATGGCCGGGTCGGTGGCCCACCAGCGAACGTCGCAGGAACGCTCATACAAATTGCGGTCGGCGATTTCCACGGCGTTGTGGGCCAGATCGGCCAGACGCTCGCCGCGCACCCGTTCGAAATCCGTGGCCAGCGAGCGGCCGAAATCGGACAGGGTGGCCAGCTTGCCTTTCAAATCACCGCGCAGGCTGTCGGTCAGCTGCGAAATCTCGGTGGAGATCGCCTTGACTTCTTCGGCCACCACGGCAAAGCCGCGCCCCAGCTGTCCTACCCGCTGGGCTTCGATTGAGGCGTTCAGGGCCAGCATGCGTGAGCGCCGGGTGATGCCATGGATGCGGTCGATCTTCTGATCGGTCTCGGCAGCCACGGTGTTGGTGATCTCAAGCAGGTGGGCGACGGAAGCCATACGGCACCTCAACAGAAACGGTAAACGAACCCTTAAGCACAGTTATGGCTTAGCGGCCCGTATCTTAACCATTGCTGAGGATGCATGGCTGCCCGACATTTGGGCATGCCATGGGAGCCGTCTTGCTCGCCTAAAAATGAGGCAACTTGTATTCAAGGGCTCTTGGCGCTGTCTGCCCATCTCAGGGGGCGGGGACAGGGGAGAAACCCGAGCGAATGAAAGCGGTCAAACGCCAAGAGCGCCGCGATGATGACATCGCGGCGCTCTTGCGCAATTGACTTTGGTCAGTCCTTGACGCCCTTCACCGGACATGATCCGGCGAAGAGGGTAGAGGAGCCTTGCCAAGGGCCGCCAGCAATCGCAGGCGCTGCTAGCTTTAGAAGCCTTCGCGCTCGAGGCGCTTGCGCTCAAGCTTACGGGCGCGGCGCACG
>JACMLB010000320.1 GCA_014379805.1 Rhodospirillales bacterium | reverse complement strand
TGGGATACCGGCATTGGCATTCCCGAGGACAAGACGGCTGAAATTTTCGAGGAGTTCAGGCAACTCGGGAACCAGGAACGCAATAGCGAAAGGGGAACCGGCCTCGGTTTGGCCATCGTCAGGAAGACCGCGGCCCTGATGGGGCTGGAGGTTCGGGTCTCCTCCCGGCTCGGCCGAGGGTCGATGTTTGCCATCGAACTGCCCTTGGTGAATGCGGGCGAGCCAACTCCGTAGCAAGGTTAACCCGAGCGACGTTCTAAACCAACTGCGCCAGCATCCCAATCCCCCCCGACACCGCCAGCACCCTGATCATGCCCTGGTGGAATTTCAGCATGGCGAGTGCCGCGCCCACCGCCAGCGCCAATTGCAGCGGCTGCACGGTGGAAAAGTCCGGCAGCAGGCCGTCAACGCGGGCGAAGATGACGTGCAGGGCGAACCACACTGCCAGATTAACGATGACGCCCACCACCGAGGCGGTGATGGCGGCCAAGGCTCCGGCCAAGGCGCGGTTGCCGCGCACGGCCTCCATATAGGGGGCTCCGGCGAAGATGAACAGGAAGCTGGGCAGGAAGGTGACCCACACGGTCAGGGTTGCCGCCACCACGCCGCCCAGCCATGGGTTCAGGCTGCCCGGCGCGCGGAAGCCGGCCAGGAAACCGACGAATTGGTTGACCAGAATCAGCGGGCCGGGGGTGGTTTCCGCCAGACCCAGGCCGTCCAGCATCTCGCCGGGGGTCATCCAGCCGTGGACCTCCACCGCCTGCTGGGCCACATAGGCCAGCACCGAATAGGCGCCGCCGAAGGTGACCATGGCCATCTTGGAGAAGAACAAGGCGATGGCGCCGAACGCGCCGCCCGACAGCACCGCCACACCCACCGGCACCCACCACAGCACCAGACACACAGCCATGGTCGCCAGGATGCCGCCCAGCCGGGGCCGCGCCTGCACATGGATTTCCGTGACCTTGGGGGCGAATTGCTCGCGGGCTAATGCGCCGATCACGGCGGCACCCAGCACGATGACGGGGAACGGCACGCCCAGGGCGAAGATGGCGACGAAGGCCAGCACCGCCACGGCTACGGGTGCCGGTCCTTTCAGCGCGCGGCGGCCAATGCGCAGGCAGGCTTCCAGCACCACCGCCAGCACCGCAGGTTTCAGGCCCAGGAACAGCCCCTGGACCAGCCCCACCTCGTGGAAACCGGCATACAGGGCCGACAAGGCCATCATCACCACAAAGCCCGGCAGCACGAACAAAACGCCCGCCACCACGCCGCCGGCCACCCGGTGCAACAGCCAGCCCACATAGGTGGCAAGCTGCTGGGCCTCGGGGCCGGGCAGCAGCATGCAATAGTTCAGGGCGTGCAGGAACCGTTCCTCATCCACCCATTTCTTCTCGTCCACCAGGATGCGGTGCATGGTGGCGATCTGCCCGGCGGGACCGCCGAAGGACAGCAGGCCGATGCGCAGGAAGGTGCGGGTGGTTTCGGCGAAACTGGGGGCCATGGGATCTCCTAAACCGTCACACCCAATTGGTCCGGCGCCACCGCCAGCAACCCGGCCAGCGTCTTCAGCCCGCGCACCAATGTGGCCCGGTCGGGCGGCGCGGTCACGGACACGCGGACGCCGTCATGGGACGGACGGCCCACGGCGAAGGATTCCGTGGGGGGCAGGCTGACGCCCTGGCGCGCCGCTTCGGCAATGAACGACGACGCGCGCCATCCTCCCTCCAGCGGCAGCCAGATGTTGAAGGCGGTGGATCCGGGCCGCACCCGCTCGCCCAAGATGTCCACCGCCAGGGCGATGCGGGCGGCGGCTTCCTTGCGCTGGCGTTCGGCAGCCTCGAACGCCTGGCCTTCGTCGATCAGGATGCAGGCGATTTCGATCAGCGGGATGGGCTGGGCCAAAGACAGGGCGCCGATGGCGGCGTCGAAACGGGACTTCAGCGCCTCGGGCACGGTGGCGAAGGAGGCGCGCAGGCCCGGTGATACGCTTTTCGACAAGGTGGTCAGGTAGATGCAGTTGCCGGGCGCGTGCACCTGAATGGGCGGCGGCGCATTGGGATTGAGGAAGCGGTGGACGCCGTCCTCGATGACGTAGGAACCGTATTTGCGGGCAGCGCGGGCGATGGCGCAGCGGCGCTGTTCGTCCAGGGTCGAGGTGCGCGGGTTCTGCACGGTGGCGATGGTGTACAGCACCTTCACGCCGCGCGCGAACGCCCGTTCCACCTCGTCGGGGATCAGGCCGTATTGGTCGCAGGCCACCGGCACCAGCGGACGGCTGAGCAGGCTGGCCGCCGATTTGATGCCGGGATAGGTGTATTCCTCCACCGCCACGCTGTCGCCCGGCAGGGTCAATGTGGCCAGGGCGGCGACGATGGCCTGCTGACTGCCGGCGGTCACCGACACCCGTTCCGGGCTGGTTTCCGCCTGTTCCGCGCGCAGCCAGCGGGCACCGGCCTCGCGTTGGCGCGCCGCCACCGGCTCCAGATTGTAGGACAGCAATTGCGGCAGATCAGAGCGCCGGGCCAGACGTTCCAACACCGGCCCCACCGCCCAGGCGCCCTGGTCGCCGCCGGGGCGGTTGACCGCCATGTTGATGACGTCCTGGCGCGGCGCCCACGCCACCGACGACAGATATTGCGCCAAGGCGGGCTCGGACTTGCCGGGGTCCTTGACGAAGGTGCCGCGCCCGACCTCGCCCGACAGCAGGCCCTGACGCTCACCCTCGGCATAGGCCCGCGCCACCGTGCCCACCGTCACCTTCAGCCGCCACGCCAGATCGCGATGGGTGGGCAACCGGGTGCCGGGCGGCAGCCGGCCGGCGCGCATATCGGCGGCGATGGCATCGACGATGGCGCGGTATTTGGGGCCGCTATGGGCGGCCAGATCGGGGAGCCAATTTGACATGGGTTCAATGTTGACATTGACTCGAACAGGGTGTCAATGGCTGACTCAATCATGGTGTCAAAGAGGATTTGTCCCATGAAAACGCAGTATTGGATGGGTTCAATTTCCACCGCCTCCCCCGGCCCCGGCATTCTGGTCCGCCTGTTCGACACGCTTCTGGGCTGGATCGAGCGTAGTCAGCAACGCCACGCGCTGGGTCAATTGGATGAACGCCTGTTGGCCGATATTGGGGTCAATCGCGCCACCGCCAAAAGCGAGGCCGACAAGCCGCTGTGGCGAAACTGACCTTGACCAATATCATGTTTACGCTCAGCTAAAGGTGCATTATGAACTCTCCTTTTCTAAATGAGAGAAAGAGACGGTTATGACCGGCATCAATGCGTCTTTGTCTGTGGGTGTGCCGGCGCTGGACACTGACCACGGCAACCTGCTTGATCTCATTGATAGCCTGTCGGGTGCCCGCTCGTACAAGGATGTGCGCTTGGTGGCGGCCCGCGTCGCCGACCATCTGCACCTGCATTTCCGCCGCGAGGAAGGGCTGCTGGAGGTCTATAACTGGCCCGGCCTTGCCGCCCATCGCCGCGAACATGCCGAGTTCGAGCAACGGATGTGCGACCTGACCGCCACCCTGACGCCCGACAATGCAACCGTCTTTGCCGGTCAGTTGCGCGATACGCTGACCCAATGGTTCACCGGCCACGTCACCGGCTCGGACATGCGCTATCGCGACCACATGGTTCACGCCCTTAATCCATCCCCGGCGCGGCGGCTGTTATCCTTGCGCAAACTGCGCATCGCCGTGCTGCTGCCGGCCCTGTTGATCGCCCTGGCCGCGCCCCTGCTGGTCGCCACCGGCGTGATCGTCGCCGAGAATTGGCAGGCGCGCCGCATGGCCAACGAGACGGCAGAGAGCAACGTCACCGCCGATTTGCTGCTGACCGCCGCCGGCCATTGGGCGGTAGAGCGTGGCCGCACCAATGCGGCACTGAACGCGCCGCTGGAACAGGTCGCCACCCATCAGGCCGAGATCGCCAAGCGCAGCCAAGCCGGCGACGACGCATTCGCTCAGGGTCTGGCCCGGCTAGGGGGAGATCGGAAATTCAATCAACCGGCCATGATGGACAAAGCCAAGGCGTCCCATGAGCGGCTGACGCTTCTGCGCACCAAGATCGATGGCGAATTGAAAAAGCCGTTCGAGGACCGCGACCGCACCATTGCCAAGCAGTGGTTTCCCACCATCACCGGGTTGATCGATAGCAGCCAAGCGCTGCGGCTGACCGCCACCCGCAAGGGCGAGGGCAACGCCGCCACCTTGTCGGACATCGCCGACCTTAAGCACTTCGTTTGGGTGATGAGCGAGTATGCCGGCCGCGAGCGCGCCCGTGTCGGCGCCCTGGTGTCGTCGGAAAGCCCCATGAATACGGTATCCGTGACCGAATTGGCCGGCTTCCGGGGCCGCGTGGATCTGGCCTGGAGCCGCCTGCTGGCCGCCCGCGACGCCGGACTGCTGCCGCCCCCTGTGCTGGCCGCCATGGCCGAGGTGGAAAGCAAATTCCTGGGCCAGTTCCAGGGCGTGCGCGACACCGTCTATCAGGCGGGCATTGCCGGCGGCATCTACTCCATCGACGGCGCCGGCTGGATGAAGGAATCCACTGCGGCCATCGACACCCTTCTGGCCCTGTCGCGGGCCATGGGCGAGTACTCAGCCTCGCTTTCCGGCACGGTCGAGCGCGACAGCACCTCGGCCCTGATCGCCGCCGCCGCCGCCTTGATCGGTGGCTTGGCCATTGCCCTATGGTCGGCCCGTTTGGTCCGCACCCGCGTCACCCGCCCCGTCGGTTGCATGACGGCAGTGATGACCGAACTGGCCGGCGGCAATATCGACGTGAACTTCGTAACCAAGACCGAGGACGAAATCGGCGAGTTGGCCCAGGCCTTCATGAGCTTCAAGGAAAGCACCCTCAACGAGGGCCAGCGCCGCTTGGCCGAGCAGTTGGAGACCGAGGAACAGATCGCCCGCAAACAGCGCATCGAAACCCTGACCGCCGGCTTCGACGCAGCCATCCGCGACGTGTTGGGCACGGTATCGGGTGCTGCGGAACACCTGCACGTCTCGGCCACCAGCATGTCCGCCAATGCCGAGGAAACCAACCGCCAGAGCACTGCCGTATCCACCGCGACGGAGCAGGCCAGCGCCAATGTGGAGACCGTATCTGCGGCAGGCACCGAGCTTACCGCATCCATCCATGAAATCTCCCAGCAGGTGGCGCGCTCGGCGGAGATGGCTGATCGTGCGGCCAAGGAGGCGGAGGCGGTCAATGCCCGCATCGAGACCCTGGCCGATGCGGCCAACAAGGTCGGGCAGATCATCCAATTGATCAATGCCATCGCCGGCCAGACCAATCTGCTGGCACTCAACGCCACCATCGAGGCGGCACGTGCCGGTGAGGCCGGCAAGGGCTTCACCGTGGTGGCGCACGAGGTCAAGAACCTCGCCACCCAGACCGCCAAGGCCACAGACGATATTTCTGCCCAGGTCAGCGCCATCCAGAACGAAACCCGCGCCGCCGTGACCGCCATTCGCGGCATTACGCAGACCATCGAAGGGGTCAATCAGCTGGCTGCCTCGGTGGCGGCGGCGGTGGAGGAACAATCCGCAGCCACCGCTGAAATCAGCCGCTCGGTCGCCGAAGCATCGCGCGGCACCGCCGATGTGGCCAGCAACATCGCCGGCGTTGCCCATGCCGCCGGCGAAACCGGGCGCATGGCGAAAGAGGTGTTCGACGCCGCCACCCTGCTGATCGGCGAAAGCCGGCGTATGGAAGGCGAGGTGGAGACCTTCCTGACCGATATGCGGGTGCAGTAAAGCCCACAGCCCCCTATGGCTCAAGGTTGCTAGGGCGCACACCCGATTGTGTGCGGACCGGCGGGCGGTCACTGTTGTGGTGAAGCATCGGGGCTTGCACCATGACATTGGAAATTGTGGCAAACGCCGGCAGCGTGCCGTGGCTGGAGTCGTTCTCCATCGGCCATGACCGCCTCGACCACGAGCATCGCCGGTTGATCGACTCGTTCAACGATTTCTGTGCCTTCGCCGCCACCACGCCCCGGCCAACCCGCCTGCGCGAAAACGCCCACGCCCTGATCGCCACGGTAGAAGCCCATTTCGCCAGCGAGGAAGCCATCTTCCCTTTGATCGGCTATCGCCACCGCCTGAGCCACATGCGCGAGCATCTGGACGTGGGCAACCGCCTGCATTCCCTGCTGCTGAACGACACCGGCCTGGAACCGGCCGCAGCCGGTGCCGCCGGACGGCTGGTGTTTGTGGAACACATCCTGCGCCACGATCTGGAGGTGAAGACCTGGGTGCTGCACGCGGCGGGGCTGTAAGCCCCCCTACCCCTGCGCCGCCATGCTCGCCAGCTTCGCCACCGTATTCATGTTGCGCGCTGTTCCTGCGCTGGCCGCTGGGATGCGCAGCTTGGTGCGGGCCATGCCGTCGCCGTAATGGACGTAGACCTCGCGCGCACCAAGCTGGAGCTGCTCTCCCTGTTGTCCAATAACGGTTGTTAGCGCGTCGGCGGCGGGCGGTTCGTCCAGGAAGATGGCGACCGTGCGATTCGCGGGCGCATCGGGGAACGGGTTGCTCGCCAGCACCTCGGCCATCTGGGCAAACGTTCGCACGAAAACGCCCACCGGCTTTCCCGCGTAGTCGCGGAGTGTCTGTTCCAGCGCTGCCTTGACGTCGGCCTCGGTTAGTTCGCTCTCGAACACCACATTGCCGCTGGCGATATAGGTTCGGACCGCTTTGAAGCCCACAGCCTCGCACAGCTTCTTGAGGTC
This sequence comes from Rhodospirillales bacterium, assembly GCA_014379805.1. Classification (GTDB taxonomy): domain Bacteria; phylum Pseudomonadota; class Alphaproteobacteria; order Rhodospirillales; family Magnetospirillaceae; genus Magnetospirillum. The sequence continues at coordinate 1,450 of JACMLB010000320.1, read as the reverse complement.
GCTCATGGGCAACGTTCCGGTTCCACCCACGTTGACGGCGCGAAGCAGTGCGATGAAGACGGGCATGGAATGTCTCTCAACAGACGACCGAGGGGACAGAAAAAGGGGCCACCTTTCGGCAGCCCCTTCTCATATCTGACCGCAGTCCAGATTACTCCGCGACTTCCTTGCGGCCCTTGGCGTAACCGATGCTTTCCAGCGACTCGCCGATCTCTTCCAGGATGGAGGGATCGTCGATGGTGGCGGGCATCTTGTAGTCCTGGTTGTCGGCGATCTTCTGCATGGTGCCACGCAGGATCTTGCCCGAGCGGGTCTTGGGCAGACGCTTCACCACGGTGCAGCTTTTGAAGGCGGCAACCGGGCCGATGGTCTCGCGCACCAGGGCGACGATTTCCTTGAGGACCTGGGCGTCGGGCTTGGTGACGCCGGCCTTCAGGCAGACGAAGCCCAGCGGCAGCTGGCCCTTCAACTGGTCGGCCACGCCGATGACGGCGCACTCGGCCACGTCGGGATGGCTGGCCAGCACTTCTTCCATCTGACCGGTGGACAGACGATGGCCGGCCACGTTGATGATGTCGTCGGTGCGGCTCATCACATAGGCGTAGCCGTCTTCGTCGATCATGCCGGCGTCAGCGGTCTTGTAGTAGCCGGGGAACTCGCCCAGGTAGCTGTCGAAGAAGCGCTGCTCGGCATTCCACAGGGTGTAGAAGGTGCCGGGCGGCAACGGCAGCTTGACCACCAGCGAGCCGGTCTGGCCGGGCTTGCACGGGTGATGGCCTTCGTCCAGAACCTGCAGGTCCCAACCGGGAGCGGCCTTGGTGGGCGAACCGGGCTTGACCGGGAATTCATGCAGGCCCAGGCAGTTGGCGGCGATGGCCCAACCGGTCTCGGTCTGCCACCAGTGATCCACCACCGGAACCTTCAGATTGGCCTGAGCCCATTTGATGGTCTCGGGGTCCGAACGCTCGCCGGCCAGGAACAGGGCCTGCAAGGACGACATGTCGTACTTGGCCAGCAGTTCGGCATTGGGGTCTTCGCGCTTGATGGCGCGGAAGGCGGTCGGCGCGGTGAACAGCGCGTTGACCTTGTGCTGGGCGATGACACGCCAGAACGCACCGGCGTCCGGAGTGCCCACCGGCTTGCCTTCGTAGACCAGGGTGGTAGCGCCGTGGAACAGCGGGGCGTAGCAGATATAGGAGTGACCGACCACCCAACCCACATCCGACGCGGCCCAGAACACCTGACCCGGCTCGATGTTGTAAATGTTCTTCATGGTCCACTTCAGGGCGACCAGATGGCCGCCATTGTCGCGGACGACGCCCTTGGGCTGGCCGGTGGTGCCCGACGTGTACAGGATGTACAGCGGATCGGTGGCGGCCACGGACACGCACTCGGCAGGGGCCGAAGCGGCGGCGAGGCTTTCCCAATCATGGTCGTAGCCGGCCTTCAG
>JACMLB010000319.1 GCA_014379805.1 Rhodospirillales bacterium | reverse complement strand
TTAGGTTCTGGACGATGAGATTCCGCCGCCCTGATAGCGGCGGCGGTATGGAGGGATAGAATGGAAGTCATCCTGCTCGAAAGGATCGAGAAGCTCGGTCAGATGGGCGACGTGGTGAATGTCAAGACTGGCTTCGCCCGTAATTTCCTGCTGCCCCAGAAGAAGGCGCTGCGCGCCAACAAGGACAACCTTGCCTTCTTCGAAAAGCAGCGTGGCCAGCTTGAAGCGATCAACCTGAAGCGTCGCGATGAGGCTCAGGCCGTTGCGACGAAGATGGAAGGCCTCAAGGTCCTGATGGTTCGTCAGGCCGGTGAGGGTGGCCAGCTGTACGGTTCGGTTTCCGGCCGTGACGTTGCCGATGCCGTCAAGACGTCGGGCTACACCGTCGAACGCAGCCAGGTCAACCTGGACAACCCGATCAAGACCCTGGGCTCGTACCCGGTCCGTCTGTCGCTGCACCCCGAGGTGTTCGTGACCGTGACCGTGACCGTCGCCCGCTCGCAGGAAGAAGCGGAGCGCGCTGCCGCCGCCGCTTCGGCTGCGCAGGTCGAAGAAGTTGAAGCCGAGGCCGTTGAGGCCGACGCCGATGCCGAGATCGAGACCACCGAAGCCGACGAGGCTTCCGAGGCCTAATTCGCCTCGATTGGTCCAAATGCTGAAGCGCCGGCGGGTTATCCCCGCCGGCGCGTTCGCATGTCTGCATGCAAGACGTTATTGAGGCGCTCCACCCTACTCCACCCGTCATGGCCGGACGTGTTCCACAGCTGTCCGGTTTAAATTTTGGCGCCACGTGGATGCCCGTGACAAGCACGGGCATGACGACAGAGGGATGAACACGCCCCTACCCGCGCTAGGCCTCCAGCCACAGACTTCAGACCAGATTTACGCCAAGTGCAGCCCCTCGTATGTTCACAACCGGACGGGAGGCTCGCCAATGCAATTGCTTGACCTATTTTTCAGCAATCTGATCCGCCAGGGCTCGGTCCGGGTGATCGACCACACCGGCCAGCGCAAGGATTACGGCGATGGCAGCCCGCCCATAGCCGTGGTGCGCTTCACCGATGCCGCCACCGAACGCCGCGTGGTCATCGCCCCCCATTACCACCTGCTGGACGCCTTCACCGAAGGCACCATGGTGCTTGAGGAAGGCACCTTCCTGGGCTTCCTCGACGTTTGCGCCGCCAATGTGACGAGCCATGGCTACAGCCTGTCGACCCGCTTGCATCAGACCCTGGGGCGGTTGTTCCTTGCGTGGGAACAGTACAATCCCATCGGGCTGTCGCACCGCCGCATCGCACATCATTACGATCTGCATGAAGACCTGTTCCGCCTGTTCCTGGACCAGGACATGCAATATTCCTGCGCCTATTTCGCCACCCCCGACACCTCGCTGGAGGCGGCGCAGATCGCCAAGAAGCGCCACATTGCCGCCAAGCTGAGGCTGGCCGACGGCCAGCGCATCCTCGACATCGGTTGCGGCTGGGGCGGCATGGCGCTGAGCTTGGCGAGCATGGCCGATGTGGACGTGCTGGGCATCACCCTGTCCGCCGAACAATTGGCCGTGGCCCGCCAGCGGGCGGCAGAGGCCGGGCTGGACGGGCGGGTGCGGTTCGAGATGATCGATTACCGCAAGGTTCAGGGCCAATTCGACCGCATTGTCTCGGTCGGCATGTTCGAGCATGTGGGCCCGCCCCATTACGGCACCTATTTCCGCCGCATCCACCAATTGCTGACCGATGACGGCATCGCCTTGCTGCACAGCATCGGCGATAACGAGGGCGGCAGTTCCCACCCCTGGATACGCCGCCACATCTTCCCCGGCTCGTACACCCCTGCCCTGTCCCAGGTGCTGCCCCAATTGGAACGTTCGGGCCTGCTGACCACGGATATCGAAGTGCTGCACCGGCATTACGGCCTGACCCTGAAGGCCTGGCTGGAACGCTTCCTCGCCCGCCGCGCCGAAGCCGCCGAGCTTTACGACGAACGCTTCTGCCGCATGTGGGAGGCCTATCTGTCCGCCTGCGAAATCGGCTTCCGCCGCCTGTCGCTTATGGTGTTCCAAATCCAGATGACCAAGGACCGCAACGTGGTGCCGCTGACCCGTGACTATATGGTGGACGCCGAACGCACGCTGTCCGAAGCGCGACGCCAGGAGATGGCTGCGCAGTAAGTCCCCAGGTTCCACAGGCTGTGGATAACTTCCCCTCTCGCAGGCGGGCGCCAATCTGCTAGCATCCGCGCCATGTCTTCCTTGATCACCGCCCCTGCCCTAGGCGACGCCGCCGGCATTCGCACTCCGCCGCACAATTACGAGGCGGAGCAAGCCCTGCTGGGCGCCATCCTGCTGAACAACCGCGCCTTCGAAAAGGTGTCGGAGTTCCTGCGCCAGGAGCATTTCGCCGACCCGGTGCATGGCCGCATCTTCTCCGCTTGCGGCAAACTGATCGAGCGCGGGCAGATCGCCAATCCGGTGACGCTGAAGAACTACTTCGACAGCGATGGCGGCCTGACCGAAATCGGCGGCACCCAATATCTGGGCCAGCTCGCCAATGCGGTAGTGTCCATCATCAATGCCGAGGATTACGGCAAGCTGGTCCACGACCTGCACCTGCGCCGCGAGCTGATCGCGCTGGGTGGCGACATGGTCAACGAAGCGTTCGATTCCGCCATCGACCGCCCGGCCATGGACCAGATCGGCACTGCCGAGGCCAAGCTGTACGAACTTGCCACCACCAGCCACACCGAAGGCGGCTTCGAGGCGTTCGGCGCCGTGCTGATCGAGGCCATCCGCCAAGCCGAAGCGGCCCATAAGCGCCAGGGCAAGCTGTCGGGCGTGCCCACCGGGCTGCTGGATCTGGACACCCGCCTGGGCGGCCTGCATCCCTCGGATTTGCTGATCCTGGCCGGTCGTCCCTCCATGGGCAAGACCGCGCTGGCCACCAACATCGCCTTCAACGCCGCCAAGCTTTACAAGGAAGAGGTCGACCCGCTCGGCAACAAGAAGTCGGTGGACGGCGCCATCTGCGCCTTCTTCTCACTGGAAATGTCGTCCGAGCAGCTGGCCGGTCGTATCCTGGCCGAGCAGGCGGAAATCTCGAGCCACAAGATCCGCCAGGGCGAGATGACCAATGACGAGTTCGAGCGTCTGGTTATCGCCGCCCAGGAACTGAGCCGCCTGCCCCTTTACATCGACGACACCCCGGCTTTGTCCATCTCGGCGGTGCGCACCCGCGCCCGGCGCCTGAAACGCCAGCACGGCCTGGGCGTGATCGTGGTGGATTACTTGCAGCTGCTGCGCGGTTCGGCCAGCCATTCGGAAAACCGCGTGCAGGAAGTTTCGGAAATCACCCGCGGCCTGAAGGCACTGGCTAAGGAACTCAGCGTGCCGGTGATTGCGCTGTCTCAGTTGTCGCGCGCCGTCGAACAGCGCGAAGACAAGCGGCCTCAGCTATCGGATTTGCGCGAATCGGGCTCCATTGAGCAGGACGCCGACGTGGTCATGTTCGTGTACCGCGAACAGTATTATCTGGAACGCGCCGAGCCGGGCCGCCGCCCCGACGAATCCGAAGAGAAGTTCAACGAGCGCTACGACGCTTGGCACAAGCGCCTGCTGGAAGTGGTCAACACCGCCGAGGTCATCATCGCCAAGCAGCGTCACGGCCCCGTGGGCACCGTGCGGCTGTCGTTCCAGGGCGAGTTCACCAAATTCGGCAATCTGGACCACCACCATACGGAAGAGGAACCGCCGTTCT
>JACMLB010000318.1 GCA_014379805.1 Rhodospirillales bacterium | reverse complement strand
TGGACTCCGTGACGATGATTCTCTTCCCCGCCATCGACCTCAAGGACGGCGCTTGTGTTCGGCTGAAGCTGGGCCTCATGGAAGAGGCCACGGTGTTCAACACCAATCCCGGCGCGCAGGCGGCTGAGTTCGCCGCTGCCGGTGCCCAGTGGATTCATGTGGTCGATCTCAACGGCGCCTTCGCCGGCAAGCCGGTCAATGCGGCTGCGGTGGAGTCCATCCTGAAGGCGGTCACCGTGCCGGTGCAGCTGGGCGGCGGCATTCGCGACATGGCGACCATCGAGGATTGGCTGGCGCGCGGCGTGTCGCGCGTCATCCTGGGTACCGTGGCGCTACGCGATCCCGAACTGGTCAGGCAGGCCTGCAAGCGTTTCCCCGGCAAGGTCGCTGTCGGCATCGACGCCAAGGGTGGCCGGGTGGCGGTGGAAGGCTGGGCCGAGACTTCGGATTTGACCGTGCTGGATTTGGCGTCCAAGTTCGAGGACGCTGGCGCTGCCGCCATCATCTACACCGATATCGACCGCGACGGCGTGTTGGCCGGCCCCAATGTGGACGCCACCGCCGCTCTGGCCAAAGCCATCTCCACCCCGGTGATCGCTTCCGGCGGCGTGTCGTCCCTGGACGATTTGCGGGCGCTGAAGGCGGTGGCGGAGTCCGGCATTTGCGGCGTGATCTCGGGCCGCGCTATCTATGACGGGCGCATTGATGTGAAAGAAGCCATCGCGCTTCTGGCGGAGTAGGTCCGATGCTGAAGATGCGCATCATCCCCTGCCTGGACGTCAAGGACGGCCGCGTGGTCAAGGGCGTCAATTTCGTCGATCTGATCGATGCCGGCGATCCGGTGGAACAGGCCAAGCTGTACGACAAGGCTGGTGCCGACGAGCTGACCTTCCTGGATATCACCGCCAGTTCGGACAATCGCGACACCATCTATGACGTGGTCAGTCGCACTGCCGAGCAATGTTTCATGCCCCTGACCGTGGGCGGCGGCGTGCGGCAGGTGGAAGATATCCGCAAGCTGCTGCTGGCCGGTGCCGACAAGGTGTCCATCAACACTGCCGCCGTGCACCGCCCGGAATTCGTCCGCGAAGCGGCGGAAAAGTTTGGCAGCCAATGCACCGTCGTCGCCATCGACGCCAAGCAGACCGCGCCCAACAAGTTCGAGATATTCACCCATGGCGGCCGCAACGCCACCGGCATCGACGCAGTGGACTGGGCGCGGCGCATGGTGGAATACGGCGCCGGTGAGATCCTGCTGACCTCCATGGACCGCGACGGCACCAAGCAGGGGTTCAACATTCCGCTGACCCGTGCGGTGGCCGATGCGGTGTCGGTGCCGGTGATCGCCTCGGGCGGCGTGGGCAATCTGGACCATCTGGTGGAAGGCATCCGCGACGGCCACGCCACCGCCGTGCTGGCTGCGTCCATCTTCCATTTCGGCACCTACACCATCGCCGAAGCCAAGGCGCACATGGCCGCCGCCGGCATTCCCGTCCGTCCGGTTTAAGGGGACAGCATGACCCACGCCATCGACGCCCTGTTCCAGGTCATCGCCGCCCGCCAGGGTGCGGACCCGGAAATCAGCTACACCGCAAAGCTGTTCGCCAAGGGCCGCAAGAAAATCGCGCAGAAAGTGGGCGAGGAAGCGGTGGAAACCGCGCTGGCTGCCATGGTGGAAGGCCCCCAGGGCGTGACCTCGGAAAGCGCCGATCTGCTGTATCACCTGTTGGTGCTGTGGGCGGAATGCGGCGTGAAGCCCGACGATGTGTGGGCCGAACTGAACAAGCGGGCCGGCATTTCGGGTATCGACGAGAAGAACAGCCGGGGGAAATAGGTCGTCCCTGTTCGCCGAATAGGCATTATCCCGGATGGTTATCGACGTTTCCGCATGTCACATTGGCGTCAACTAACGAGGGATAAATGGCTTACGACCCCGACAACATCTTCGCCAAAATCCTGCGGGGCGAAATCCCCTGCAACAAGGTGCATGAGGACGATTATACCCTGGCCTTCCATGACATCGGCCCCCAGGCGCCGGTGCATGTGCTGGTTATCCCCAAGGGCGCCTATGTGTCCATGAACGACTTCACCGCCAATGCCCGCGATGTGGAAATCGGCGCGTTCTTCCGCGCGGTCGGCAAGGTGGCGGAAATGGTGGGTGTGACCGAGGACGGTTGGCGCATGATCGCCAATACCGGCGCCAATGGCGGCCAGGAAGTCCCCCATCTGCACGTCCATATCTGCGGTGGGCGCAAGCTGGGGAGGATGATTCCGCAGCAATGACCAAGCCGGCGAGAATGGTCTTTTGGGCCGCGATCATCATCGCGGCCTTTTCTTCGGGCTGGCTTGTGCGTTCGAACACCAGCGCCGAGCGTTTGGCGCGAACCTACGCCAAATATGTGAAGGGCAAGCCGTCTCACAAGGTCAATTTGGCCGAAGACGGCATCTTCCCCATGGTCGCCGCCAATGATTATCGCCATGCGCTGATCGGCTTGCAGTCGCCCGCCGATATCACCACCCGGCGTGCGGCGCTCGGCGCCTTCATCTGGCGCGGCACCTCGGCCCCCGGCAAGCAATTGCCCGATGGCGTCGAAACCGATGTGTTCGAGCCGCTGCTGTTTGATCTCGACAATCTGGCCAGCGTGGACCGGCTGACCGTGGCGCAAGCCTATGGCATCGATTCCGTGGCGTTTCACCTGAAGGCCAAGGACTCGCAGTCCTGCCTGATGGTGTATCAGGAAGGCCATCGCGACTCGTTCCTGGTGCGCAAGCGGTTCTTCGACAAGGTCCTGTCGGCGGGCTGCGATGTTCTTGCCCTGTCATTGCCGGCCACCGGTCCGCACAATCCGCGCCCGACCTTCCATCATTCTCGCTTCGGTGTCCTGACCATCCACGATCCCGATGCGCTGGAGATTTTGGAGACCGAGGGTTTCGGCACCACCAAGTTGTTCATCACCCCGGTGCTGGTGGCGCTGAACCATGTTCTGGCGCAGCGTTCCTACGCCAAGGTGGGCATGACCGGTTTCTCTGGCGGCGGCTGGGTGACCCAATTGGTGGCGGCGCTGGACCCCCGCATCACGTACAGCTATGCGGTGGCCGGATCGGCGCCGCTGGCGGTGCATGCGTCGCGGCCGAGCTGGGGCAGCTATGAACAGCTTATGGGCCGTTTGTACGAGATCGTCACCTATCCCGAGCTTTATGTCATGGGCGCCTCGGGCTCCGGGCGGCGCCAATTGCAGGCGTTCAACCGGGAGGACCCGTGCTGCTTCGCCGGCGAAAATTGGCGGGCCTATGCTGGCGCCGTGGCGGAAAAGGCCCGCAAATTCGGCGGCAGGTTCCGCGTGGTTATGGATTCCGAGACGGTCAGGCATACGCTGAGCCAGCGTATAGAAGACACCATCATGGACGATTTCATGCCGGTGGCGAAACCCGCACCCGAAGGCAGCTCTTAACCCGCGCTCTCCCGCCCGGCCAGCCGATAGCCGCCCGGTTCGGTGATCAGCAATGTGGCGTTGGCCGGATCGGGTTCGATCTTGCGGCGCAGGCGGTAGATGTGGGTTTCCAGAGTGTGGGTGGTGATGGCGGCGGAATAGCCCCACACCTGGGCCAGCAGGGTCTCGCGCGTTACCACGCCGCCATCCTTGATCAGATGCTCCAGAATGGCGGTTTCCTTATCGGTCAGCCGCACCTTGCGGTCGCCCTCGCCTTGCAGCAGGCGGGATGCGGCCATGAAGTGCCACGGGCCGATGGGGGTGGATGGGGCGGCGGTCAAGCCGCGCGCCAGCATGTCTTCCACCCGTGCCAGCAGCGCGCCCAGGCGCACCGGCTTGGTCAATGCCACGGTGGGAATGCCGCCAGTCTCCAGGCCGGTCAGCACGGCGGGATCGGCCAGGATCAGGTCGAAACCGGCCAAATCCGGTGCTGTCTCGCTGGTGGTGACGTGATAGCCGGCCCCCTCCAGCACTTCGGCCAGGGTTTGACGGGCCGCTGGTTCGGAATCAATCAGCAACAGATGGGGCAGAGAAATCATGGCCCTAGTTTGCGTGATTTGGCACCCCATGCCCACGCATAATATGGAAACGAAGCCTGGGACCCTTTTTCCCGCTGGCGAAACCCGCTATGGTGCCGCCCTTGATGCCCGCCCCGGCTACATGACCCCGGATACATGACCAAGAAATTGGACACCTCATTGGGCCACCCGCAACCGGCGCCCGCCCTATTGATCGCCGTGGACCGCGCCATTGCCGAGCTGCGGCGCGGCGGTGTGGTCGCCGTGCTGGGACGCGACGGTGTCCTCGTCCATGCCCTGTCGGCGGAGGCCGTCACTCCCGAGGCCCTGGCTGCAATGGGCGCCGTGACCATGGCGGTGACCGGCCGCCGGGCCCGTGTGCTGGGTCTTGGCGCGGCGGACGATAGCGTGGTGCGGCTGCAGGCTGTCGGTGGGTTGACTGCAGATTTGGTCGCCGGTCTGGCCGATCCCTGCCTCAGCGGTCCGCGTCCCGATCTTGGCACCATCAGTGTGGAGCCCGCTCCGGCCAATTGCGCCGTGGCCCAGGCTGTCGCCTTGGCCAAGCTGGCCCGTCTGTTGCCGGCGGTGGTGGTGGCCGAGGGCGGTGCCGTGGGCGTCGATCAGATCAGCGTTACCGCCGATGCCATTGCCGCTTATCAGGTCAATGCCGCGCGCACCTTGCGGGTGGTGTCCCAGGCCCGGGTGCCGCTGGCCGATGCCGAGAATGCCCGCATTGTCGCCTTCCGCCCGGCCGATGGCGGCATTGAACATCTCGCCATCATCATCGGCGAGCCCGATGGCGACCAGCCGGTGCTGGCGCGGTTGCATTCCGAATGCTTCACCGGCGATCTGCTGGGCAGCCTGCGCTGCGATTGCGGCGACCAGTTAAAGGGCGCCATTGCCGAGATCGCGGCGGCGGGCAGCGGCGTGTTGCTGTATCTGGCCCAGGAAGGCCGGGGCATCGGCTTGGTCAACAAGCTGCGCGCCTATCAGCTTCAGGATGATGGCTTCGATACGTTGGACGCCAATCTTCAGCTGGGCTTTGACGATGACGAACGCATCTATCAGCCGGCGGCGCAGATGCTGCGCCTGCTGGGCATCGGCGCGGTCAAGTTGCTGACCAATAACCCGTTGAAGGTCGAGGCCCTGGCCGCCCATGGAATCGCAGTGGTGGAACGGGTGCCTCACGTCTTCCCGGCCAACGACCACAACCAGACCTATCTGCGCACCAAGGCGGTCCGGGGCGGTCATCTTTTCTAGGGTGCGGCAGAAAGTGCCGGGCTGATCCGGTGTTTGCCGTCTGTGGGCGGCCATAAAATCCAACAATATCAATGTTTTGCCGTTTGGCATTAGCCTTGCAATACAAAAGCTGGCTTTGCCATAAGGTGAAACATGAGCGTGTCTTCCGTCGCCCCGACCCCGTTTTACGTAGATCCCGATCGCCTGCAGATCGGCCTGCCGACGCCGCGCCCTGGCGAGGGGGATGGTGCGGCCGCAGAATCGCGCCTCAGCATGTTCGCCGAAGAGGACGAGCCCAGCTTCTGGGACGTGCTCGACATCATCAATCCGTTGCAGCACATCCCCGTCGTCAATGACATCTACCGCGACATGTCCGGCGACAAGATCGGCGTTGGCGCCCGGCTGCTGGGCGGCACTTTGTTCGGTGGGGCCATCGGTCTGGCCGCCGCTGCCGCCAATGCCATGGTGGAGGAGACCACCGGCAAGAATGTGGGCGGCCACGTGTTGGCCCTGTTCAAGGATGACGCCGCCCCCGCCGCCCCTGGCGCGACCCTATTGGCCCAGGCCGCACCATCCCCTGCCACCACTGAACCGGCAAAAGCCGTTGCCGCCGAGCCGGCCAAGATCGCCGCCGCCGCCGCTGAAAATGCCGCTCCGGTGATCGATCTGCCCGGTTTCGGCGCCGCCGCCACCGGTCAGCCCATGATGTTCACCGCGGACGGGACCCAGTTGGCCTCCGTGCCCGTCACTGCCACGCCCATTACGACCACTCCGGTGGCGGCGACGCCTGCTGCGGCCCCCCTTGCTGCAGCACAGGGCGCACCCAAACCGTTGAGCGGGCCGGCGCGGTATTTGCCCACTCCCAGCCGCACCAACGTCACCCCGGCGGCATTGCCCGCCGTGACCGTGCCGGTGGCCAGCGGCAGCTCGCGCTCCAACACTCCCATTACGGGCCGCGCGCCCAACGCCGCCATCATGCCCAATGCCAGCGCCAACGCCGCCACCTCTGCCGCCATGCAGCGCGCCTTGGCGGGACAGGAAGCCGGCCACCCCATGGCGCCGCCCACGGATGGGGGAAACCAGACCGCCGCCAATCCCGACTGGTTCAGCGCCGCCTGGGGTCAGGCCCTGGACAAGTATCAGCGGGCCAACCAATTGAACGGCAAGCCGCCGGCCACCGTCAGCGTGGAATAACGCCAAGTGGATATCCAGGTTTCCAAGGACGGCATGCTGCACTGGAACGGGGTGCAGGTGCGTTGCGCCTTGGGCCGTTCCGGGATAGTGCAGGAAAAGCGCGAGGGCGACGGCGGCACTCCGGTGGGATGCTGGGCGTTGCGGCGGGTAATGTATCGGCCCGATCGTGTGGCACCGCCCCAGACCGCTTTGCCGGTCACTGCGCTGCAGCCCCATGACGGCTGGTGCGACGACCCCGCCCACCCCGATTACAATCGCCCGACTCGCCTGCCCCATCCGGCCTCATGCGAATCCATGTGGCGCGAGGATCAGCTTTACGATGTGGTGGTGGTATTGGCCCATAACGACGAGCCGCCCGTGCCCGGTCTGGGCAGCGCCATCTTCCTGCACGTGGCCAAGCCCGGCTGGCAACCCACCGAGGGCTGCGTCGCCCTGGCCCTGCCCGATCTGTTGGCGCTGCTGGCGGTAGTGGACGTGGGCGACAGGATTTGCGTTAGTCTTTAAGGCTTGCGGGGCTGCCGCCCCGGCCCTGCTTGGAGGCGAGGCCTCCAAACCTCCCTCTGTTTTATTAATAAAATCAAAGGGGCCTGGGGCATTGCCCCAGATGGGCTCGGGCGATAGCCCGACTAAACCGGCGGGCGGCTGCCGAAGATAGCCGAGCCGACGCGCACATGGGTTGCGCCTTGGGCAATGGCGGCGGGGTAATCGCCGCTCATGCCCATGCTGATAACCGCTAGGCCGTTGCGCGCCGCCATGTCGGCAAGGGCGCGGAAATGCGGGGCGGGATCGCCCTCGGCGGGCGGGATGCACATGAGACCGGCAATATCCAACTGGTACTCACGGGCGATGCGGATCATTTGGTCCACGGCTTCGGGCTCCACCCCCGCCTTTTGCGGTTCGCGGCCCACATTGACCTGGATCAGGCAGCGCGGGCTGCGGCCCACGCGCTGGACTTCCTCGGCCAAGGCGCGGGCCAGTTTGGGGCGGTCCACCGTCTCGATCACATCGAACAGGGCCACCGCGTCGCGCACCTTGTTCGTTTGCAGCGGCCCGATCAGGTGCAGTTCGACGTCCGGAAAATCTTGCCGCAATTCCGGCCATTTGGTCCTGGCCTCCTGCACCCGGTTCTCGCCGAACACACGCTGGCCGGCCTCTAGCGCCGGGCGGATGGCGGCGGCATCGTGGGTCTTGGACACCGCCACCAGGGTGATGGTGGCCGGGTCGCGGCCCGCGTCATGAGCGGCGCCGGTAATGCGCTGCTTGACAGCGGACAGGTTGTGGATGATGTCGGACAAGGGCAAAACCGAACAGCAAGAGGAACGCGGGACGTGACCCTAGCAAACGCCACCCGCCAGCGGAAGCGGGGCAATGTACCGGCGGTCATCCTGGTGACCGACGAGAGCCGCTTGGCCGATCCGGCTGCGGTAATGGACACCCTGCCGCCCGGCACCGGCGTGTGGCTGCGCCATTACGCTGCGCCTGAGCGCGAGGCTTTGGCCCGGCGCTTGGCGGTAATCGCACGGCGCCGGCGGCTGGTGCTGGTGGTGGCGGGGGCGGATTGGCGGCTGGCGGCACGGATCGGAGCGGCGGGCGTGCATCTGCCCGAGGCTGTGGCGCGCTCGGCTAATCTGGCAGGGTTGCGGTTGTGGTTGAGGCATCGGCGGATGCTGAGCGTGGCAGCCCATTCCCGAACCGGCTTGAACCGGGCGGTGCGGCTGGGTGCGGATTGCGCCTTGTTGTCGCCGGTCTTCGCCACCGCCAGCCATCCCGGCGCAGTTACGCTCGGCGCCATCCGCTTTGCCCAATGGGCGCAGGGTGCCGGGTTGCCGGTGATCGCGTTAGGCGGAGTGAATGCGGCGACGGCCCGCAAGTTGCGGTTCGCGGCGGGCTTGGCGGCAATCGGCGGGTTTCAGCAGCGCTAAAAAAGGAAAGGGCGGCCGAAGCCGCCCTTTCCCCAATCGAGACCTGATCGTGGCTTAGAAGGCCAGCGACAGACCGGTCATGACGGCCCAACCCTTGTTGTGGTTGTCGTCGCCATTGCTGGTCTTGTTGGTTTCGTCGTTGTACTCGGCATGACCAACCGAAGCCAACAGATCGACGCCCGGGCCCATGGAGTACTTGCCCGAAACCTGATAGACGGTGAACTTGTCTTCGCCGGCGACGGCAGCGTCATCCTGGTTCGACTCGAAGTAGATGAAGCTCACAGCGTAGGGGCCGGAGGCGTACTGAATGCCAGCGTCCCAAACGGTGCCATCAAGCGGGGCAGCGCCGCGGTCGGCTTCGATCTTGCGATACGAACCGCCAACGGTGAAGCCGGCATAGGCCAACTGAGCACCGGTGCTGTATTCGTTAACGCCGTCCTCGGTACCACGGTTCACCGGGGTGTTGAGGTCATACGTGACGTAGCCGCCCGACAGCTTCAGATCAACGCCGCCGAAGGACTTGGCGTACAGGCCGCCGACGCCATAGATCTCGCCGGTGGTGACGGCGTTGGCGCCGGTGGTGTTCAGGTTGGTGGCGCCGCGGTTGTCCTGGGTGCTGTTGGGGATGTACGAGCCACCGACAGTCAGGCCGTAGAAGCTGGGGGAGACATAGGTGATCTTCTCGGCATCGCCGTCGGTGTCGATGGCGGTGGTCACCTGGTTGCGGATGCCGGGGTTGGCAATGGCGATGCCGCCGGTCAGCAGACCTTCGGAATCGGTGTTGCCGGCCGCATCGGGGGCCATCACGTGCAGCAGGGCGGCGCCGTTGGCCTCGGTGCCAACAATCACCTTACCGAAACCGCCTTCGACGAAGACGAAGCTCTTGTCGATGGTGTCAGCGGTATTGTCGGTGGTGCCACCGGCTTCCAGCTCGATGTTGATGCCGACATTCAGGCCGTTGTTGAGGGTGGTCGAACCGCCGAAGAAGACTTCGTTGTCGCCCTTGATATCAACCGAGTTGAAGTCGCGCTGGTTGGCGCCATTGGCGCTACGCTGGTAGTCGCTGTCCTGCTGAGCGGCGACAACCCACCACTTGGAGTAACCGCCGAGTTCCAGCTTGATCTTGTCGGACGCCTGGGCGGCGCCGGTGTGGATCAGGGTGGCGGCGACCAGCGCGGTGCTGGCGATAAGAACCTTCTTCATGTGTACCCCTCGTGCCTCGATGACAAAAAATGCGGCGTTTGTTCGTCCGCCTAATTTCCAAGCATCTTAAGGGGTGGCGCGCAAACGATCAATCGTCTGGGTGAGTTGCGAACCGTTCTCTACCACGCTGTTGCATAAACGTCACATAGCTGACGGCGGACAAAAAGAAAGGGCGGCCGAAGCCGCCCTTTCCCAATCGCTTTCGCGAACCTTCGATTAGAAGGCCAGCGACAGACCGGTCATGACAACCCAGCCTTCGTTCTTGGTCTGGACCAGGCCAGACTCGTCTTCGAAGCTGGCGTAGCCAACCGAAGCGAGGGCATCGACGCCAGCGCCCAGGTTGTACTTGCCAGAAGCCTGATAGAACTCGATCTCGTCGTCGCCGGCGATCACCTTGGAACCATCAACCTTGGACTGGAAGTAGGCAATGCTCACGGCGTAGGGGCCGGAAGCGTACTGCAGACCCACGTCGAAAGCGTCGCCGCTCAGTTCGCTGAGGGTGGCGTCGGCGTTAACCTTGCGGTACGAACCGCCCAGGGTGAAGCCGGCGTAGGACAGCTGAGCACCGGTCGAGTACTCATCGACGTCGGACGAACCCAAACCGCCGCCGACGACGATACCACCAGTGCCGGTGCCTTCAACTGCGTAGGTGGCGAAGCCAGCGTCAACCTTGACGCCCACGCCGCCGAAGGTGTTGGCGTACAGAACGCCAGCGCCATAGACGTCGGAGGCCACGGCGGTCGCGGTGCTCAGGTTGGTGGTGCCACGATCGTCTTCCTTGACGTTCGGCTTGTACGAGGCACCGGCGGTGAAGCCGTAGAAGGTCGGCGACACGTAGGTGATGCCTTCGGCGTCGCCGTCGGTCACGATGGCGGTGGTGTTGCCACCGGTCGCCAGCGGGGTGATGGTCTGGACGTTGGTCGGCTTGGCAACCGAGAAGCCACCGGTCAGGATGCCACCTTCGTTCCAGTTGCCAGCGGCATCCGGAGCGGTGTTGTGGATCAGGTAGGTGCCGTTGTTCTTCGCACCGACGATGAACTTACCGAAACCGCCTTGGATGAAGACGTAGGACTCATCGATGGTGTCGGAGGACTGGTCGGTGTGGCCACCGGCTTCCAGCTGGATGTCGACGCCGACCTTCAGGCCGTTGTCCAGGGTGGTGGAGCCACCGAAGTAAACTTCGTTGTCGCCCTTGATGTCGACGTTGTTGTAGTCGCCCTGGATGTTGGCGGTGTTGTGGTTGGACTGGAAGGACGAATCCTGCTGAGCCGCAACAACCCACCACTTGGAATAGCCGCCCAAGTTCAGCTTGATCTTCTCGGAAGCAGAGGCAGCGCCAGCCGAAACCAGGGTCGCGGCAACCAGCGCGGTGCTGGCGATAAGAACCTTCTTCATGTTATCTCCTCTCTATTGGGCACGGGGATGTAAGGGCACATCCGCTATCCAAATGAACGAACGGCCTTGATCTCGCCACGTCGAAGGTGGCAAGTCAAGCAACGGACGGGGTAGGATGTGTCGAAACCCCCGCACTGTGGCGAAAGTGCCACAGCGTTTGAGGGGGCGGTGAAATGGCGGTTTGCCGCGCTCTGCTGGAATCGGCCACTTAATTGGCGGCTTGCCGACGGCACGCGACCGTAGCATTCTCTGGGGCCGCGGGGGGCGGCACGGGCGTCCGCAGAAGCGCGCGGCTTTCCGCCTGATGGGCAAACAAGGTGTTGAAGCGATGAAGATCAAGTTGGCGAACATTGTGGTCCTGTCGGCCCTGGGCTTGTCGGCCGCGGCCTTGTCGGCCTGCTCCGAGAGCAAGGCTGTGTTCCCCACCCGCGACAAGGCCTCTACCTCGCCGCGCATGGGCAACGAGCCGCGCGAGACCGTGTTCGGCACTGAGGGCTTGTTCGGCGACAAGAAGAAGGGCGGCCAGGGCGACGGTGTCGGCATCGGCGTCAATTCCTTCCTGTGGCGCGCCTCGCTCGACACCGTGGGCTTCATGCCCATCGCCACCGCCGACCCCTTCGGCGGCACCATCATCACCGATTGGTATCAGCTGCCCGAGGCGCCGTCCGAGCGGTTCAAGCTCAACGTCTTCATCCTGGACCGCGCATTGCGAGCCGATGGCGTCAAGGTCTCGGTGTTCAAGCAAATGCGCGACGCCATGGGCCAGTGGGTGGACGTCAAGGTCGAGCCCCGCATGGCCACCGATATGGAAAACTCCATCCTGACCCGTGCCCGCCAGCTGCGTATCGTTTCCACGGATTAAATTAAGGTGTGGCCGGGAACTTCGTTCTCCGGACTGCCCATATCCATCATCTCCGCACCATTTGAATTCGAGGCCGGCCGCCATGTCGCGTACCGACGAGCGCTATAACGTCAAGGAAACCGAAACCAAGTGGCAGCAGCTGTGGGACGAGCGCGGCTCGTTCACTGCCACCGTGGACAAATCCCGGCCGAAATACTATGCGCTGGAGATGTTTCCCTATCCGTCGGGCCGCATCCATATGGGCCACGTGCGCAACTACACCCTGGGCGACGTGGTGGCGCGCCACAAGCGGGCCAGCGGTTTCAACGTGCTGCATCCCATGGGCTGGGACGCCTTCGGCCTGCCTGCCGAGAACGCCGCCATTGAGCGCAACGTGCATCCGGCCAAGTGGACGCGCGAGAATATCGCCGCCATGCGCGAGCAGCTCAAGACCATGGGCCTGTCCTATGACTGGTCCCGCGAGATCGCCACTTGCGAGCCGGAATACTACAAGCACGAACAGCGCATGTTCCTGGATTTCCTCAAGGCCGGGCTGGTCTACCGCAAGGAATCCTGGGTCAATTGGGACCCGGTGGAAAACACCGTTCTCGCCAATGAACAGGTGATCGACGGGCGCGGCTGGCGTTCGGGCGCCCTGGTGGAAAAGCGGCTGCTGTCCCAGTGGTTCCTCAAGATCACCGCCTTCGCCGACGATCTGCTGGATAGCCTGAAGACGCTGGAGCGCTGGCCCGAGCGCGTGCGCATCATGCAGGAAAACTGGATCGGCCGGTCCGAGGGCGCCAAGGTCGTCTGGGACATCGCCGGGCGCGCCGATACCCTGGAGGTCTTCACCACCCGCCCCGACACCTTGTTCGGCGCCGCCTTCCTGGCCATCTCCCCCAACCATCCGCTGGCGGCAGAGCTGGCGGCGGGTAACGAAGCGCTGACCGATTTCATCGGCGAATGCAACCGCATGGGCACCTCGGAAGCGGTGCTGGAAACCGCCGAAAAGAAGGGCGTCGATACCGGCCTGAAGGCCCGCCACCCGTTCGTTCCGGGTTGGGAACTACCCATCTATGTGGCCAATTTCGTGCTGATGGAATACGGCTCGGGCGCCATCTTCGGCTGCCCCGCCCATGACCAGCGCGATTTGGATTTCGCCCGCAAATACGGCCTGACCGTCAAGCCGGTGGTGCTGCCCGTGGGTGAAGACCCGGCCAGCTTCGCCGTGGGGGCCGAGGCCTATTCGGGCGATGGCAGCCTGTTCAATTCCGACTTCCTCGACGGTCTGGGTGTGGACGCGGCCAAATCCGCCGCCATTGCCCGCATCGAAGCCGACGGGCGCGGCGAGAAGACGGTGAATTGGCGCCTGCGCGACTGGGGCGTGTCGCGCCAGCGTTATTGGGGCTGCCCCATCCCCATCATCCATTGCGAGGTTTGCGGCGCCGTGCCGGTGCCGGCCAAGGATTTGCCGGTGCGCCTGCCCGAGGATGTCAGCTTCGACAAGCCGGGCAATCCGCTGGCCCATCACCCCACCTGGAAGCATGTGGACTGCCCGTGCTGCGGCAAGCCGGCCCGGCGTGAGACCGACACTTTTGACACCTTCTTCGAATCGTCGTGGTACTTCGCCCGCTACACCTCGCCCCAGTCGGACGACGTGTCCTTCGACAAGGGCGCGGCGGATTACTGGCTGCCCGTGGACCAGTATATCGGCGGCATCGAGCACGCCGTGCTGCATCTGCTGTATTCGCGCTTCTTCACCCGCGCCATGAAGGAATGCGGCTATCT
>JACMLB010000317.1 GCA_014379805.1 Rhodospirillales bacterium | reverse complement strand
GGCGGAAGACGCCGAACGCTGGGTCAAGGAAAAGAAGGAAAAGGTCATCCTGGTGCGCGTCGAGACCTCGCCCGAGGATATCGGCGGCATGCATGTGGCCTAGGGCATCCTGACCACGCGCGGCGGCATGACCAGCCACGCCGCCGTGGTGGCGCGCGGCATGGGCACGCCTTGCGTGGCCGGTGCCGGCGACATCCGTGTGGACATGGCTGCGCGCACCTTCAAGGTGGCCGGGACCGTGGTCAAGGAAGGCGACGTCATCACTTTGGACGGCGGCACCGGCGAATGCTTCCTGGGCGCCGTGCCCACCATCCAGCCCGAGCTGACCGGCGATTTCGCCACCTTGATGGAGTGGGTGGACACCATCCGCACCCTCAAGGTCCGCGCCAATGCGGAAACCCCCACCGACGCCGCCACCGCGCGCCAGTTCGGCGCCGAAGGCATTGGCCTGTGCCGCACCGAGCACATGTTCTTCGCCCCCGAGCGCATCATCGCCGTGCGTGAGATGATCCTGGCGTCCGATGAGAAGGGCCGCCGCGCCGCTTTGGCCAAGCTGCTGCCGTTCCAACGTCAGGACTTCACCGATCTGTTCCTGATCATGCAGGGCTTGCCGGTGACCATCCGCCTGCTGGACCCGCCGCTGCACGAGTTCCTGCCCCATACGGACGCGGAAATCGAGGAAGTGGCCAAGGCCGCCGGTGTGGATGCCGCCGTGGTCAAGGCGCGCAACGTGGCGCTGTACGAATCCAATCCCATGCTGGGCCATCGCGGCTGTCGCCTGGGCATCACCTATCCGGAAATCTACGAGATGCAGGCCCGCGCCATCTTCGAGGCGGCGGTGTTCGTGTCGCGCGATACCGGGCGTACCGTGACCCCGGAAATCATGATCCCGCTGGTCAGCGCCAAGAAGGAGCTGGACCTGCTGAAAGCCAGCATCGACAAGATCGCCAACGCGGTGTTCACGGAAAGCGCCTACCAGCTGAAATACATGGTCGGCACTATGATCGAGCTGCCGCGCGCAGCCTTGCTGGCCCACGAGATCGCCGAGACCGCCGAGTTCTTCTCGTTCGGCACCAACGATCTAACCCAGACCACCTTCGGCATGAGCCGCGATGATTCGGGTCCGTTCATCGGCGTCTATCGCGAAAAGGGCATCTACGAACACGACCCCTTCGCCCAGCTGGATCAGCAGGGCGTGGGCGAACTGGTGAAGATCGCCTCGGAACGGGGCCGCTCTACCCGTCCGGGCCTCAAGCTGGGCATCTGCGGTGAACACGGCGGCGACCCCAGCTCCATCGCCTTCTGCCAGAAGGTCGGTCTGGACTACGTGTCGTGCTCGCCCTACCGCGTGCCGATCGCCCGCCTCGCTGCCGCCCAGGCGGCGCTGGGCGATGCCAGCGGCAGCGGCATGCATTAGGCATGAGGGGTACTGGTATGTATTCGCTTCCACGCTGGACAGTCTCGATCAGGGATTTCGGTCGTATCAAATCGGCTGACGTCACCCTTGCACCGCTGACTGTCCTGGTGGGGCGTAACAATACCGGCAAAAGCTATGTGGCTTCGCTGCTGTGGGGATTGCTGAACCCCGAGAGGATTTTGTTCCCTCGGGAGATCCCCACAGATGATGTTTACAAGATGTGCGATAAGGCGATAGCGGAAGCAGTCCTTACGGCTAAAGAAGAGAGAAGCAGCACGGTTCTGGTCGTTGACCCGTTTGTGAATTGGCTTAATCAGTTGCTGGGTCTGCGCAGCTCATCTTTTCTTTCTGCTGTGTTTTCGTATCCGGGGCTTGATGCGGGATTGGAGCTTTTGCAGGTTGCGCCCCCTCATCAACGCGTTGTTATAAAAAACGATCCTGACGATAACTGGGGCTCCTTCTTTGGGGCGGATGAATTTGTACTCAACATCGCCGTAAGTGATTTGGATGTTGATTGGAAGCGGTATCGGGTCATTAGCTCAATTGCCCATATGCTTCTTACTGGCAGCCCATGGGCAGATATTGGGGTCAATGGCTCCATCTATGTCCCTGCGGGACGTTCCGGTCTGGCGCTCACCTTACCGGCGGTTATTGACAAGGCATTGGGGAAGGCTTTCGGTGGCGAGACTGCAGAGGGGCCAGTTTTCCCTTTGCCGCTGCTTGGCTTCCTCCGATTGATGGCTGCGCGGTCAGCAAGTGTGCCGGATGGAACTGGCGAACCGGTAGCTCGTTTTATCGAAAAGGAAATCATGGGCGGTCGTTTTGAACGCACCAAGCCCGATTCAACTCTTTTTCAGTTCCAGCCCGATGGTGGCATCACACCGATGCCATTGCATGCGGCGTCCTCGCTGGTTTCTGAATTGGGGCCGCTTGCCGAGGTGCTGTCGCGGACTCAGTTCAGCACCATCATCATCGAAGAACCCGAGGCACATCTGCATCTTGAGGCGCAGATGGCTATGGCTCGCGCCTGCGCGCGTTTGGTGTCCAGCGGCGTTCGCGTCGTGGTCACCACCCACAGCGACACCTTCCTGCAATACCTCAACAACCTCATGATGCTGCACGATCATCCTCGTAGGGAGGAGTTCATGCGCCGGTGGGATTTGAGTGAGGAAGACGTCATCGACCCCGCCAACGCGCTGGGTTATGAGTTCGAATGTCCGGATGGTTCCACCGTGGTCAAGGATATGACCAAGGGCGCGGCGGGCTTCGAGCCTGCGACCATGAACAGCCTGCTGCGCGACCTCACTCTCATGACCCGCGATTTGCTGGCGGATCAGGATGATGAGGAATGAGTGTGCTGCCTGCGCCGTTAGCGGATCGCCTGCCTTGGCTTCGGAATGATTTCGCCGTCGCCGCCCATGGTTCCATTGACGTGATCGAACTGGATGCCAATGCCCCTGGCTCGGTCTCCTTCACTGTGAATTCCCCGGCGCTGCAAATCTGCGCACATAATCCCGCCGTCTTCCGCGTCATGTGGTTCCAAGAAGAAAAATCCGCCGATGGGATGTTCATAACTTTCGACGCGGATGGGGCACATTTGCATGTGGTCGAATTGAAAATGACCATGACGGAAAGCAAGTGGGTACGGGTGAAACGCCAATTTGACGGTAGCCGCTTGCATGCCTTCGCCTTTCAAGGCATTTCAGGCATTCAGGACTTCGTCAGCATCACTGTCTACGCAGCCTTCCTCAAGAACAAGATGCGCTCGCCGATCCTCAACAAGCCGGGTGCGGTTGGTGGGGCTGCGCTGGATCGCGCCATCGACTGGATGGAAGAACGTGTCACCCTGATTACCGGCGAGACCGCGCGGTTGGTGAAAATCGCCTGCACCGATGGCGGCGCAGCCGGTTTCGTCGGCACTCATGCCGTCGTTTGAGCGGACGTGATTCGCGCGGAACATAGGGACCGCAACACCCGCTGGGTGCCGCTTGGCCTGTCGCTGGTGCTTCATCTGTTGCTGGCGCTGGCCTGGCTGGGTTTCCCCATGCCCGAGCCGCGTCAGGACGAGGAACCCTCCATCACCGTGGAAATCGCCCCCCGGTCAGAACCGGCCAAGCCTAAGATGTCCGACGGGCCGTTGGGCGAAAACAAAGGCGAGGCACAGCCGTCCGAGGCCAAGGCCATTCCTCAGTTGGAGCAAGGCGGGCTCGCCAATCAGTCCAGCCCGCCCAAGCCCAAGCCGGACATGGCCCCGCCATCGCCCCGCGCGGAAGCGGTGCTCAAGCCCAAGAAGGCCGAGCCGGTTACCCAGAACGAACGGGACTTCGTGCTGTCCCAGGTCATCCGCCACTGGCACCCGCCGCGCGAATTGGCGGCCTATGAAAAGGCCGATGTGATGGTGGCGGTGATTGTGGATGCCAATGGCTATTTCGACGAGGATTTCGACGCTCGCCGGCCATGGAACCCCGCCGGTGTGTTCGACGGCTACGCTTCGCTGCATCCACAATCTTTGCAGCGTCGATCGGTGGATGCATTCTATCAGGCTATCCGCAAGGCCCAACCGGTGCGCCTGCCGCCGGCTTTGAAGAGCAAGGCGCCGTTCCCGGTGCGGCTGGATTTCCGCTTCAAGGACGCCCGCTAATCCACCAATTCCGCCCCCAACGCCACCGGCTGGCCCGACAATCCATGGGCGGCCAGGGCTTGGGCCAGACCCGCCTGGGCATGGCCGTAGATGCGGTGCTGGGCGGCCAGGGTGGGGATTTGCAGTCTTTCGCCCTCGAACGAGCGGCGGCAGGTCTCGGCGTTGGCGGAGTTCATGGCCCGGCAGGGCAGCGGGCGGGCGGCGTGGACTTGGCAGCGCCCGCCATCGTCCAGCAGCGGGCAGCGCAGCTTGGCCGCCCACCATTGGCCCTGGCTCAGGCCTTGGGCGCGTCGGGCGGTGTCAGCCCCACGGGTTAGCACGGCGGTGCGCTCAGGCTCGGGCAAGGCGGCGATGGCGGCCTTGATCAGGGCCAGTTCGGCCACGGTCACGCCGACCATCTGGTGGCAGCAGGAATAACAGCCGGCGCCGCATTGGATGGCGTCCAGCTGCGGCTGCAATCCCACCACGGTGACGATCTTCGTCAGGAAGGCATCGGCGGCGGCAATGGCGGCGCGAGCCGCTGCCGCCGGGGCGTTGCCGGCTGTCAGTTCCGCAGCGGCGGCGTCACGGGCGGCAGCCTCACCATCGGAATAGCGCGGCGCAGCGCTCATTCCTGATCGGCGGTGGCCGGATCGGCGACGACGGCTTCCTCCGGCGGCGGCACGGGCTCCAGCGGGGCCAGACGCAGCTTGCGGCCATCGGTGCAGAAGCCCAGGCCCAGACGGCCATGCTTCAGGTTCAGCGCGTCCCTGCCGAACAGCTCGAAGCGCCAGCCATGCAGGGCAGCCACCTTGGCATTGTCGTCGGCGGCGATGGCTTCGATGTCCGCCGAATTGGCGACCAGCTTCTGGGCCACGTCATGCTCGTCGCACTTCATCTTCAGCAGCACTTTGAGCAAATCCACCACCGGGCCAAGGCCGCGCGGCAGTTCCACCCGCTCGGGCGGCTTGGGGATCTGGTCTTCGGGCATGTCCAGGCCGCGCTTGACGGCATCAAGCAACGCCACGCCCATCTTGCCTTCCACCAGACCCTTGCCCAGGCCACGGGTGCGGCCCAGTTCGTTGGTGTCTTTCGGATGGTGGGCGGCGATTTCCATCAGGGTCTCGTCGCGCAGCATGCGCTGGCGCGGAATGTCGCGTTCCTGCGCCTCACGCTCG
>JACMLB010000316.1 GCA_014379805.1 Rhodospirillales bacterium | reverse complement strand
TCAGGCTCAGGTCAGCCTCAGCGGCGGCACCGCCAATGAAAGCACCACGGCTGCGGCGACCCAGGTCACCGGCACCATCAGCGCCACCGACGTGGACGGCGCCATCACCGGCTATACCGTGGTCAGCGGCGGCGAGCATCACGGTTCGCTCAGCGTCGATGCCCAGGGCAACTTCAGCTTCACTGCCGCCGATGCCAACTGGAACGGCACCGATACCTTCACCGTCCAGATCACCGACGATAAGGGCGGCATCACCGAGGTGACCGTCCCGGTCACCGTGTCCGCCACCGACGAAATCATCACCTCGGGCGGCATCGTCATCGACGGTTCGGTTGCCAATACCGTCGCCATCAAGGAAGAGAACCCGCTCACCTTCAGCGTGGACGTGGACAGCGCGGGCGGCACCACCTCGGTGGCGTTTGATGCGCCGGCCCATGGTAGCGTCATCGTCAACGACGACGGCAGCTATACCTACCAGCCCAATGACGACTTCCACGGCACCGACACCCTTACCTACACGGTGACGGATTCGGAAGGCGGCACCCTGGTCAAGACGGTCACCGTCAACGTCGAGAACGTGGACGATGCAGCGACCGTTATTGTTGCCGGTGGCACCGGCAGTGAGAGCATCACCAACGCGGCGACCGTGGTTACCGGCACCATCAGTGCCGCCGATGTGGACGGCGCCATCACCGGCTATACCGTGGTCAGCGGCGGCGAGCATCACGGTTCGCTCAGCGTCGATGCCCAGGGCAACTTCAGCTTTACCGCCGACGATGCTAATTGGAACGGCACGGATACCTTCACCGTTCAGATCGCCGATGCATTGGGCGGCGTAACCTCGCAGCAGGTGACCATTAACGTCGCCGCTGCCGATGACGCCACCGTGGTCACCGGACCGGTGGATGTGGGCCATGTGGCCGAAGACAGTTCCATCACCTTCACCGCTGACCAGTTGTTGGCCCACGCTTCCGACGTGGACAGCAATCTGCACGTGGCGAATGTGTCGGTTCCCGGCGGCGCCTTGGCGACCAATGCCGATGGCAGCTACACCTTTACTCCGAATGCTGATTTCAACGGCACCCTGGCGGTGTCCTACGATGTGGTGACCCAAGACGGCGTGGTGACCCACACCACCGGCACCATCGAGGTGGATGCGGTCAACGATGCCCCCGTCATCACCGTGGTGACCGGCGGAACCGGCACCGAGAGCACCAGCAACGCCGCTACCGTAGTGACCGGAAAGGTTTCCGCCACCGACGTTGAAGGCGACAGCCTGAGCTACAGCGTGGTCAGCGACGGCACCAGCCACAATGGCGCCCTGTCGGTGGATGCCAGCGGCAACTTCACCTTCACGGCCAAGGATTCCAGCTGGGCCGGCGATGACAGCTTCACCGTCCGTGTTTCGGATGGCCAGGGCGGCACCGTCGATCAAACCGTCAACATTCATGTGGATGCGGTTGCCGATACGCCGACCCTGTTTGCCGAAGCCGGAATCACCCATGAGGGCGCGCAGCTGGACGTGGGTGTCCAGCTTGGTGCCGGCCAAACCGTTTATACCGCCTCGAACGACGGCGGGACCAATTTCGGCAATAACTCGGGCACCATGACGGTGCATGCCAGCGTGCCCAACGGCGCCAATCCGCACACTGCGGGCACCTTCGATGTCTATGTCAATAACGTGAAGGTGGGCAGCGGCACGGCAAGCGCCACCCCCGGCGACGTCACCGTCACCTTCAACAGCAACTTCCAGGGCTTCAACGATACCGACAGCCTCAAAATCTCCGGTTCCCAGGGCACCAACGTGCATATCGACGGTATCACCATCAACGGGACCGAGATCGACGTGGGCTCGGGCGCCAAGTGGAAGGGCGCGCAGGTGGACTCCAACGGCGACACCGCCGACATCCACAATGGCGGCGTCATCTACTCCATCAACGATGGCAATTCCGGCGGCACCCAGACTCCCAGCGGCACCAGCTATCCGCTGAGCCTGGATCTGACCGGCGACGCGTCCCAGTACGGCGTCACCGTGAATAACCTGCCGGCTGGGTCCGAGCTCAGCTATGTGGACGACAGCGGCCAGACCATCACCCTGACCGCCGATGCCCAAGGCAACGTCAATCTGTCGGCCGCCCAGGCCCAGGACGTGGCCGATCATGGCGCCAAACTGACCACCGGCCTGAACGTGGCCGTGTCGACCCCCACCGCCGAATTCCACTTGGCCGGTGCTAACGGTGTGGACACCTTTGTGGGCGGCGCAGGCAGCGACACCATCACCGGCACCTCGCATAACGATGTCATCTATGGCGATGAGGTTTCGTCCAACGCCGGTCATTATCTGGTCGACCTCGACATCAGCGGCGGCAGCACCGATACCGATGGCTCCGAGACGGTGACCTTCAGCATCGGCGGCGTGCCCGACGGCGTGACGCTGGCCTATACTGACGCTGCGGGTGTGGACCATGTGCTGACGGGTGAGGGCGGCACCTTCTCGCTCACCTCTGACCAGCTCAACGGCCTGCACATGATCGTGCCCGACGACGGCAGCGTGACCGATTTCGATCTGTCGGTCAGTTCCATCGCCGCGGACGGCAGCAGCACCGCAAGCACCTCCGCCACCTTGCATGTGGACTTGCCCGAGTTGCAGGCGGGCGCCGGCGACATCCTCAATGGTGGGGCCGGCAACGACACCGTCTACGGTTCGGAAGGCAACGACATCATCACCGGCGGCGCCGGTGCCGATGTGCTGAACGGCGGGGCCGGTAACGACAGCTTCGCCATGGGCAATGGCGATGACGGCACCTGGGGCAGTGGCTGGTCCGCCCACAATGTGGGTGACACCCACACTGCCGGCACAAACCAGTATGTCAGCGTCACCAGCGCTAACCAGCTGGACGACACCATCATCGGTGGCGAGGGCCAAGACACCCTGCAGGGCTCGTCCGGCAACGACGCCATCTTCCTGGATGGCAATGACGGCACGGCCCGTCTGCAGGGCATCGAGGTGATCAATGCCGGCGCCGGCAATGACGTGGTCGATCTGACCAGCAACAACTTCGACTACGGCAACGTCACCATCGACGGCGGCAGCGGCAGCGACGTGCTGTGGGCGTCTTCGGGCGACGACACTTTGATCGGCGGCAGTGGCGCCGACAATCTGGATGGCGGCGCGGGGACCGACACTGCCGACTTCTCCGGCAGCAGCAGCGGCGTGAACGTTTATCTGGGCGCCGGCGACGGTCACGGCTATGGCGGCACCGGCGGCTACGGTACCGGCGGCGACGCTCAGGGCGACACCTATACCGGCATCGAGAACGTGGTCGGTTCCAGCCATGACGACTATATCTATGGTTCGGCCAGCGGCAGCACCGTCAGCCTGGGTGCCGGCAACGACACCTTCGACAACACCGAAGTCTCCAGTGTGGTGGTTTCCGATACCGTCGATGGCGGCGCCGGCAACGACCTCATCTACACCGGCAATGGCGACGACGTGCTGAAGGGCGGCAGCGGCAACGACCTTCTTTACGGCGAGGCCGGCAACGACGTCCTGACCGGCGGCACCGGCGACGACAATTTGATTGGCGGCAGTGGCGACGACAACTTCCTGTTCGATTTCGGGGCGGGCCATGACACGGTCAATGGCGGTACCAACTGGACCGACACCATCGACCTGACCAGCTTCAGCGCCGGTGCGACCATCACCGTGAACGTGGATGGCGGGACCGATTGGACCGTCACCACCGACAACGCCGACCACGCCACCCAGCTCAATCCGGATGAAAGCGGTACGATCACCGTGCACGTGGACGGCCAGGAAGACACCACCATTGCCTTCCAGAACATCGAACAGGTCAAGTGGTAGGCAAATAAGACGGCCAAGACAGGGGCCCGTTCCGCTTGGCGGGACGGGCCCTTTGCATACCCGGGCGAAAGCCCTAGGGCGGCCATTGCGCGAATGTGTTAGAACCTTCCCTGGGAACAAGCTGGCCGACAGGCAGCAGGGAAGGGAATGCATGGAGCGGATTGGCAAATACGTCATCCACAAGGCCGCCGTAACAACCGGCTATGCTCGTGTGTTCTTCTGCCACGATCCCGATCTGCAAGTTCCGGTGGCCATCAAGGCCTTTACCGTCAAGCCGGGCGAAAGCGGCCCGTTGAGCCCGGCCCAATGGCTGGCCCGCTTCCAAGGCGAGGCCCGCGCCCTGGCCGCCTTCGATCATCCCCACATCGTCTCCGTCAAAACCATGGATGTGGTGGACGGCCAGCCCTTCTTCGTCATGCCCTATCAGGGCGCCCATCTGGCCTATGAGATGGGCAAGGATGTGGTGACCGAGGGTGGTCTGCCCGACGATCAGCCGCGCCGCCTGCCCCTGGCGCGCGCCTTGACGCTGTTGCGCCAATTGTCGGCGGCGCTGGTGGCCATGCATCGGCGCGGCATGGTGCACCGGGCGGTCAAGCCGTCCAACATCCTGCTGACCTCGCGCGATGGCGGCCAGATCAAGCTGGCGGATTTCAGCATGGTCAAACTGCCCGAGCGTAATCCGCCGCTGCCCGACCATTGGCTGGGCGCCACCGAATATTGCGCCCCCGAGCAGCGCGAGAACGCCTCTGCCGTGGGCCCCGAGGCGGATGTTTATTCCTTGGGCGTGCTCGCCAGCCGCATGCTGACCGGTACGCTTCCCGATCTGTCCCAGGGCGCCGTCCATTTACCACCCACGCTGCCCGCCGCCCTGGCGGCGCTGGTGGCCCAATCCACCGACCCTGACCCCGCGGCCCGCCCAGCCCATGCCGGCGCCTTCCTGCAGGCCCTGGGCGCGGTGGTGGTGGAACCGGCAGCCAAGCCCAAGGTGCAGGTGGTGTCGTTGCGCCGCCCGGTGCGGGCTGTGGCGGCGGCGGATTAAATCCCCTCCTTGCGCCCCCTTGCGTCATTTCGCCACCTCGGCCATGCTTTCCGCCATGTCCGATCAATTCTCCCCCGCCATTCCCCGCGCGGCCCTGGTCACCGGCGCCGCCCGCCGCATCGGCCGGGCGGTGGCGCTTGACCTCGCCCAGGCCGGCTTCGACGTGGCCGTCCATTGCTCCGCCTCTACCGACGAGGCCCGTGCCGTTGCGGACGCTATCAGGGGCCTTGGCCGCCAAGCCGTAGTGCTGGTCGCCGATCTATCCCGTGAGGACGAAGCGCAAGCCTTGCTGGGCCAAGCCGAGGCCGCTTTGGGCCCGGTGGGGGTGCTGGTCAACAACGCCTCCACCTTCGAACGGGACGAGGCGCTAAGCGTCACCCGCGCCAGCTGGGACTTCCATATGGAGGTCAATCTGCGCGCCCCCTTCGTGCTGATCCAGGAACTGGCGCGCCGCCTGCCCGATGGAGCCGAGGCGGTGGCGGTCAATATGCTGGACCAGCGCGTCTGGAATCTGACGCCCCATTTCACCAGCTATACGCTCAGCAAGGCCGGGCTGTGGACGCTGACCCAGACCCTGGCGCTGGCCTTGGCGCCGCGTATCCGTGTCGTCGGAATCGGACCGGGGCCGGCGCTGCCCAGCGCACGGCAAACCGACCAGCAATTCGCTGCCCAATGCGCGGGCACGCCCTTGGGGCGAGGCACCAATCCTGAGGAAATCTGCCGGGCTGTGCGCTTCGCCCTGGGCATGCGGTCTTTCACCGGCCAGATGATCGCCCTCGATGGTGGGCAGCATCTGCAATGGGCGCCCGGCGGGGCGTCACCCCAGGAATAGAACGTTAAGTTCGCGCATCCCCTCGGCCAAGTGGCATAGTCCCTTGGGAAGACGGAGAAAAACCCGTGTTCTCGTTAAGTTTTGCACAGGGGATGGGCTTTTGCGGCTAAGACCGATGGCGCTCCGCTTGTCCAGCGGTAAACGTATTTTTTTACAAACGGTTTACTATTGACTAGCGCTAACTTGTTGAAAACATTCGGCTTTGTCATTTCTGCATATAATTTGTGCAAAGTGGTGAAGGCCTTGGACTCTCTTGCGGTGGAGGCTCTCCCCCCAATTTGCTAACAGACTTATCCACAGGAATGGTGGATATTCCCCTACACCCAAGGCCCAGCCTCGCTTTCGCCCATACCACCCGTCCGACGTAAGAGCTTTTCCGTA
>JACMLB010000315.1 GCA_014379805.1 Rhodospirillales bacterium | reverse complement strand
GGTTACGTGGTGACGTGGAAGGCATGGTATGGCAGTGCCGAGTACGGCGTTTACCGGGTTTACGCCAAAACCTACTCGAGCACCGGACAGGTCGGCCCCGACCTCGTGGTCAATAGCGGCGGTTCGTCGCACCATAACCTCCCGGTCGCGACCGGGCTCTCCGGAGGCGGTTTCGTGGTGGCGTGGGAATCGGTCGTCCAGGACGGCTCGGGCACTGGGGTGTACGGCCAGCGCTACGACGGCACGGGCGCCAAGGCGGGCGGCGAGTTCCGCATCAACAGCTCTGCCACCGGCGAGCAGACTAAAATCGAACTGTCGGCGACGGCGGATGGCGGCTTCGTGGCGACGTGGCAGTCCGCCGGCGGCCAGGACGGTGCGGGCATCGGGGTCTACGGCCAGCGTTACGACGCCAACGGATTGACGGTGGGCGGCGAGTTTCGCATCAACGACACGGTGGCGGGCGATCAAGCCAGCGCGTCGGTGGCGGCCCGCTCGGACGGCGGTTTCGTGGTGGCGTGGCAGTCGGCCGGCCAGGACGAATCGGGCACCGCCATCGTCGAGAAGGTGTATTCGTCTACCGGTGACGGCAATGATTTGGTGTTCAACACGTCCGGAAACGAGACGCTCGTGGGCGGAAACGGTGCCGACATCTACTCAGTCGGGCGTGGCACCGGTGCCGATGTGGTCGATAATCGCGGTCACGGCAGTGATAACGATACGCTGTCCTTTGGCACCGGCGTTGCCACAAATCAGCTCTGGTTCCAAAGGCAAGACAACGACCTCAAGGTTTCCATTATCGGTACATCCGACAACGTGATCGTCAAGTCGTGGTATTCCGATGCAGATAACCGAGTGAGCACGATTACCACGGCGAGTGGTTCCAAACTGTTGGAAAGTCAGGTCGATTCCTTAGTTAGCGCCATGGCAGTGTTCAATCCGCCAGCCCTTGGTCAGACCCAACTTACAGCGCAGCAGCATCAAGCGCTTGATACGGTGATTGCGGTCAATTGGCAATCGTGACATAGGGGTTAATCCGTACACTATTGGCTGCTGAGCATCAGATGAGGTGGGTCGTAGGATGTTTGATTCGGTGTATCTGCTTGGTCACAATGAAGGGGGGCGAGGTGATCGCCCAAAGCTATCCGGCGCAGACTTGGCTGACCTTCCGCCAAGCCCTCGCCTTGGGCGGCGCCGTGCGCAAGGGCGCGCGCGGCTGTACGGTGTTTTTCGCCAACCGCTTCGTGCCCAAGGGCGAGAAGGCCCGCGCTGAGGAACACGGCACCGAGCCGTTGTTTAAACGGCCTACCATTCAGCGGCGGGGCCAGTTTTGGTAAGGGTAAGGTCGAAGGTTCGATTCCTTTCGGCAGCACCTTGGCAAATCAAGGACGAAGGCCCGCCCAGAAGGCGGGCTCAGACTGCTGACAAAGCCCTCGCCTCTGGCGGGGGCTTTTGATTCAATGGGGCATGCTTAAGAAACCGACGCCCCAACAGACGGAACTGGAGATGGTGACGATCGCGTCGCTGGTTCCGTCGGACCACCTGCTGCGCAAGATCGACGCGGCCATCGATTTCTCGTTCATCCACGACCGAGTGGCGCATCTGTACTGCGCGGACAACGCGCGTCCGGCGCTCGATCCGGTGGTGTTGTTCAAGATGCTGTTCATCGGCTACCTGTTCGGGGTGCGCTCCGAGCGCCAGTTGATGCGTGAGATCCAGGTCAACGTGGCCTATCGCTGGTTCCTGGGCTGCGGCTGACCGACAAGGTGGCCGACGCTTCGACGCTGAGCCAGAACCGGCGGCGGCGGTTTGCGGACGGCGTGATTTACCAAGAGATTTTCGATGAGATCGTGCTGCGCGCCATCCAGGGCGGCATGGTGGACGGCACGGTGCTGTACACCGACAGCACGCATCTGAAGGCCAACGCCAATAAGAACAAGTACGACTTGGCGCTGGTGGCGAAGTCGCGGGCTGATTATCTGGACGCCTTGGACGAGGCCATCGATGCCGACCGCGCCGCCCATGGCAAGGCGCCGCTGAAAGCGAAAGAGCGCGAGCCCGACATCAAGGAAACCAAGGTCAGCCGCACCGATGCGGACGCCGGCTACATGGTGCGCGACGGCAAGCCTAAGGGCTTCTTCTACCTCGACCACCGCACGGTCGACCGCAAGCACGCCATCATCACCGACAGCTTCGTCACGCCGGGCAACGTCCATGACAGCATCCCCTATCTGGGCCGGCTCGACCGCCAGCGCGACCGCTTCGGCCTGGACGTGCGTGCCGTCGGGCTGGACGCCGGCTACTCCACCGCCGGGATCTGCAAGGGGCTGGAGGATCGCGGCATCGCCGGCGTGATCGGCTACTCGCGCCCCACCCACCGCGACGGATATTTGCGCAAGCGCGACTTCGTCTACGACCGTGCGCTGGACGGCTATCGCTGCCCCGGCGGCCAGCTTTTGCCCTACGCCACCACCAACCGCGACGGCTATCGCGAGTACAAGAGCAACCCCGCCCAATGCCGCAATTGCCCGCTGCTGGCCTCGTGCAACAGCAGCGCCAATGCCACCAAGGTGGTGACCCGCCATGTCTGGCAAGATGCCAAGGAACACGTCGCCGCCAATCGGCTGACGCCCTGGGGCAAGCGCCTCTACGGGCGGCGTAAGGAAACGGTGGAACGCAGCTTTGCCGACGCCAAGCAACTGCATGGCCACCGCTATGCACGCATGCGCGGGTTGGCCAAGGTGACCGAGCAATGCCTGCTCGCCGCCGCCTGCCAGAATATGAAGAAAATCGCCCTGATCCTGGCCCGGATCTCCCCCGGAACCGGCAAACGCGGCCTCGGGCGCCTAATTGCGGTGCTCATGCGCTCCGTCATCGCGCAGCACACCGCTAATCCGATGACAGGTGCCGCTGCAGCGGCTGCCGCCTGAAAACGCACAAAAACAAACCCCGTCGGAAAATGAGTATCCCTCCGGCGTGGGCCGCCTGTTCACCCGACTTGTCGCAGGGGATGCTGACGGCTTGATGGGCGTTGGTGGTGGTGGATGTGTCCACAAATTCAGTTATGGACAGAAATTCGTTGGTTCGGCGACGGAACCGGTCATGGCCGGAGTCGCTAAAGCGGGAGGTCGTCGCGGCGACGCAGGAGCCGGGGGCATCGGTTGCGGCGGTGGCGCGGCGCTACGAGGTCAACGCCAACCAAGTTTTCGCATGGCGGAAGCTATTTGGCACACCCGGAATCGACACCTTGACGCCGAGCCTGGTGCCGGTCGTGCTGACGGGGGAAAGCTCGCCGGTCACGACCGCCATTTCCCCGGATGAGCGGCTCGAGATCGAACTGGCCAGCGGCTATCGTGTCCGCGTCGGCGGTGACGTTGCTGCGGCGACGCTGCGCCGGGTTCTCGACGTGCTGGAGCGGCGATGATCCCGGTTCCGAGCAATGTCCGGGTGTGGCTGGCGGTCGGCCGCACCGACATGCGGCGGGGCATGAACGGCCTGGCGCTGCAGGTTCAGGAGGTGTTGGGGCGCGATCCCAATGCCGGCGATCTGTTCGTCTTCCGGGGCCGCAGTGGCGACATGATCAAGATCATCTGGCATGACGGGTTGGGGATGTCGCTCTACGCCAAGCGCCTGGATAAAGGGCGCTTCATCTGGCCGTCACCGGCCGATGGCGTGGTGGCGATTTCGCCGGCCCAGCTCGCCTATATGCTGGACGGGATCGACTGGCGCAACCCGCGCCATAG
>JACMLB010000314.1 GCA_014379805.1 Rhodospirillales bacterium | reverse complement strand
TTCGAGTTGGCGAATGATTTCCTGCATCCGATTTCCCCTAGTGAAGGTAAGGGCAAGCGCCTTGAATATGGGCACGCCGGCACCTTCGGGTGGTAGCCCCACCCTTATGGTCAGGGCAGTGCAGATACCATTACTTCCGGCCGGCTGCCACCTAAAAAGGTCCTATGACCCCTCACGTTGTGTTGCAATTTGTGACTAACGGAAAGGCTTGTGGCGCTAGGCTTTAATGGGGTTGCGCAGCACGCATGACTAAAGTAATTTTCTTGCGCATAAGTGGTCGGACCACTAGCGGTTTAGAAAACCCCAAAATGTGCGGAAATGACGGAAAACCGGGGGTGTGGCGGGTAGGGTAGCGGAAACGCTGCCGCAAAGTCTGGTTGTATACAGGGAAATTTTGTTGCGGGGCATTTTCTCCCTCCCTCGGCTGCGCCGGGGGAGGGGGAATCACACCAGCTTGAGGAACCGTTCGGCGGCCAGGATATCGCGCTTGAGCACGTCGCGGCGGTCAGCGGCTTCGTAGTCTTCGCCCCATTGCTCGATCTGGAAGGTTTCGTCCAACTGGGACAATGCGAAGGCTTCCTCGCCGGTGATGCGGCGTTCCACCAAGGCAAGGGCCAGGACCAGCGAACCGCAGGCGGCGCAGGCGGACTGGGCCACGGTCAGGCGCCAAGTGTCATAGGTGGCGAGCCACCCTGATATTTGGGCCAGCGACGCGACCGGCTGTTCGACGGCGATCACTCCCACGGTGGTCCGCAGGCACGCCCCCATGGTATGGGAGGCCCAATCCAGCAAAGGCTGCCATTGGCTGGTCTGGCGAGCCACCAGATCGGCGGGGAACTCGGCGCGGTAGCACAGCAGGTCGGTGCCGGCAAACCTGGCGATCTGCTCTAAAATAACGGCGCGCTCCGGCCCGACGCGGTCCAGCGCCGTGCTGGATAGCTGGGTCATGGGCATCAGGGCGGGAAACACGTTCTCGCCCTGCTCGTCCCATTCGGCGGCCATGGCATCGGCCAGGGCGCGGGACGGCACGATCAACTGCTTGCCCGCCGGGGTCTTGATGGGACGGCCATCCAGGCGGATGGCGAAACCGCCCTCGGCCTCGGCCACGTCGGCCTGCTTGTAGAATCGCTTGATGGTTTTGTTCAGCATTGCGGCGGTTCCGGCAGGTGAATTTGGGCGCTTAACCTAATGGCTTTCACCGCCCGAACAAGCCTTCGAACGGACCGGGGGCGGCTTTCTTGCCTTTCTTGGCCGGTGGGCGTGTGGCCGGTTGGCCCAGGGCGGTGCGGCACGGGGTGGAATCGGCGGTGAACTTGTCCACCAGCAATTCGCCCAGCAGCGACAGCCCGCCGGTGGCAATGGCTGCGCCGGCTGAGGCGGCGGTGCGCAGGGTGCCCAACTCGTCGATGCCCATGCTGGGGTTGGCAAGGGTGCCGCGCACCCGCGTCATGCCCGACAAGGGCGTGGACAGGGACAGGCCGATACCGTCGCGGGCACGGGGCGCTATGCCCAAATCCAGGGCTTCGCTGCGCAAATCCACGGTGCCGGCGCCGACCACATTGACCTTGGCGGTTTCCACCGCGATGCCGTTGGTGGTGGTGGCTATGCCGTCTTTCACCACAAAGCGGGCGACGGCGCAGGTCAACGGGGTGGTGTCTTCATGCTTGCCCAGCGGGTTCAGCGCGCCCAGCAATTGGAACATGAGATCGCCGCCGGCCCAATTCACCGTCTTGTTGTGCAGCCGGCCCTCGCCGACGCTGACCACCGCCTCGCCCGTGGCCGAGGCCAGCAGGGCGCGCACGGAGGGGCCGGAGCCCTTGAGTTCCAGCCGGGCGTCGCTGCGTCCGCCGGTCAGCAGATTGCTGCCGGTCTCCTTGGCGACGCGGCCCAAATCCACCTGACGGGCGGTCAGCCGCAGCATGACGCTGGGCGTCTTGGCGGCGCCATCCACACTGGCCTCGCCGTCCAGTTGGCCGCCGGCCAACAAGGCGTGCACCGGCTTAAGCGTCAGCCGGCCTGCCGCCAGATGGATATGGGCGGTGACATCGGTGAAGGTCAGGCCGCCGGCCTCCAGCTTGCTGGCCACCAATGCCACATCGGCGTCGGCTTGGGTCAGCGCGTGCAGCGGTAGCGTCTCGGCAGAGAACAGCCTGCCGTCGCTGGTGGGCGTCAAATGCTTTGGCGCCAGCTTCTCGCCGGCTTTGGCGGCGGGCGTGGCGAAATCCGTGAAGGATAGGGTGGTGGCGACCAGCTTGCCGGTCAGATGGGGACGGTGGGTGGTGTCCAACGCCAGATCGCCGGTGGCAGTGCTGCCGGCCAAAGCGACCTTGATGTCGGCCAGCTTCCAGTCATGGCCGCCGCCGCTCAGCAATCCGGTCAGCTTGAGCGGTCCCATGGAGGGGAATTCGGTCCCGGTCAGGCGCGACAGCCCGGCCAGATTGTCGCTTTCCATGGCCACCGCCAGATCCAGGCCGGTGGCGGCAAGCACATCCTTGACGGTGCCGCGCGCGCTCAGCAGTAGGGCGTCGCGCTTGCCCACCGCCATGTCCAGATCGGCCAGGGCCAGTTTGCCGCTGGCGTCGGACAAATGGCCGGACAGCTTGAACGGACCGGGAGCCAGGGTGGCGTCGGGGCTTGCCAGCTTGAATGCCTTGCCCAATTCGTCGCCTTGGGCGGTTAGCTTAAGATCGACGCCGCGCCCGTTGACTGGGTCGGCGACGCTGCCTTCGGCCACCAGCACCATGCCGTCCATGGTGGCTTTCAACTGCAGAGGCCAGGGCTTGGACGGGCTCATGGTGGCGGGGTTGCCCACGCGGCCGGCCAGTTCGAACATCTTGGATTGGCTGTCGCCGATCACCTGCACCGTCAGCGGCCCCGACGGGGTGTGGTCGGGCAGCACCGTCAACTTGTGCAGATTGACCACGCGGCGGATGCCGGTGCGGCCATCACGCCAGGTCAGTACCGCGTTCTTGATCTTGACCTCACGCAGGGTGAAGCGCGAATTGGGCACGCCCTGGGTGGGCGCCGCTGGCTGTGCCGCAGTGGGGGTGAACTCCCAATTGCCCCGGCCCTTGGCGTCGGTCTCCACCAGAATGTCGGGGGTCGAGACGATCAGGCGGTTGACCCTGATCTCGCGCTTGAGCAAGGGCAGCAGCGAAATCTCGGCCTCGGCCCGCTCGATCTTGATCATCTCGGTGCGCGAACCGCCCGGCGCGTTGCCCAGGGTGATGCCGGTGGCGATGATGCGCGGGATCAGCCCCAGGCGCAGCTCCAGCGGTCCGGCGATGACCAGGGTGCGGCCCGTCTGACTGCGCACCTGTTCGGTCAGCAGGCCCTTCATGCGGTTGAAATCCATGGACTTCACCGCCGCCACCAGACCGACCATCAAGGCCAAGGCGGCAATGGCGGCCAGCTTGACCGCTGAGCTTAGACGCATTCACGGTCTCCGGTCAGGGTCGCCAGGATGTCGGGCAAATTGTCGAAATTGTCGATGACCACGCGGGCGCCGGCCAAATGCAGTTCGTCCACGGAATGATAGCCCCACGACACGCCGACACCGGCAGCGCGGGCGGAAGCGGCCATGGCCATGTCATAGGCGGTGTCGCCGATCATGGCGATCTGGGCGCAATCGGTGCCGGTCTCGGCGGCGGCGCGCAACAGCATGCCGGGATTGGGCTTGCCGGGATTGTCGTCGGCGGTCTGGATGGTGATGAAGCGGCCCTTCAGGCTGTGATTGTCCAGCATGTTGTCCACGCCGCGCCGCGACTTGCCGGTGGCAAGGCCCAGCAGCCAGCCGGCCTGTTCCAACTCAATCAAGGCGTCGAGCACGCCGGGGAACAGGGGTTCGACGGTGTCGGGCAGCAGGCGCAGGGTACGGAAGGCGTCCTTATACGCCTCGGCCACCGAGCGATGGACTTCGTGGGTGGCCCAGGGCAGCAAAGCGGCGCAGGCCTCCACCAGCGACAGGCCGATGATGCGGCGCACCTCGGCAGGCTCGGGCACGCCCAGCTCCATGCGCGACCACGCCTGGGTCATGGCGGTGACGATGTTGTGCTCGGAGTCGATCAGGGTGCCATCGACGTCGAAGACGGCCAGTCGCAAGGGGCTCATGGGGCTCTTGGCTGATTGTTCCAATTGGTCAGCTTACTCCATGCTTGCGCGCCAACCAACCGCCGAACAATGGCGAAACCATGGCACGTGGCGGTAGGGTCAAAACCCGATTAGGCGACCGCCTGCGCCGTGGCGAATTTGCCCGCCCGGCAGGAAGGGGGCGCAGCGTGATGCGGCGCATCACGCAAGCCAGACGCCCCGGGAGGGCAAATTCGCCCGGCCCGAAGGGTTGCGTTTTCAAGGCGCTCTGGTGCGTTGCCGCATTCGGCCATGCAGCCAGCATCGCCTTCACGACGGCGCCTGCCAGGGCGCCTAGAAAACGCAACGCAGGTGGTCGCCTAATTGGGTTTTGACCCTAGGGCGCGGCAAGGGCTGGCAGGCTGGGAGTCCATGGGCTAAGGTGCCCGCGACACCACCTGGAGTTTGTCGTGATGCGTTTCGGACGTCTCGCCTTTGCCCTTGTCCTTGCCGCCACCCAGCCCGTGCTGGCCCAGACCGTCCCCGACCAGCCGGCGCAGCCTACCCAGGCGCCCGTTCAGGATCAGATGCAGCGGTTCCAGGCATACGTGACCAACGACGGTTACAAGAAGATGCTGGCTCAGCTGGCAATCATGGGCGAGACCGTGTCCTCGCCCGAATGCAAGACCCACAAGCCGCAGGAACGCGCCAGCCTGACCGTCTACAACCCGCCCATGTTCGAGGCCGCGCTGCATCCGGTGGCCGGATTGTGGGTGGATCGCATCAAGATGGACCGCTGCGGCACCACCAGCTTCCAGAACATCATCCTGCAGGCCCAAAAGGATGGCACCCCGCCGCGCGCCGCGTTGCTGATGCCGGGCACCACCATGGCCAATCCGCCCATGCAGGACCTGATCATGAAGGATTTCCTGGCGGCGCTGGGGAAGAAGAAGTGCACCGACCAGTCTCAGATCATCCCCGTTTTCACCAAGATGGAAAAAGAGACCAAGCCGCTGAAGCTTGACGGCAA
The DNA here is from genome assembly GCA_014379805.1 of Rhodospirillales bacterium. Classification (GTDB taxonomy): domain Bacteria; phylum Pseudomonadota; class Alphaproteobacteria; order Rhodospirillales; family Magnetospirillaceae; genus Magnetospirillum. The sequence continues at coordinate 20,947 of JACMLB010000314.1, read as the reverse complement.
GGGCATGATTTCCGAAGGCGCCTGGAAGGAAACCTGGACCTTCAAGGCGTGCGGTAAGACCGTCAACGCGGCCATCGATCTGGCTGCCGACGGCAAGGGCGGCCTGACGCATAAGCTGAAGCTGTAGGCTGTTCGCCAGATGTGAAAAAGGCCACGGTGCGCTGCGCCGTGGCCTTTTTGGTTTCTAGTCCAGTTCGCTGAACGTCTCGAACGGCTTGCCGGCATCGCTTTCGGTGAAGCCGAAGAATTCAAAGCTTCGGGCGATGTGTTCGGATAGCGGCGCGATCACCTCCAGCGTGCCTTTGCCGCGGGGGTGGGGCAGGCGGATGGCGCGGGCGTGCAGGTGCATCTTGCGCGACACACCGGTGCCGGCAATGAACGCTTCCGCGCCGCCATACTTGCCGTCGCCCATGATGGGGGTTCCCAGCAGGGCGCAATGGGCGCGCAGCTGGTGGGTGCGGCCCGTGCGGGGCTCCATCTCCAACCACGCAGTGCGGTTCAGCGCGTTGTCCACCACCCGATACCAGGTGACGGCGCGCTTGCCCTCTTCCTCATCCACTTTCATTTTCTCGCCGGCGCGGCCCGGCAGCTTGGCCAGGGCGGCGTCGATGCGGCCCTGCTTGTGCTTGGGCACGCCCACCACCAGCGCCCAATAGCATTTGCGCGCGGCCCGGCTTTTGAACGAGGCCGCCAGCTTGGCGGCGGCACTGGCGGTGCGCCCCAGCAGCAGCACGCCCGAAGTATCCTTATCCAGGCGATGGACCAGACGCGGGCGCTCGGGCATGTCGAATTGCAGTGCGCCCAGCCATGCTTCCAGATGGTCGTCGGACATGCCGGTGCCGCCCTGGACGGCAATGCCCGCCGGCTTGTTCAGGGCAATGACGTCGTCATCCATGAACAGGATGGCGTCCTTCAGCATGCGGGCGATCTTCTCGTCCACCGGCTTACGCTCGCCCTGAACCTTGGCCCGTGCCGGCGCCTCGCCCACGGGCGGTACGCGGATTTCCTGGCCGGTTTCTAGCCGCTGGTTGGATTTGGCCTTTTTGCCGGAAACGCGCACCTGACCGGTGCGTAGCCATTTCTCCAGCAGAGCGTGGCCCACATCGGGGAAGTGGCGCTTGAACCAGCGGTCAAGGCGGATGTCGGTATCGTCAGGGGTGACGGTGAGGGTCTGGACAGTCATGGGCGGAACCTACTCGGGCCGCCGCCGAATGCCAAGAAACATCGCTAGCCGACGAGTTGGCGCACCAAAGCCATGGCAGCGAACAGCGCGCCCACCGACAGGGTCACCGATAGACCGATGTAAAGGCTGGCGACCATCCAGCTGTGGCGCTCCACCAGCAGGGCCACGTCCAGGGAGAAGGTGGAAAAGGTGGTGAAGCCGCCCAAGATGCCCACGGTCAGGAACACCCGTAAATCCTGGCCGGGCTGCCACACAAGCGCGCCCAATTCCGCCAGCACGCCCATCACCGCCGAGCCGACGATGTTGACGAACAGGGTTCCCCAGGGAAAGCCCGTGCCCACCGTTTGACCAATGGCGATCATGGCGAGGTAGCGAGCGGTGGAACCCAGCGCACCGCCGAGGGCGACCCAAAGAATGGAGGTGAATGTGGTGGTCATGGTCCCGCCCGCGGAGTGTCGTCGGCTCTTTCTGCTCCAGGCCGGCTACCGCGTCCAGGATTGTCAGCGGTGCTCGGCCAGTTGCGAGACCGGCGTTACCACCACCAGCGCGGTGCCCGCGGCGATAATTCCCAGCATCCGGGCCGCCGCTTCGGACAGATCGATGCCGTCGCCTCGCGCCGGGCCGCGATCATTGATGCGGACCACCACCCGGCGGTCATCGGATTTGCGGCGCACTTCGGCCAGAGACCCCAGCGGTAAGGACGGGTGGGCAGCGGTCACCGCGCGGGGATCAAATCGCTCGCCGCTGGCGGTGCGGCGGCCAGCATAACGTTGACCATACCACGAGGCATTCACTACCTGCTCTTGCTCACTCCCGGCCCAGGCGTCTAGCGGAAGCGTTAGAAGCATAGATAGAATTGGCAGCAATTTTACTGAATTAATGAAGTTCATTTTTGCCGCCGAAATGTAACTTGCCCATTAACAGACTATAAACGAGCGAGTTATGGCGCAACATATTTTATTGTTGTTATATGCTTGTGAAAACTAGAGTTAATTTTACGGAGATGCTACCGGGCGCGCAGCGGTTCCTGCCAGAACTGCGGCCAAATTTCACGTTTGAACTCTCAGCCCTCGGCCGCCTTGCGCGCCCGCAGCTTTTCCCAATAATTCAGCCGCTTGCGCACGTCCCGTTCGAACCCCCGTTCCGGCGGGTCGTAGAACACTCGGCGTGCCATGTCATCGGGGAAATAGTTTTGGCCCGAGAAGCCTTCCGCCGTGTCGTGGTCGTATTGGTAGCCTTTGGCGTAGCCTAGTTCCTTCATCATCTTGGTGGGCGCGTTCAAGATGTGCATGGGCGGCATCAAGCTGCCGGTTTCCTTGGCGGCGCGCTGGGCGGATTTATAGGCTTTATAGCCCGCATTGGATTTGGGGGCGGTGCCCAGATAGATGACCAATTGGGCCAGCCCCAGCTCGCCCTCGGGGCTGCCCAGGCGTTCGTACAAATCCCACGCGGCCAGGGCTTGGGTCAGGGCGTTGGGGTCGGCCAGGCCAATATCCTCCACCGCAAAGCGCGCCAGCCGACGCAGCAGGTACAGCGGGTCTTCGCCGCCATCCAGCATGCGGGCCATCCAGTACAAGGCCGCATCGGTATCGGACCCGCGCAGGGATTTGTGCAGCGCGCTGATCAGGTTGTAATGACCCTCACGGTCCTTGTCATAGGCGGGGGCGCGCTTTTGCACCACCTGGGCCAGTTGGGCGGAATCCAGTTGGGGCTCCGGCGGCAGGATGGACAGGGCTTCGATCAGGTTCAGGAAATAACGGCCATCCCCATCGGCCATGGCCTTCAGGGCGGCGCGGGCGTCCTCGGCCAGGGGCAGGGCATGGCCGATCAGGGTTTCTGCGCGGCCGATCAGGGTTTCCAGCGCCCCGTCGTCCAGCCGGTGTAGCACCAGCACTTGGCTGCGCGACAGCAAGGCGCCGTTCAGCTCGAAACTGGGGTTCTCGGTGGTGGCACCCACCAGCACCACGGTTCCGTCTTCCACGAAGGGTAGGAAGCCGTCTTGCTGGGCGCGGTTGAAGCGGTGGATTTCGTCCACGAACAGCAAGGTGCCCTGGCCCATTTCCTTGCGCTTCTTGGCCGCCTCGAACACCTTGCGCAGATCGGCCACGCCCGAGAACACGGCGGAAAGCGGCTCGAAATGCAGGCTGGTGCGCTCGGCCAGCAGCCGGGCGATGGTGGTCTTGCCGCAGCCGGGCGGACCCCACAGGATGAACGAGGTCAGCCGGCCAACCGCCAACATGCGGCCCAGCGGACCGGTGGGATCAAGCAGATGCCCTTGCCCGACCACCTCCTCCAGGCTTTGCGGCCTTAGGCGCTCGGCCAGGGGGCGGTCTTCGTTCTTACCAAACAGCGTGTTCACCCGCCGACCTGCATGCTCAGGGTTTGGCCCTCGCGGTTCACCGAGATGTGCCAGCGGCGCTGATCGGCGGCGATCAGCTTTTTGGCATCGGCCACGGTGGCGACCGGACGGTCGTTGATGCGCAAGATGATATCGCCCGGTTGAATCTGCAGCCGATGGGCGATGGAGCCCCGGCGGATGCGCAGGACCACCACCCCAGACGCGCTGGTGGGCATGCCCACATCTTCGGCCAAGGCCGGGTTCAGATTGGCGATGGTGGAACCGGCAAACGGGTTTGCGCCGCCCACATCGGTCATCTCGCGGGCGGGGTTTTCCGGCGGGGCGATCAGCCGCACGGTGACGGTCTTTTCCATCCCGTCACGCAGCAGGCTGATCTTGGCGTCGGCACCCGGCGCAAGGGTGGCAAGGCGGAAGCGCATGCCCTCGGCATCGTCCACCTCGCGGCCATTCACAAAAGTGACCACGTCGCCCAGCTTCAATCCTGCCTTGTCCGCCGGGCCGTCCTTGTGGATGGCGTTGATCAGCACGCCCACTGGGCGGTTCAGCTTCAGGGCCTGGGCCAATTCATTGGTGACCGGCTGGCCCGAGGCCCCCAGCCAAGGCCGCACCACCTTGCCGGTTTGGGTGATGCTGGTCAGTACGCTTCTGACCAAAGCGGTGGGAATGGCGAAGCCGATGCCGTTGGAGCCGCCATCCTTGGAGTAGATGGCCGAATTGATGCCCACCAGCCGCCCGTTCAGGTCCACCAGGGCGCCGCCGGAATTGCCGGGGTTGATGGCGGCGTCGGTCTGGATGAACGACCGGAAATCGGTGATGCCGATATTGGTGCGCGCCAGGGCCGAGACGATGCCGCTGGTCACGGTCTGGCCAATGCCGAACGGGTTGCCGATGGCGATGACCAGATCGCCCACCTCGATGGCGTCGGAATCGCCCATGGGCAGCACCGGCAGGGACTCGCCCTTGGCCATGTCGATCTTCAGGACCGCCAAATCGCTGCGTTCGTCCGAGCCCATGATGCTGGCCTCGTATTCGCGGCGGTCGGCCAGCACCACCGTGACCTCGTCGGCATTCTTGATGACGTGGTGGTTGGTGATGACGGTGCCGTCAGCGCCCACGATGACGCCCGAACCCAGGGACCGCTGCACCCGGTCTTGAGTCGCGCCGGGGGGCAGATTGTCGCCGAAGAAACGCCGGAAGAACGGATCGGCCAACAAAGGCGAGGCCGCCGTTTTGACGATGCGCTTGGTGTAGATGTTGACCACGGCAGGTGCGGCTTGCTTCACCACCGGCGAGAAGGATTGCTTGATCTGGTCACGCGAGCCGGGCACCAGCTGCGCCTGTGCGGCCGGCGCGCATAGCGCCAGCATGACCGCCAGCGCGGCGAATGAACCAATAAGCCTCATGGGGAAACCTCTGCGGCTCGAAGGGGAGCGTTGTCTATACTATCGGTTCGCGGCGGAAGCGTGGCAACAGTCTAGGCGTCCAGCCGGGCCAGCAACGCGCGCCCCGCCGCCCCGCCATCGCCTGCCATGCGCTGGGCCAGCACCTCGCCCATGGCCTCGACCAGGGCGGTCATGCGGGCTAGGGCGTCGGCGTCGGGGGTGGGGGTGGGGTGTTCGTCGATGAAACGGCACAGGCGTTCGCCGATGGTGGTAACCAGCGGATAGCCGAAGGTGGCGGCTTGGCCCTTCATGTCATGGGCGATGGTGAACAGCCGGGCCAGCCAGGACGGGTCTGCGGATAGTTCGGCCAAGGCTGCACGCAACCGCGCCATGTCCGCCTCGGCCCAGCTAAGATAATGGGGCGACAGCGAATCCAGCGCCGCTTCGGCGCGGGCCAGTGCCTCGGGGTCGAGGCCTAGCAAATCGTCGTCGGTTTCAGGGGCCATAAGCGCTTTATACGCTTGGCTGCGCGGGGGCACAACCAAGGGCGCGTCACGCCGTGGGTAAGGTGACCGTGACCCGCAACCCGCCTTCGGACCGGTTGCGGGCCTCCACGGTGCCACCCACGGCGGCGACGTTGCGGCGAACGATCCACAGGCCGATGCCGAAATGGGGCGCGCCGGAGGGATCGGTTTCCGGGCGGTGCGAGACGTAGCGCTCGAACATGCGTTCCAGCACTTCCGCCGTGGCGCCGGGGCCTTGGTCGTCGATGACCATGACCACCCGGCCATCGCCCCGCGCGACGGTGACCTGGACGATGCCGTGCTCGGGCGAGAAGGACAGGGCGTTTTCCAGCACGTTCTCGATGACGGTTTCCATCATTTCGATGCTGGCGCGCACCACGCAGCCCGGCGTGACCCGGCGTTCGATGGTGATGTCGCGGTCGGCGGTGGTCTCGTCATAGGATTCCAGCAGGGCGGCGACCAGCCGCGACAAATCCACCGCCTGACGGGGCGGGCTGACCAGATCGGCATTGACCTGATCCAGGCGACGCGATGCGGCGACCAGCGAGTCCAGCCGGTCCAGCGATGCTTCGATTACCTGCAGCGAGCGTCCGGCACTGTCGCCTTTGCCCACCGCCCGCTTCAACGGTTCCACCGCCTGGGCGATGGTGGCGATGGGGGTCTTGAAGGCGTGGGCGTTTTCCTCGGCGGCGAAGCGGAAGGCTTCGGCGGTGCTGCGCAAATTGCCCACCATCTGGTCCAGTTCGCGGGCGACGCCGTCCAGTTCGGGGATGCGGTTGGCCTTGACGAAGGGGCGCGACGCCGGTCCGCCATCGGCCACGTTGCGGGCCTCGTAGCCGAAGCGGCGCAAATTGAACCACAGGCCGCCGAACACAGTCAGCACCAGCACCATGAGCAAGGCATAGACGCCCGCCGCCATGCGGACTTCGGGGCTTTCCCAATAGGGCCGGTCGAGGAACGAGCCGGTGATGCCGGACGTGGTTTGGGACGTCACCACTGCCCAGCAGCCGGCGGCGGTGGTGAAGGGGACGATGGAGGTCAGCACCTCGTCGATGCCGTTGGCGCTGGAGTAGTGCAGGTCCAGGGCATGGCCGCCCTCGCACGAATCGGGCACGGCGCGGATGATACCGGCGCCGGCAAGGCGTTCGCGTTCCACCTCGATGGAATCGGGGGCCAAAGCCGGGGTGGCACCCACCAGGAAGACCGGGCCGGACTTGCCCGCCGACAGGATTGGGCGGAACAGCAAACGGACGTTGACGCCTGCCGGGTTCAATTCGTCCAGCACGTTGCGGGTCTCGACCACCGACGGCGCCTTGATGCGGGCAAGGCCCAGGGATAGGCCACGGGCGATCAGCTGGCCTTCCACCTGCAGGCGGGCCAGCAGCACCTGGCGCTTGGCCCCTTCCGCTGCCGAGAACTCGCCGTACAGGAAGACCGGCACGGCGGCAAAAGCGAACGCGACCAGGACAAGCCGCGCCGCTAAGCTGCGGGCGGCACGGCTTATCCCGCTAGACATCCGATTCGGTCTTCCAGCGATAGCCGAAGCCGGCGTAATTGCCAATCATATCGAATTCGGGGTCGGCGTCGCGGAACTTCTGGCGGATGCGTTTGACGAAGGTGCGCACATTGGCACGGAAGCCCTCGGGACCGGCCCCGGCCAGAAAACCGGCGCCGTGCACCAGATCGTAGATAGCGCGGTAGGGCACGTCCTCGCCCGCCTTCTCGGTCATCATGCGCACGATCTTGAACTCGGTCAGGGTCAGCTCTACCGGGCGTTCGTTCCACGTGGCGCGGCTGGTCTTCAGCCGCAGGGTCAGCCCGCCCACGGTGACCGTGTCGGATTCGTTGCTGTTGGCCGCACCCCGCGCCTTGGCGCCTTCCAGGATCAGGCCGATGCGCTTTTCCAGGATGGAGAAACTGCGGCTTTTTTCCACGAAGTCCACCGCACCCGTGGCAAGGGCGGCTTCCTCATAAATCTGGTCGGTCAGGGCTGTCAGGAAGATGGCGGGCACGTCCAGGCTGGCGGCGCGGATGCGCTTGAGCACCTCGATGCCGTTCATTTCGGGCATGCGCCAGTCCAAGATAACCAGACCGGGTTGCTCGTTCCCGGCCAGCAAATGGTCCAACGCCAGAGCGCCCCGGGCGAAGTCACGCACCGCATAGCCGGCATCGGCCAGATTGCGGCCAAGGGATTCGCGGAACAGATCGTCGTCGTCCACCAGGACCACTGCCGTCGACATGGAAGTTTCTCCGCACTCGAAATTCGTTAACCCAGTCATACGCCCCACCTGATTAAAACCCGGTTAGTCCACGATTTCCCATTGGCCGTCCGGCAGGCGGCAGGCTGTGCCGAAAGTCTGTTGTTTCCGGTCACTTAGGATGGTGCTGGCGGTATAATCGCGGCACAGCAGCCCCGCAGCCGGATAAGATCGTTCGGGCATTATACGAAAGATTTCGCCATCCTCGCCGACCCAGGCGATTTGGCGGTTGTCGGGCAGATGGTCCAGCGCGCCGATGACGCAGTCGCGGTCCAAGCCGGTGATCCCGTCCAGGCTGCCTTCCATGGAGGTGGGGATCAGCAACGCGCGGTCGCAGGTGCCGCGATTGAAGCCGTAGGGCAAGCCGCGCGCGACAGGGACCGTTACCTGGGCAGAGGCCACGCGCGGTTGGGCCACGTAAACCACCCGGTAATCTTCGTCATTCACATCATTGGGGCGGTGATAGCGCTCCCGCACCTGCCACATGCCCGCCCATGACGGCGGATCGGCAAAGGCGGGTGCCGCACTGGCGGCGAAACCGAAGGCGAGACACAGAGCCAAGGCACGGCAGCCGACGGAGGTGGGGAGCATCGCAGCACCTTAATGTTTGTTCTTAGACGAAGATGGGGATGATGTGAGCGCACCAACAGCGGCACCGCCCGCACCGCCGATCAAAGCGCCGGTGACCAGCGAGCCGCCAGTCAAGGCACCGATGGCGGCACCGCCCGCCGCGCCGATGGCGCCGCCGGACAAAGCCCGCTGCTGCTGATTGTTCATGTTTTCGCAACCAGCGACCAGAAGGCAGAGGAATGAAGCTGCGACTATGGTGGTCTTGGTCATGGTTACTTTAGTCCTTATTAAGCAATTCCGATTTGCTTATTGAAAAACACTTGAGTTCCGAAGGCAATTATCTCATGGTCATATTCCGACATTTGCCACGCGATGACATTATTTTGCCACCATTTGACAGAACAATGTCACAGCTGGCCATCTGGGTGGTTGCCCCTGTGGGCTTTCGTCCGGCATGCTTGATCTGATGCGGAAATTTGGATGTAGTCCCTCGCCATGATGTTCCCCCGCTTCACTTTTATGGTCGCCCCCCTGCTGCTGGCTGCGGCGCTGTCGGCTTGTGCCCAGTTCGAGACGCCGAAATGGCTGGGGAATGAGGACGCGGTCAGTCCCGCGGCGCGTCCCACCGCTGACACGCGCCCCCCGGCGGCGGTCCTTACGGCCAAGCCGGTGCCTGAGTTGAAAACGTTGCGCCCGGCGGCGCGCCCGGCGGTGGAGAAGGACGTTGCCTCGCTGCCCACAGCCCCGACCTTGCCGCCCAAGCTGGTCGGCCTGTCCGAGGACGAAACCGCCGATCTGCTGGGCCGGCCCATGGAAGAAACCACCGAACCGCCGGGCAAGGTCTGGGTCTACAAGGCCTCGGGCTGTCAGTTGTCGGTGCATCTGTTCCCCGACATGGAACGGGGCGGTTTTTACGCCCTGGACTACACCGCCGACAGCGCCCGCGAAAGCTGCCTGGGCAAGGTGGCCGGCGAAGCCCGCAAGAAGGGCGGCGCGGTGGTGGAAGAAAGCGCCAAGCCGAGCTGAGGGGGCTTGTGAGCGGGGCTTAGGTGGCGGATCATCTGCCCCGTATCAGGGAGGGGATCGATCATGCTCAAGCGCCTGTTTTCGCTGGGGGCGGCCACCATGGCGGCTATGGTTTCCGGCTGTGGCGATGGGCCGGCAACGGTGGCCGGCACGTGGCGCAGCCCGGCGGCGTGGAGTTCCATGATCTACGCCACCAGCCAAGGCCCCATGCTGATCGAGGTGCATGGCGACCCCTTCGGCCAGAATGCCGCCGATTTCCGCGCTCAACTGGCCCAGGCCATGACCAATCAAATCATGGGCCGGGCCACCGCCTTCACCGCCGACCCCGCCTTGGCGCCCCAGCCGCGCTACCGGGTGGTGCTGGCGTTCAACGCCCCCGATAACGCCGATGTCCGCCATCTGTGCGAAGGCCGCGTCGCCACCGCCGCCACCCCGTCGGAAAAGCTGACCGTGTTGGGCGCATTCTGCGATGGCGGCACGCTGCTGGCCTCGGTTCGGGGCTGGGTGGTCAAGGTGGATGGCCCTGGCGACAGGCGCTTCCGCCAATTGATCGCCCAAGTGGTACGCGACCTGTTCGGCAATCCGTCGTGAACTGCGGTTAAGCGTCCTGGGTCTCTTGAGTTGGCGGGTGCCAGCGGCGAACGGAGACGACGCCGGCGCGGCCCTTGACCGTATTGTCCTCGGCGGCACTGAACTCGTCCGGTGCTATGCCCGCGCGCCGTAATGCCAGTTCATCCACCACCAGTTCATCCCCCTGGGCCAATGAACACAGCCGTGCGGCCAAATTGACGCTGTCGCCAATGACGGTGAAGTCCTGCCGTTCCTTGGGGCCGATGGCGCCCAGAATGGCTTCGCCGTCATAAATGCCGATGCCTATCTGACGCAGCATGGGCCGCTGGGCCAAATCGATCAGGATTTCTTGGGCGGCCCGAATGCCGCGGGCTTCCCGGTCGTTCCCTTCGAAACGGACCAGCAAAGCGTCACCGATCATCTTGTCCACATCGCCGCCATGGCGTTGGACGATCTCTACCTGCCGGGTCATCAGTTCGTTGAGAAAATCCACCGTCGCCCGGGGTGGGTGAAACTCGGCCAAACTGGTGAAGTCGCGGACGTCCGAATAAAACAGGGTCATTCCTGCGCGGGTGGTCGGCGCCTCGCCATTGGGAGACAACCGCGCCGCGCCGGCGGCGCTTTGAGAAACAAAGCGTTCCAATTGGCGCCGCAGCGATTGCTGGGCGTCGACCCGGGCGTCGATGTCGGCCTGGGCGCGGGCCGTAATCCGGTACAGCCACAAACCGAAGGCCGCCAAGATGGCGAGGGGCAGCAGGACGAACTGCGAGAAACTATCGACGATGATTTCATCCAGGACGCTTGCCGGTTCATAAACTTCGAACGCAACCCGGTTTCCGCCGCCGACGTCGATGGGGATGTAAATTTCGTAATAGCTTTGTTTGTTGCGCACTGTGGTTTCGATTTCGGGCTTACCGGCGGAAAGCACCGCTTTCAGGATTTTACTTTCCTCCCGCACGCCGATGTCGTCCGTCTCGGTGGAATAAAGGGTGATGCGGCGCTGGCTGAAAATTTTCAGCCAAGCGGAATGGCCGGTGGTCAGCGCCCGTAATGCCGCGGAAGCACGCTTTCCCTCGTCATCGGCCAAAGCCGCACGAGGGTTCTCGCCGGCGAGCAGCCGCTTCCAAACATTTGGGGCGATCTCCTCGGTCAGCCGCACCACGGTTTCCACCCGGCGCTGGGTGGTCTCAAGGTAGACGTGTCTTTCAAGGGAATTGACCGAGATCCAGCCGCCCACCAGCAGACAGGCAGACGACAGCACAAGGGCGGGGACAACCCGCCTGAGGAATTGCCGCCGGATCGGATACGGTTGATCGCTAAAATCAGTCACGGCAAATTCCGCCATTAAGTCATCCCTATGGACGCCACCATAATTCGGGGCCTCCCTTTTGGGTAGAGGATTGAGGGCGGGACTCCACGACATCTTTGTAGTAGAATATCTTACTAAATTCAGATGAAGGGGTTGCGATCATGGAGATCGCCGCTGCGGCCGAGTTTGCAATGACCGTGAACCGGGCTCAGTTCTCTCAGGAGCTGGGCGTCAAGGCGCTGAAGCAATCGTTGCAGCAAGATGCAGCGGCGCTACAGATCGCCGTCGCCGCCACCCAAGCACCCGCCGCCGCCTCGTCCGGTGGCGTCGGCCAGTTGCTGGATATCACCGTCTAACTCTTACTCTTCCTGCCACCCGCACAGTTTCAGCGCCGCCCGCATATGCTCGGGCGGTGGCGCTTCCACGCGGATGGGTGGCTTGCTGGGGGCCAGCGGCGGCAGGGTGATCAGGCGCGAATGCAGATGCAGCCCGTGGCCGGGATGCGGGTCGGGGCCGTAATAGGCATCGCCGCGCACCGGGCAGCCCAGCGCCTTCATGTGGACACGGATCTGGTGGGTGCGCCCGGTCTTGGGGATGCACTCTATCCAGCTTAGACCACCGCCGCTGCCCAGCAGGCGCCACTCGGTGATGGCGGGCTGGCCGGCGGGATCGCAGACGATGCGCCAGCCGCCCTTACCGGTAATCTTGTGTATCGGCAAATCCACGCGGCCCGATTTACCCGGCGGCTCGCCCAAAACCACGGTCCAATAGGCTTTGCCCACCTGACCCTGCATGAACATTTTGCCCAGCCGGCGGATGGCCTTGTCGTGGCGCCCCAACACCAGACAGCCCGAGGTGTCGCGGTCCAGCCGATGGGCCAGCCGCGGCATCTGCGACCAACCGAATTTCAGTGCATCCAGATACAGTTCCAGATGATCGGGCGAGTTCGGCCCGGCATGCACCGGCAAGCCCGAGGGCTTGTTCAGCACGATGACGTCCTGGTCCTTGTAAAGGATGCGCGCTTGGATTTCGTCGGGGGTCATCTGTGGTCCTTGTCCCTCTCCCGCGGGCGGGAGAGGGTGGCGCGAAGCGCCGGGTGAGGGGGCCGCAGACGAGGTGAGGAGTGTGTGGCTCCCTCACCCTCCCATCTTCGATGGGCCCCTCCCTCTCCCGCCAGCGGGAGAGGGGCTTGTCTAAATCAGGAACAACGTTGCTAGGCCAAGGAAGGCGAAAAAGCCTAACGAGTCCGTACACGCGGTCAGGAAGATGGAACTGGCGATGGCCGGATCGACGTTGAATTTTTCCAGGGTCAGCGGGATCAACGAGCCCATCAACCCGGCGATCAGCAGATTGAATACCAGGGCCATGCCGATGACCAAGCCGATGGCGGGCTGGCCGAACCACGCCCACGCCACCGGGCCGATGACGCAGGCGATGATCAGGCCGTTGGTCAGGCCGACCAAAATTTCCTTGCCGATGACGCGCAGGGCATTTTCCGAACTGAGTTCTTTGGTGGCGAGGCCGCGCACCGCCACCGCCAGGGTCTGGGTGCCGGCATTGCCGCCCAAACCGGCAACGATGGGCATCAGCACCGCCAGGGCGATGATCTTTTCCAGTGTGGCTTCGAACAGGCCGATGACCGAGGACGCGATCACGGCGGTGCACATGTTGATGAGCAGCCAGGGTACGCGCGCCCGCACGGTGTCTTTGACGGCGCGGTAGAGGTCGGCGTCGGGCACGCCGGCCAGGCGCAGCATATCGTCGGCGGCTTCTTCGTCGATGACGTCTACCACGTCGTCGATGGTGATGACGCCCACCAGACGGCCGGCACCGTCAACCACCGGGGCCGAGATCAGATCGTGCTGGCGGAACAGGAAGGCCACTTCCTCGCGGTCCGCCGTGACCGGCACGGTCATGCTTTCGTTGTTCATGATGGTCTTGAGCCGCACCGGGCGCTTGGCGCGGACCAACAGGGACAGGCCGATCTTGCCGATGGGGCGGTGGCGCGGATCGACCACGTAAAGATCGTAGAACTCGTCGGGCACGGTGGTGCTGGCGCGCAGATAGTCGATGGTCTCGCCCACTGTCCAATAGGCCGGCACCGCCACCAGCTCGCGCTGCATCATACGGCCGGCGGAATATTCCGGGTAGGACAGGCCCTGGACGATGATGGCGCGGACTTCGGCGGGCAGGGCGTCGAGCACTCGCTCGCGCTCGCTCTCGTCCAATTGCGACACCAGGTAGACGGCGTCGTCCGAATCCAGTTCAGAGACGGCGGTGGCGAGGTCGGCGAAGCCCAGGGCCTCGATCACCTCGTCGCGCACGCCCTCGTCCAGCTCGGTCAGGATTTCCGGGTCGAAATTGTCGCGCAGGGCTTCGACCAGCTTGGCCCGCTCGGCGGGCTCAAGGCGTTCCAGCAGATCGGCGGCGTCGGAATAGTGCAAAGGTTCGGCCAGGGCGCGCGCGTCATCGCCCCGGCCTTCCTCGAGGGCAAGCTCGACAGAGCGCACGAAATCAGGATCGAGGCCGTAAAGGTCGTCCTCGATTACCAGATGGGCTGGCGCCTCGTTGCTGTCGATACCTGCCAAACCTTACCCTCGCTGGTGTGCGACCATTTGGGCGTCCACGGCGGCAAGGGCGGTGACATTCACGATGTTCCGCACCGTCGCCGAGGGCGTCAAGATGTGCGCCGGCAGGGAAGCACCCATCAGGATCGGACCCACCGACAACCCCTCGCCCAGCACCTTCAGCAGGTTGAACGAGATATTGGCGGCATCGAGGTTGGGCATGATCAACAGGTTGGCTTGGCCCTTGAGGCGCGAATTGGGGAAGATGCGCTCGCGGATGTCTTCAGACAAGGCCGCATCGCCATGCATCTCACCTTCGACCTCAAGATAAGGCGCCCGCTCATGCAGGATGGCCAGGGCTTCGCGCATTTTCTGCGCCGATTCCGTCTGGCGTGAACCGAAGTTGGAGTGCGACATCAGCGCAACCTTAGGCTCGATGCCGAAGCGGCGAACCTCCTCCGACGCCAGCAGGGTGGTCTCGACGATCTGCTGGGCGGTGGGGTCGGGGGTCACATAGGTGTCGCAGATGAAGAAGGTGCCCTGGGGCATGATCAGCAGGCTCATGGCTGCCGGCACGCGCACGCCCTCACGCAGGCCGATCACATCGACGATGTGGTGCAGGTGCTTGTCGTAGCGGCCGATGGTGCCGCAGATCATGGCGTCCACTTCGCGGCGCTTGACCATCAGCGTGCCGATCACCGTGTTGCGGGTGCGCACCACCGTGCGGGCATAGTCGGGCGACACGCCCTTGCGGGCCTGCAGTTCGTGATAGGTCCGCCAGTAATCATTGTAGCGGGGATCGCTCTCGGGGTCGCACAGCTCGAAATCTTCGTCGATCTTCAGGCGCAGGTCCAAATCCTCGATGCGCTTCAAAATGACGTCGCGGCGGCCCACCAGCACGGGGAAGGCGACGCCTTCGTCCACCACCGCCTGGATCGCCATCAGCACCCGGCGGCCTTCGCCCTCGGTATAGACGATGCGGCGGACGTCCTGCTTGGCGCGGTCGAACACCGGCTTCATCACCAGGCCCGAGCGGAAGACGAACTGCGACAGCTTTTCCAGATAGGCATCGAAATCGATGATGGGGCGGCGGGCCACACCGGAATCCATGGCCGCCTTGGCCACTGCCGGGGCGATCTTCAGGATCAGGCGCGAATCGAACGGCTTGGGGATGAGATATTCCGGGCCGAAGGACAATTGCTGCTCGCTATAGGCGGCGCGCACGCGCTCGTCCGACTCGGCCATGGCCAGCTCGGCCAGGGCATAGGTGGCCGCCAGCTTCATTTCTTCGTTGATCTGCGTCGCGCCCACATCCAGCGCGCCACGGAAGATGTAGGGGAAAACCAGGACGTTGTTGACCTGATTGGGGTAATCCGACCGGCCCGTGGCGATGATGGCGTCGGGACGGACCGACTTCACTTCTTCGGGCAGGATTTCCGGGGTCGGATTGGCCAGGGCGAAGACGATGGGCTTGTCGGCCATGGTCGCCACCATTTCCGGCGTCAGCACGCGCGGGGCGGACAGGCCCATGAAGATGTCGGCACCGGGAATGACCTCGGCCAGGACGCGCTTGTCGGTCTCCTGGGCGAAGATTTCCTTATAGGGGTCCATCAACTCGTTGCGGCCCTTATAGACCACGCCCTTGATGTCGGTGACCCAGATGTTCTCGCGCTTGATGCCCACGGACACCAGCAAATTGAGGCAGGCCAGAGCGGCGGCGCCGGCGCCCGAGGCGACCAGGCGGACTTCGCCGATATCCTTGCCGACGATGCGCAGCGCGTTGATCATGGCGGCGGCGACCACGATGGCGGTGCCATGCTGATCGTCATGCATCACCGGGATCTTCATGCGCGCCTTCAACTGGCGCTCGACCTCAAAGCACTCGGGCGCCTTGATGTCTTCCAGGTTGATGGCGCCGAAGGTGGGCTCCATGGCGGCGATGATGTTGACCAGCTTGTCGGGGTCCAGCTCTTCGAGTTCCATGTCGAAAACGTCGATGCCGGCGAACTTTTTGAACAGGACGCCCTTGCCCTCCATGACCGGCTTGGCGGCCAGCGGACCGATGGCGCCCAGGCCCAAAACGGCGGTGCCGTTGGTCACTACCGCAACAAGATTACCCTTTGCGGTGACCTCAACGGCCATTTCCGGGTCGGCCACGATGGCTTCGCAGGCTGCTGCCACACCCGGGGAATAGGCCAGCGCAAGGTCGCGCTGGTTGGCTAAGGGCTTGGTGGCATTGACGCTAATCTTCCCGGGGACGGGAAGGCGATGGTACTCCATCGCTGCGTCGCGCAGCTCATCGGACATGCTCATGGGACGGCGACCTCGAGTAATTTTATTATCATAGGCTTGAGCCCGAACAGGGCTTTCCCGGCATACCCCTATCCGCGTGAAACGACAAGACCCGAAGGCGACAAAGCCTGTCTGTTTTCGGAAATCCGACAAGGCAGCCCCGGTTGCAAGTGTTGTTTTGCATGGCTTGGCGGGTGCAGCCATGCAGACATGCGCCATGACAAACGGGTGTAGGTGGATAACCATATAAGGATTATCCACCGAGGGAGCGCCTGCGGGATGAGCGTTATTGATTTCGAGCGCTGGCGTGTCCGTCGCCGCCATCGGCGCGCAGACGGTCAGATTGCCGCTTTGTCCTATATTCGCGAGGAAATTCAAGAAGCCGGATTTCAGGTGGCCGCCGATCTCATCAGCTTGGCCGTCGCCAGCATTGCCAACGAGTTGCGCAATCCGTTGCGAGCCAGCAACGACGCGAATTAACCCCCAAAAGCAAAACCCCCGCGAGCCAGGCTCACGGGGGTTTCAAATTTTGGTGCGACCGGGGAGACTCGAACTCCCACGACATAAGTCACACGCACCTCAAGCGTGCGCGTCTACCAGTTCCGCCACGGTCGCATAGCCGGTAGTATCCCGAACGTTAGGCCCAAGGAGGGGCTTGCCATTCGGGAGAGAGGGGAATACCAAACTCCCCCCGGTGAATCAAGCGACTTTCCAGGAGAGTCATGACTTCTTCGATCGAATGGCGCATTAGCGACGAATTGGTCCCCTATGAGCAGGCTTTGGCCTTCATGGAGGAACGGGTGGCCGCCATCCGCGCGGGCACCGCGCCGGAATGCGTGTGGCTGCTGGAGCACCCGCCGGTCTACACCGCCGGCACCAGTGCCAAGCCCGAGGATTTGTTGTGGCACGACCGCTTCCCGGTGCACCAGACCGGGCGGGGCGGCCAATTCACCTATCATGGCCCGGGCCAGCGGGTGGCCTATGTGATGCTGGACCTCAAGAAGCGCGGCGGCGATGTGCGCGCCTATGTGCATGATTTGGAAGAATGGTTGATCACCACATTGGGCCGTTTCGCCGTGCGGGCCGAACGCCGCGAAGGCCGGGTCGGCATCTGGGTGGCGCGCGGCGGCGGGCGTGAGGACAAGGTGGCCGCCATCGGTGTGCGCGTGCGCCACTGGGTGACCTTCCACGGCGTGGCGCTGAACGTGGAACCGGACCTGTCCCACTTCCAAGGCATCGTGCCCTGCGGCATCACCCAGCACGGCGTCACCTCGCTGTTCGATCTGGGGCTGATGCCCAGCATGCCCGAGGTGGATTCCGCCCTGATGGCCGCCTGGGACGAGGTGTTCGCCGATACCCCATAAGGGGCTCTACCCCCTCCGCACCACCGCGGCCCAACGGGTCGCGTGGAATAATCCCCGTCCGTCGAGGGAGCGGAGGGCGTTGACGTGCAGATGGAAAAAACCCGTGAGATCGTCAGACTGTTCGAGCGCGCGAGCGCTGAGCATCTGGCTTGGCTCATGCGGGTGCATTCGGCGCTGATGTTCCCCGGCTCGCCGGACATGCCCGCTTGTGCCCCCGACGCGCCGCTGACCCTGCTGGGGGCCTGTGCCTGCGGCGAGGCCGAGGATTTGGCCGCGCTTGTGCGCCTGCGCGGGGCCATGCACGGCCAAGCCCAGGAATTATTGGGCAAGGCCGCCCGCCAAGGCGGGGTCGAGCCCGCAGATTACCAAGCCTTCATGGCCGCCGTGGATGCCTATTCCCGCGAGGCAAGGCGGGTCGAGAACCATTTCCGCCGCCTGCTGGTGGAAACCGACCCGCTGACCGGCGTGCACAATCGCCAAGGCATGACCCGCGACCTGCGCCGCGAATGGACCCGCAGCCTGCGCACCGGCCAGCCGGTCTGCGTGGCCTTGGCCGATCTGGATCATTTCAAGGTGGTCAACGACACCTGGGGCCACGCCGCCGGTGACCGCGTGCTGTGCGCCGCCGCCCGCTTCTTCCAGCGTCGTCTGCGCCCCTATGACACGGTCTACCGCTATGGCGGCGAGGAATTCCTGTTCATCCTGCCCAACACCGATGCGGACACCGCCGCCAAGGTGCTGGATCGCCTGCGCCGGACGCTGGCCCGGGTGCCGGTGGTGGCCGAAAGCGGCGAGCGTATCCCGGTAGCGTGCTCCATCGGCGTCGCCCAGATGGTCCCTGGCCGTTCAGTGCACGAAGCGGTGGGGGCCGCCGACCGCGCGCTCTACGCCGCGAAAAATGCCGGTCGCAACCGGGTCGAGGTGGCCGAGTCCGCCGAACCGGTCCCGTCCCCCGAAGCGATCGCCGCGCGGTTACATCCCATCAGGGGGGGGGGGCGTCACTAGGGGACGGCTATAACTTGTCCTCCTGGTCAACCTCCCCGAGTGCAATCGTACAAGGCCACGTCCACAATCAGCGCTTCTTCCACATGCAAGGGCAGCCGGTGGTCCGTGTTGCTCATATGCTCCGAGGCGCGCAGAAGCTCGGTCTCGATCTCCTGGCGTGCCCGTTGCCAGTGGTCCTCATACCTGCCGGGCGGTCGTCCCTCGACCTCCCACATGCGGTAGGCGCGGCGGCGGATGCAGTCTTCGTTGATGTCCATGGTGGTCCTCCCGGATAGGGGTAGAACAGCCAGACGGGGGTAAGGGTTCCGGTTTAACGCGGCAACGCGACGCCGCTGGCGGTCAGTTGGCCTTCCAAGGTGGCGCGCAGGCGCTTCAGCCCCTCGGAATTGGCGGCTTCGCAGCGGGCCACCAGCACTGCCTGGGTGTTGGAGGCGCGCAGCAGCCACCAGCCATCGTCCGTATCCACGCGCACGCCGTCGATGGCGTTGACCTTGGCGCCGCTGTCGGCCAGACGCTGGCGCACTTCGGCCACTACCTGGAATTTGCGTTCCTCGGCGCAGTCGAAACGCATCTCGGGCGTGTTGACCATGTGGGGCAGGCGGTCCTTGCGCTGGGCCACGGTCTGGCGGTCCCAGCGGGCGATGATGCCCAACAGCCGGATGGCGGCATACAGGGCGTCGTCATAGCCGTAATAGCGGTCGGCGAAGAAGATGTGCCCACTCATCTCGCCGGCCAGGGGGGCGCCGGTTTCGGCCATCTGGGTCTTGATCAGGGAATGGCCGGTGCGGCCCATGAGCGGATGGCCGCCCATGCGCGCCACTTCGTCGAAGAACACCTTGGACGCCTTGACGTCGGCGATGATGGTGGAGCCGGGGCGGGACTTCAGCAAATCCTCGGCCAGGATGACCAGGATTTGGTCGCCATACAGGATGCGGCCCTCGCCATCGACTATGCCGATGCGGTCGCCGTCGCCGTCGAACGCCAGCCCCACATGGGCGTGGGACAGCAGCACCTCGTCGATCAGGTGGCGCAGATTGTGCGGCTCGGTGGGGTCGGGGTGATGGTTGGGGAAGTTGCCGTCGATGTCGCCGAACAGCACCGTATGGGTGCCGGGCAGGCGCTTGGTCAAAGCCTGTACGATCTCGCCGGCGGCGCCATTGCCGCAATCCCACACCACCTTCAACGCACGCTCGCCGCCGTCGTAATCGGCCAGCAGGCGGTCGGTGTATTCCTCGGCAATGGGGTCGTCCTGGGCGCTGCCCTGGCCGGCCACCCAATCGCCCTCGGCGGCCATGCGGCCCAGATCCTTGATGTCGGGGCCAAAGAACGGCTTGCCGCCCAACACCATCTTGAAGCCGTTATGATTGGGCGGATTGTGGCTGCCGGTAATCATGATGCCGCCATCGGCGTCCCGCACCTTGGCCGCGTAATACAGCATGGGGGTCGGCCCGCGCCCCACTTTGCGCACCGAACACCCGGTCGAGGTCACCCCGTCCACCACCGCCGCCGCCAGATCGGGACTGGACAGCCGCCCGTCCCAGCCCACGCAAACTATACTGCCGCCGGCCCGCTTCACACGGGTGCCGAACGCCTTGCCGATGGCGAAGGCGTCCTGGGCGAACAGCGTCTCGCCGACGATGCCGCGGATGTCGTATTCACGCAGGATGGTGGGATGGAAACTGTGGGTCATGGGTATCTCCTAAATAGCCCTCTCCCGCGAGCGGGAGAGGGCGGGGCCCATCGAAGATGGGAGGGTGAGGGAGCAGCAGACCCAGAGTCCGTAACTCCCTCACCCGGCGCTTCGCGCCACCTTCTCCCGCTTGCGGGAGAGGGTTATTGGATCATCACGTAATCACCGTCGGCTGTTCGCGCCCGGTCCAAGGTTCGATCTCGGCCAGTTCACCGGCTATGGTGATCAAATCGGACAGGGCGTCCTGCGGATCAAGGTCGTGTTTGGTCGGGTCGGGCTCGTACCGTTCCACATAGACGCGCAACGTGGCGCCCTCGGTGCCGGTGCCGGACAGGCGGAACACGATGCGGCTGCCGTCCTCGAAGACGATGCGGATGCCCTGCTTGGTGCTGACCGATCCGTCCACCGGGTCGGTGTAGGCGAAGTCGTCGTTGAAGGCCACGGTGTAGGCCCCCAGCTTGCGGCCCTTCAGCGACATCTTGCGCAAAGCGTCCATCAGGCCGTTGGCGGCTTCTGTGTCGATGCCTTCGTAATCGTGGCGGGAATAGTAGTTGCGGCCATATTTTGCCCAATGCTCGCGCACGATCTGGGCCACCGACTGGCCGCGCTTGGCCAGCACGTTCAGCCACATCAGCACGGCCCACAACCCGTCCTTCTCGCGCACATGGTCCGACCCGGTGCCGAAGCTTTCCTCGCCGCACAGGGTGGCGAGGCCCCCATCCAGCAGGGTGCCGAAGAACTTCCAGCCGGTGGGGGTCTCATAGGCCGGAATGCCCAAGGCAGCGGCCACACGGTCGGGCGCCGCCGAAGTGGGCATGGAGCGCGCGATGCCCTTCAGGCCCTTGGCA
>JACMLB010000313.1 GCA_014379805.1 Rhodospirillales bacterium | reverse complement strand
GTTCATCGCCGGCAAGGACGCCACCCAGGAAGAATTCTTCCACACCTTCAACGCGCTGGTGGACCAGGGCCGTCAGATCGTCATCTCGGCGGATAAAAGCCCCAGCGAGATGGAAGGATTGGAGGACCGCCTGCGGTCGCGCCTGAATTCCGGTCTGGTCGCCGACATCCACGCCACCACCTACGAATTGCGCCTGGGCATTCTGCAGTCCAAGGCCGAACAAATGGGCGAAGTGGTGCCCCAGAAGGTCATGGAGTTCCTGGCCCACAAGATCGCCAGCAATGTGCGCGAGCTGGAAGGCGCCCTGAACCGCGTCGTCGCCCACGCCCAGCTGGTGGGCCGCGCCATCAACCTGGAAAGCACCCAGGAAGTGCTGCACGATCTGCTGAAGGCCTCGGACCGCCGGATCACCATCGAAGAAATCCAGAAGCGGGTGGCCGAGCATTTCAACATCAAGCTGGCGGAAATGTCCTCGGCCCGCCGCTCGCGCCAAGTCGCCCGCCCCCGTCAGGTCGCCATGTATCTGGCCAAGCAGCTGACCAGCCGTAGCTTGCCCGAGATCGGCCGCAAATTCGGTGGCCGCGATCACACCACGGTCATGCATGCGGTGAAGAAGGTCGAAGAGCTCAAGGGCGCCGACCAGAACTTCTCGGAAGACGTGGAACTGCTGCGGCGCATGCTGCAAAGCTGAGGCAGCCCCACAGTCACAAATCCCGTCTCTTTCGAGCCCCCTCGGCGGCGCGGAAAGCGCTTTGCCGTCCGACCACTCGTGATATACTAGCCAGCCCTGCCGAGGGTTGGGGATTCTGGTATTTAACGGACGACAAAAGCCACGCCATGAAGCTGACCATAGAGCGCTCCCAGCTGCTGAAGTCTCTGGCCCACGTGCAGAGCGTTGTCGAACGCCGCAATACCATCCCGATCCTGTCCAACGTCAAGCTGGAGGGCCGTTCCGGTTCGCTCAGCCTGAACGCCACCGACATGGATCTGGACTTTGTCGAGACGGTAGCGGCTGACGTCACCCGCCCCGGCGCCACCACGGCCCCGGCCCACACCCTGTTCGAGATCGTCAAAAAGCTGCCCGACGGCAGTCAGGTGGAGATCGATTTCTCCGCCGATGACGGCCAGCTGACGCTGCGCTCGGGCCGGTCGAAATTCTCGCTGTCCTGCCTGCCGGTGGAAGATTTCCCGGTGCTGTCCGGCGGCGAACTGCCCCACAGCTTCAAACTGTCGGCGGCTGAGCTGAAGACCCTGATCGACCGCACCCGCTTCGCCATCTCGACGGAAGAGACCCGTTATTACCTGAACGGCATCTATCTGCATGCCGCCCAAGGCGTGTCGGGCGACGTGCTGCGCGCGGTCGCCACCGACGGCCACCGCTTGGCCCGGGTCGAGGTCACCCTGCCCGAAGGCGCCGCCGGCATGCCGGGCGTCATCGTGCCGCGCAAGACCGTGGGCGAAATCTACAAGCTGATGGGCGAGACCGATGCCGAGATCACGGTGTCTTTGTCCGAGACCAAGCTGCGCTTCGCTTTCGGCGACGAGATGCTGACCAGCAAGTTGATCGACGGCACCTTCCCCGATTACGAACGGGTGATTCCGGCGGACAACGACAAGTACCTGGACGCCGACGTCAAGACCTTCGCCAACGCTGTTGACCGCGTCTCGGCCATCTCGACCGAGAAAAGCCGCGCCATCAAGCTGAGCCTGGAAAAGGGCACCGTGAAGCTGTCGGCGTCGAGTCCCGAGAACGGCACCGCCGAGGAAGAGCTGGAAGCCCAATACGATTCCACTCCGCTGGAGATCGGCTTCAACTCGCGCTATCTGATGGACATCCTGGGTCAGGTGGAGGGCGAAACCGCCCGCTTCGCCATGGCCGATGCCGCCAGCCCCACCGTGGTGCGCGACGTGGCCGATACCAGCGCCATCTATGTGCTGATGCCGATGCGGGTGTGACGACATCTGGACAGACCTCGCCCCGTTTAGCGGTCCGTCGGCTGACGCTGACCGACTTCCGCTGCTACTCCCGCCTTCGGCTGGAGACGGATGCGCGGCCGGTGGTGTTGACCGGGCCTAACGGCGCCGGCAAGACCAACCTTCTGGAAGCTCTGTCCTTCCTGACCCCCGGACGGGGCATGCGCCGCGCCACTTTGGCAGAGGTCAGCCGCAAGGATGCCGGCGAACAGGCACCGTGGGCGGTGGCGGCGGTGCTGGACGGTCCGGTGGGACGGGTAGAGATCGGCACCGGGCGTGAAGCGGGGTCGGAACGCCGCACGGTCCGCATCGACGGCCAACCGGCCAAGGCACGGGAACTGGCCGAGATCGCCTCGGCCCTGTGGCTGACCCCGGCCATGGATCGGCTGTTCATCGAGGGGGCCGGGGGACGGCGCCGCTTCCTTGATCGTTTGGTGTTCGGCCAGGATAGCGGCCATGCCGCGCGCGCTACCGCTTACGAGCATGCCATGCGGGAACGCACCCGGCTGCTGAAGAATGGGGGCGCCGACGGCGGCTGGATGAGTGCGCTGGAAGACGCCATGGCGCGCGAGGGCATCGCCGTCGCCGAAGCCCGGCGTACCGCCATCGCCCGGCTGGACGTGGCCTGTGCGGAAGGATTGGGGCCGTTCCCGGCGGCCCGGCTGACCCTGACCGGCGAGGTCGAAGGTTGGCTGGACCAGATGACCGCGGCGGACGCGGTCGACAGATTACGCGGCGCCTTGCGCGTCGCGCGCGCGCGAGACGAAGCGGCTGGAGCCGCCACACTGGGGCCGCATCGCAGCGACCTGGGAGTGCGTCACGCGGCCAAGGATTTACCCGCCGGGCAATGCTCGACCGGCGAACAGAAGGCGGTTCTGGTGTCCATCGTCCTGGCCCAGGCCCGCGTGCGGACAGCGTTGACCGGCTTGGCGCCGTTGATGCTGCTGGACGAAGTGGTGGCGCATCTGGATCAGGTCCGGCGCGCCGCCTTGTTCGACGAACTCGCGGGCCTGAACGCCCAGAGTTGGATGACGGGAACCGACGAGCATTTGTTCGACGGTTTCGGCGATAGGGCTCAGTTTTTCCGGGTGGTGGACGCGACCGTTCACCCTGGGAATACGGGCCATCCTTGACAGAGTGAGAATGCAGTCCATGACCGACCCGGCGACCCAGCAGAATACCGACCGCGATATGGCCGCCGCCGAATACGGCGCCGATTCCATCAAGGTGCTGCGCGGCCTCGACGCCGTGCGCAAGCGCCCCGGCATGTATATCGGCGACACCGACGATGGCTCGGGCCTGCACCACATGGTCTATGAAGTGGTGGACAACGCCATCGACGAAGCCCTGGCCGGCCATGCCGACCGCGTGGAAGTCACCCTGAACGGCGACGGTTCGTGCACC
>JACMLB010000312.1 GCA_014379805.1 Rhodospirillales bacterium | reverse complement strand
TCATACGACAACATCGTGGACCACTGTTGCTACGCCTGGAACAAGCTTGTCGATCAGCCTTGGACCATCATGTCCATCGGGCTGCGCCAATGGGCGCATGGGTGAGGATCAATGGGACTTGGTATTAACCATCGGTTAGTTGGTCAGCCTGTACAACGCAGGAATGGCTAACGACGACATGCTCGATAGCCCCGCCAGCGGTTCGATCTTCGATCTTCGATCTTCGATCTTCGATCTTCGATCTTCGATCTACGCGGCTGCGCCAACGTTAATATCACCATCGTCACCAAACCTGAAAACACGGGATGACGGGCTATGTGGAAGTCATTTGGATTGGCGATTGCGGCATTGCCATTCTTGGTTGGATGTGGTCAGTTGGGCATCCGCGATCTGGGCGGCTATCTGTGGCCCGAGCCCCTGGCGCTGGAAGACGGCATCGTCCTGGTGGACGGTCTGCTTGTGTCGCTGGATGAAATCCAGGCTGCTCTGACTTGGCACCCCAAGGTGGCTGCCGCCGCCGTACTGGCGGTGGCTTAGGGCGAGATCAAGGCCTTCGTGGTGCCGGCGGCGGGGCAGAACGGTGACGTGTCCTTCGCCCGTGAGCTTCAGGCTCTGATCGCCACCCGCCGCGCCGGCCATGAGGTGCCGCGCCGCATCGAATTCGTCAGTAGCCTGCCCACCGGCGACGAAATCCGCGAGCAATTGGTCAACCGGCCCATCCGGCTGGACGCACCGTCGCCCGAGGACCGCTGGATTTAGCCCAAGACAGGAGCGCGCGCCCATTTTTACCCAACTTCCCTATACCCCGTCCGACTGCCCGCACCCGCAGGACGTGTCCGATGCCGTGGCGGGGCGGGATGTGCGCTTGTGCGTGGTCACCGATAGCTCGGTGCCCGAGGCCGGGCTGTGGGTGGGATTGCCGGATGGGGCGGTGGTGCTCGATCTCGCGGAAACCCCCGGCGAGGTTCCGCCCGGCGTGACTCGCACCCATCTGCGCAGCCAATTCGCCCCGCAACACGGCTTCACGCCGCTGGTCTCGCTGTGCGCCTATCATTGGCTGGTGCAGCAGGATTTTGATGTGGTGGTGTTCGCCGGACGCTTTGGGGAGGGCTATTACAGTACCGTTGCCAAGGGGCTGGGGCTGGCGTTCCGGCGCACCGTGCTGGCGGTGCGGGCCGGGTCTAGCCACGCCTTTGCCCTGGAGGCGGCTTGCCGCTTTCCCCAGGGCCGCACCGACATCGAACTGGATTTCATCGAACGCCAGACCGTGGCGCGGGCGGATGTGCTGGTCAGTCCTAATGTCACTTTCCCCGAATGGTGCGCCAAGGCCGGCTGGGCGCTGCCCGCCACAGTGCTGGTGGGACACGGCTTGTCCGTGGGGCAGATGCTGAATTGCCTGCGTCCCGTGCCGGAGCCGCCGCCGCCGCCGCCGTTCATCTCGGTATGCATGGCCACCCATAACCGCCCGGCCTTGCTGACCCAGGCGATCCGATCCCTGCTGCGTCAGACCTACGCCCATTTCGAAGTCATCCTGGTGGATGACGGCAGCACCGATCCCGCCGTGGCCGAGTGTCTGGCTGGCATGGAGGAATTGTTCCAAACCCGTGGCTGGACCATCATCCGCCAAGCCAATGCCGGTGTGTCGGCGGCGCGTAACGCTGCCGCCGCCATGGCGCGGGGCAGCTATCTGATGTTCATGGATGACGACAATTTGGCCCTGGCCCATGAGATTGAGCGCTTCGCCTGCGCCGCCATGGCCTCGGATGCCGACGTCATCACCTGCATTCCCGGCCATCATCCCGAAACCGATGTGGGGCCGGGGGCGGTGGCGCAATTGCCCGGTCCCGATCCGCTGTACCCATTGTGCGGGGTGGATTGGACGCCGGTGGGGGCGTCGCTAGCCCTGGCTGCCATGGTCAATTGCCTGGGCGATTGCAACGCGCTGTACCGAAGCACCATGTTTCAGGCTTTGGGCGGCTTCCAAGGTTCGGCGCGCTCGTCATTCGAGGATTTTCGCTTCCTCATGCTGACGGTGGTGCGCGGCTACCGGTTGGAAGTGCTGCCGGAAATCCTGTTCCTCTATCGCCGGCACCAGGAATCGCGCAGCATGCGCGACAATCTGTTCCACAGCCATGTGGAATGCCTGTCGCCTTTGACCGAGATGGTGCCCAAGGAATTGTGGCCGCTGTTGCTAAGCGTCCATGGCGATTGGTACAACCGCCACATGGGCTGGTCGGTCACTAAATAAGGGGATGGTTCAATGGGTTTATCAGTGACCAAGGGTAAGCTGGACGGCGTTCTGGTGATCGAGCCGCCGACCAATTTCGAAGATTTCCGTGGCGAATACATCGAAATCTACAACGA
This sequence comes from Rhodospirillales bacterium, assembly GCA_014379805.1. Taxonomy (GTDB): domain Bacteria; phylum Pseudomonadota; class Alphaproteobacteria; order Rhodospirillales; family Magnetospirillaceae; genus Magnetospirillum. The sequence goes on along the minus strand of JACMLB010000312.1, from coordinate 33,896 downwards.
AGCCATCTACCGCGAGGCTGGCATCACTGCTAGCTTCATCCAGGATGACATTTCCGTGTCGTCGCAGAACGTGCTGCGCGGTATCCACGGCGACGATGCCACCTGGAAGCTGATCTCGTGCCTGCACGGCAAGTTCTATTTCGTGGTGGTCAACATGGACCCCGACTCGCCGCAATACCGCAAATGGGAGTCCTTCACCCTGTCGGACAAGAACCGCCTGCAGGTGCTGGTTCCGCCCAAATTTGGCAACGGCCATCTGGTCCTCAGCGAAACCGCCATCTTCCATTACAAGCAGACCACCAGCTACGACCGGGCGCGCCAGTTCACCGTGCTGTGGGACGACCCGGAAGTGAACATCTTCTGGCCGCACCGCAATCCCATCATTTCCATGCGGGATGCCGGGTTGGCGTAATCACCGCCACTCGCTGTTCATGATGACGCTGCCCTGGGTGTCGAATTGGAACGGCACTTCCAGCAGCGGGTGGGTGGCTTGGCGGACGGAATCCTGGTATTCGGGTCGCACGTAGAACAGCAGGAATCCGGACGAGCCCGCGCCCAGCAGCTTGCCGCCGATGGCGCCGGCCTGTTTGGCGGCGGCGTAGATGGCATCAATGCGGTCGTTGCTGATCTGGTCGGCCAGGGACCGCTTCAGCCGCCAGGTTTCGTCCAGCATGCGGCCGAAATCGTCCAGATCGCCATCGCCTTCCAGCAGGGCCGCCGCCTCGTCCACCATGGCGTGCATGCGGTGCAGATTGGCGGTGCGCTGGGGCAGATTGTCGATGATGCGCTGGGCCAGTTCCGGGCCGGCGCGGCTGAGGCCAGTATAGACCATCATCAGCCGGCTTTCCAAGGCGCGCCGGCGGGATTCGGTGATGCGCACGGGTTGGACCGAGATGGCGCCGTCATGGCCGAAGCGGATGACGTTGAGGCCGCCCACCGCTGTGGCGACCTGATCCTGCGAGCCCACTGCGTCCTTGATCCAATCCTGCTCCAGCTCGATGGCCTTCAGGTACAGATCGGACTTGTCCATGGTTTCGCAGCGCAACGCGGTCAGGATGCGGATCAGGCCGACGGCAAAGGCCGACGAACTGCCCACGCCGGTGCGGGCGGGCAAATCGCTCTGGTGATGAAGTTCAAGCCCGGGGTTGTCGGCGAAATCGAACATGCGCAGGCAGTGGCGGACCGCCGGATGCAAAATCTCGGAGACGCTTGTGACGGTTTCGATATGGCTCCACACGATACGGTAGCTCGTGGGGAAGAAGGGCGGCAGCCAGCGGCCACTGATATAGCAATACTTGTCGATGGAGGTTGACAGTACCGCACCGCCCTCGTTTCGATACCATTGAGGATAATCGGTGCCACCGCCGAAGAAGGAGATGCGAAAAGGCGTGCGGGACGTGAAAAAACCAGGCGAGCGGTGTGGCGCTGAAGTCTTGGTATCCACTGCGGGCTTCCGCTCTAAAATTGAATGCGCCATTTTGCCGTCTCCGTTCATTACTTCTCCACCTGCCGGATATTCGACAAAATCATACGGGGCTGGTGGCGTCAAGAGCCTGAATGCGGGTCAGCATAGCCTCGTAGGCGGCCTCCAGCTTGGCGGCGAAGGCGGCGGAATCGCTGAAACCAAATTGCTGCATGGCTTCTCTTCGACTTGTGCGCAATTCGCCCAGCATCCGATGGTCGCCGGCCAAAGCCACCGCGTTGGCCACATATTCCGCCGGGTCATGCGCCACCAGATCATGTCCGCCGCTTGCGGCCAGCAGCGACGCCCCGTAGCGTGAGGCGAAGGTGGTGCCGGTCAGCGTCACTACCGGCACGCCGGACATGAGCGACTCGGCGATGGTGTTGCCACCGCAATAGGGCCACGTGTCCAGGCTGATATCCACCTGGGAGTAAAGCCGCTTGATGCTGCTGCGGTCGGTGCCGGGGCGTAGGTCCAGTTGGCCGGAGGCAATGCCGTGGCGGGCGAAGCGTTGCGCAAGGAATGCGCGGTTTGCCGGTGGGGTCAGGCCCTCATTGCATAACAGCAGCCGGCTGCCCGGACTTTGCCGCAGCAATTCGGCCCAAAGCGCGATCAGGCAATCATTGATTTTCGATCCCGAGGCGAAACAGCCGAAGGTGACGCATCCCGATTCCAGCACCGGCGGGGGGGGCACCGGTGGAAAGGGATCGCCAGTGAAATCGAAGCAGAAGAACGATCCGGGAAGCCGATAAATGGTCTCGGTATAAAACGGGTCCAACCCAGGCGGCGCAGCAATGCCGTCGGCGAGGCAGTAATCCACATTAGCGGTTCCGCAGGTGCCGGTATGGTTCACATAGGAAATCTGCACCGGGGCGCAGCGTTCGGCCATGGCGCCGTAGCGGTGGCCGGGGCTGAAGCCGGTAAGCTCCACCAGAATGTCGATGCCGTCGCTGCGTATCTGGCGGGCAAAGGCGGCATCGTCCAGGCCGGCGACTGCGCGCACCGTCGGGGCGGCGGCACAGGCCTGTGCGGTGGCGCGGTCCAAATAGCAGAACGCGTGGAAGCGGTCGCGGTCATGTTTCGCGACGATGGGGAGGACCTGGAAATTGAAATAAGGCGCCGAGGAAAAGGCGCAGGCATAGCCCACCCGGATCGGGCGTTTGGGGGCGGCAGCGACGGTCATGGGCCGGTACGGCGCGGGCGCGTGGGTTCGCGCCCACGCCATTTGCCGCTCCATCTGCTGTTCATTGGTCGCGTCGGGGTGCTTGAGGAAGGCTTGGCAGGCCAGCCCGTCCAAGGTGGCATCCTTGAACTGCCGCGCAGCATCCCAGACCGTCAAGGCTTCGTCGATCTGACCCCGTTGCTCGTAGATGCGCGCCACTTGATCATAGACCGCCGCTCCGGGCTCGGGCAGGCCCTCCAACTGGCGGCACAGGGCGTGTTGCCGTATCAGGCACTGGCGCCACAGGCGATCTTTGCCCACAAGGAAGCCGGTATGGGCGAACAAGGCGCCAAGGGCCGCAGCGCGGGTGGGAAAGTTTTCCACGGCAGGCCGCCAGATCGGCAGGCAAAGGCCGGGCAGGGTGGCGATCTTGCTTTCGGTGGCGAGACTGCACCAAAGGGCGAAATCCGACGAATCGTCCCATGTTTGGCGGCGAAAAAAGGCGCAGTTGGGCTGGCGGCCGTGGCACAGCAACTCCACCAGAGTGAACGCGGTATCGCCAATGACGGCGTGGATTTCGGGGCGCTCACGCAAAATCGCCAATGCACGGGTGGCGGCATCGGTCGTCAATTGGGTGCCGGGAGGGCACCAACCGACGATCTCCGCGTGGCTTTGCCGAAGTGCTGCCATGGCGGTTTCCGCCACCACCATCTCCATGCCCAAGCTGGTCCGTGGCGGGGCAGGCCGAGCGGGCGGGCGGTGGTCCAGAAGGGGGTAAACGTCGATTACGCGGGTAAAGCCGCGGGCTTGGAAGCGCGGTGCCAATTCGGCCCAGTCAGGGTCGGCGCAGAACAGCACGGGGGCGTGGGCCGGGTTCTCTTCGGCCAGGAAGGTTTCGGTGGGACACACATCCACCAAATCCACAAAGTTCGCATTGGTTCCGTGGACGAAACTGACCAGATGCAGGAAGCCGTAGCGGCGCAGCAGCATGCGTGCGCACCATGCCGCCTCGCCGCTGCCGAGGATGACGAAGGGAACCGGGTGGCCGTTGTTCAGGGCGGCCATTTGCTCGTCGAGCGCCTGTTCGTGCTCGGTCTTCGGCACCAGTTTCAGGATGTCCTCGACCCTTACACCGGCGGCGCTCTCCAGCGCGGCCAGCTCGGCCTGGGCGGCGGTTGCCGCCTTGGCGTCCCGGGCCGACCGAATGAGGGGCGAGGCGTCCAGCACATTAATAAGGCCCCGCTTGCGCAAGGTGCGGCCGATGGCGCGCCAATGCTGGCTGGCGATCAGGATCAGGGTCTGCGGCGGGTATCGTGCGGCGAAGTCGGCCGAGCTTTGGATGGTCAAATGGCGCAGAGTGCCCGTGACCACATCGTCGATGATGCCGGCGGGCGTCAGGCCGTGGCGCTCCAGTTCATCCCACACGATTTCGCCGCCGGCACCGGCGCCCAGAATGAACAAGGGCTGGTCCGCGGGCAGATCGGCGACGGAGAGCAGATGTCTCATGGGATCGCCTGTGGCGCCAGCGCCGCCGTCCGGCTGCGGTCCCGGGCGGCGCACATGCCCAGCCACCACCCCCGGTAATTGCGTTCCACGTCCTTGACCAGCGCGTCTTCGTCAAGCAGGGGCGAGGCCTGTAGCAATGGGCGCAGCCCGGTGCGCAGACGGCTCAGGCGGGCGGGGTCGGCGATCAACTCGCAGGCGATGGACACATAGGCATCGTCATCGGGGGCAGCTAATTCACCTAGGCCCAGGCCATTCAGCAGCCGGTGGCCGGTGGATGACGCGGCGTCCTCGCCATGGCGGCTGATCATGGCCACGCCGAGCCATAGGGTGATCATGCTGGTGCTGCCACCGCAATAGGGGAAGGGGTCCAGCGCCAAGTCCACGCTGGCGACCAGATCCATGAAGCGGTCCAGCGGCAGCAATCCGCTGATGACCAGACGTTCGCCATGGATGCCGTGGCGGGCGAAGCGTTGGCGCATGTCCTCGGCCACGCTAGGCTGTTCGCCACCGGGCATGACCATGAACAACTCGGCGTTGGGAACCCTTTGCAGGATGCGGCTCCACACCGCGATCACCCGATCGTTCAGTTTGGTGACTTTGTTGAAGGCGCCGAGCCGCGGCTTGATCCCGGTCAACATGGGCAGCGGCTGCACCGCCGGCGCGTGAGGCGGGGGGCGGAAGACGGCGGCGATCTTCAGGAAGACAAGTCCCTCGGTATAGAAACGGTCGTTGCGCCCCGGCGGCCAGTCGGCACCGCCATCGGTCATGCGGTAATCCATGCGGGTCAAGCCGGTGGTGCCGGGATAACCCAGCCAAGTGGCCTGAAGGTAGGCGGGCTTGCGGGCGAAAATGGGCAGACCGTTGCGGGCGCTGTGACCGGCCAGATCGATCAGGATATCAATGCCGTCGTTGCGGATCAGCGTGGCGGCGGCATCGGCGGACAGATGGGCGATGGGGCGCCATTGATCGGCCAGTTCGGCGACGCGGCGGGTGACGGCGTCCACCCGCGTGCTGGTGTGATAACAGAAGATTTCGAAATTCTGGTGGTCGTGGCGTTCCAGCACGGGCAGGAACAGCATCATCACCGCATGCTGGCAAAAATCCGGTGACACATAGCCGATGCGCAGGCGACGGTAGCCATCGGTGAGTTTGCTGATTTCGGGCTTGGCAAGCTCGGTTGCCAGCGCTTCCTGACGCTCACCAAAACGGCGATGCTCCTCGAAGACCTGCTCGGGCTCAACCTCGGGCATGTGGCGCAGCAGGAACAGGTAATTGCTGTGAATGGCGGCATTGTCGGGCTCCAATGCCAAGGCATGGCGGAAGCAGTCGCAGCCCTCGTGGGTGCGTCCGCTCAAACTGTGGAGCTTGCCCAAATTGCTGTACGCATCGGCAAATTCAGGCCGTAGCGCCAAGGCGCGCGACAATGCCCGCTCTGCGGCTGCCGGCTCGTCCCGCCCCATCTGGATGCTGCCTAAGGCATTCCACGCTTCCGCCATGTGAGGGGCGGCGGCGACCGTCTGCTCCAGCCGTTGGGCGGCGGCATCCAGGTGCCGCAATTCCACCAGGGCTAAAGCGAGATTGTACAGCAGTTTGGCGTCGCCGGGATGGCGGGCCAGCATGGTTTCATAGACCGGCACGGCCTCGTCGGCGCGCCCCAGGGCGGTCAGCGCGTTGCCCATATTGTTGGCGGAGGCGGTCAGATCGGGGTCTACGGCCAGGGCGCGGGCGTAGCATTGCAGGGCGTCCTCGGCGCGGCCCTGCCGGTGGCGGATGTCGCCCAGATTGTTGAGCGCTCCGGTATGGTTTGGCGCCGCCGCCAGCGCATTCTCATAGGCCTGGGCGGCACCCTCCAAATCGCCGGCTTCACCTAGGATATTGGCAAGGTTGAACCAGCCTTGGGCATGGCCGGGCTGGTCTTTCAGCAAACGGCGCAGAACATTCGCGGCCTCGTCTGCCTGCCCCTGCTGACGCAACACCCAGGCGTAGTTGTAAAGGCTGTCGATGTGGGTGGGGGCCAGCGTCAACGCCTGGCGGAACGACTCGGCGGCTGTGTTCCATTGTCCCTGGGTCAGCAACATGACGCCCAGTTCATAATGGAAATCGGCCATGTCCGGGGCCAAGGCGCAGGCGCGGCGCAGCAATTTGATACCGCCGGCCATATCGCCCTGGTGAAACACGATTTTGCCCAGCAGGCGCACCCGTTGGGAATCCGTGGGATGGCTGGCCAATTGGCGTTTCAGTTCTGCCTTGGCCGTCTTCAGGTCACCTGCCTGGATCAGCCGGAACACCGCCTCCATCCCAACTTTCTCCAAGGGCCTAGAAATTCATGTCGTAGTTAAGGTCCCGGTAGGCCGGCCGCAGCCGGAACAGGTCCAACAGATCGCCCAGCAATTTTTGCTGCCAGCTTGTCCAGGACGCAAATTCCGCCCGTGCCGAGTCCGGGCCGAGGGCGCGCTGGTCCTGGCGGGGCAGGGCCATAACCGCGTCCAGGTAATCCGCATCGGCTTCCAGGCGGCCCTGGGTAATGGCCGTGAAAAGCTTGGCGAAGCCTTGACGGTCACCCAGATCCTCGCAACGGAAGATCGGTACTCCCCGGTTGTGCAAGGGGTCGTTGACGGTCATCCACCATGCGGCGCCGATGAACAGCAAATCGGTGAAGCTGAGTTGGTCTTGCGGCGGCATCGTCATTCCCGCTTGGACGCAGGATGCGTAATGCCCAGCCAACCACGGCCCCGTCTGTTCATGCCATTCCGGTAACGCTTCGGCTTCGTATTGCCAGCGGGCAATGAAGCTGCGCAACCGGACGATGGGTTCTCGGGTCACGGCGGCGACAAAATAGCGACGGCGGAAGTTGGGCAATTGGGCCGGGTCCACGCCGATGCCGTGGATAAGCCCGTAAACGTCGAAGTCGCGGGTTTCCAACAGGTCGAAATAGTCATCAAGGGTCATGGCCGCGACCTTGGCGGAATCCCTGTGATGGCGGGACGTGCGCTGCTTCTCCGTCTCGTCCGAGCGAAACGGTTCGAGATCGGGGCCGTGGGCACAGAAAGCCCGTGGGTGCAGGCTGATCGCATTGGCGATCCAGTGGGTTGCGGTCCTCCCGGTGGAGAGCAGGTTGAAATATTGCCTGGTCATCTGTTAGGCCTCGAGAACGAACAGCCAGTGCGGGCACGATTCGTCGGTTGCGAAATAGTTGTTCCATGCGTCTTCGTCGATCACGAACGGATCAAGCGACGTCAGCACGCCGGGCGGCGGGCCGTATGCTGCCACACAGCGCCAGCCATCCACCAGCATGGGCATGCGCTTGGCGCCATAGATCCGGTTGACGTTCCACATCAACACGTCTTTGCCGTTGGGCACCGCCAGGAACAGCTTGCCACCAGGCTTCATCTGAGATTTCAGATTGGCCATGGCTTTCAAATCGCCGTTGGGGTCCAGCGGATCGCCATAGCGGCCCAGTCCGTCATGCTCGAAGCTTGAGATCGACAACGCGGCATCCACTTTCTGACCCGAACGCACGAACTCGTCGGGGCTCATGAAGGTCAGGTCGGGATGGTCCGAAATGCGCGGCTGGTATTCGACGGTCAGAGGCCGGCCGCCATGGGCCAAGGTGATGGATTCGTAAACCGGCGATCCCGAGCCCAGGATGGCGACGTCGGTGTCTCTTACCGGGAAATTCTTCAGGGCGGCGTAGAGCCAGCGGTCAGTGACGCCATACTGGAACGTCAGGCTTTTCCTGACCATGGCCACCAGCGAATCCACATAGGCGCGCTCATAGACCAGCAGGCTCAGCTTTGCCAATTCGGCCGGGTCGCGCTCGCTGACGATGCGCAGGATGGTATCGTCGCGCCATATCTCGCGGACCTCCATCTCGCCGTTCATGGTGAAGGCGTCGCGCTGGTCGGCGGGGATCTCCCGGGGCGGCGTGGTGCAGGTGCGCAGGTCACGGACCAGCCGCAGAAACAGGTTGGCAAGATAGGCCGGATCGCGTCCGGAGCCGAATTGGCCTGACTGGGTCAGTTTGTCAAAGTTGATATTCATGGCCTCGGTCTCAATCTAGCAGCTGTTGCGCAAGCGGGATGTCGCGCCGACATAATTGTTATTGTCGTGGGGGAGGCGTTAATTAGCCGTTAGCGGTTAGGGGCACCGCAGCAGGAAGGCGTCCACGCCGTAGGAGACGCGGGCAGTGACCATGCCTTCATTGAAGGGCGGTTCCGGTTCCACCAGATCGAAATCCGGATGGTCGGCGGCGAACCGGCGTGCGGCCTCGGAGGGGTTGTCGGTGGCCCATCCGGGCCGGCTGCGCGGCGCGCCGACCAGATGGCGCATGATGCCGTCCATGGCGATGATATAGGAGCCCGGACTCACCAGCGGTGAATAGGCGTCCAGTTCGGCCAGCACATGGTCAAGGGTGTGGTGGCCGTCCAGCACCACCAGCACGCGCTCGCCCGGCCGCACCAGGGCGTGCACGGCGGCAATGGTGTCGGCGGCGATGGAATTGCCCTCGATCAGGGTGATGAGGTCGGCCAGTTCGTGGGCTTCGATGGCGCTGCGGTTATGGGGACGAATCTCGATATCCACGCCCACCACCCGGCCCCGTCCCATGGCGCGGCACAGGCCGGCATGGAACACCAGCGAACCGCCATGGGCCACGCCCACCTCGACGATCAGATCGGGTTTGACCGCATAGATCACCTCTTGCAGGCGGATCAGATCGTCGGGCAGTTGGATCACAGGCCGGCCCATCCAACTGAAACCATAGACATATTTGGTGTCCCAGCCGCAGCGCAGATAGGCCGCCGCCACCGCATCGAATGCCTCGGCCGAGGCCATGGGCAGCGTGTGTTCGCCGGTTTCGTCCTCGACGGTCACGGTGGCGGCGGCGAAGTCCACCGCCACCTTTTTGGGCCAGGCTCCGGTCATGCCAATTGGCTCTTGCTGCGACGCATGTTCTGCTTCAACTCCTCCAGCGCTACCAGATCGAGATCGGCCTGCTGTCCGCCATGGGCCAAACAGCCCTTGGCGGTGATCATCTGGGTGGCCCATGCCTTGCGGCGGGCGATTTCATCATCGGGGATGGCCATGTGGGCCAATTGTTCCGCCGGTAATCCGGCCTTCATCTCAAAGCCGTACACCGCCACTTCGTCGAAAATGTCCTCGACGAAGTCCAGGGTGTGGCTCAGTTCTTCCTCGGTCTCGCCGGGATAGCCGACAATGATGTCGGTGCGCAGGATCACCTTGGGATTGGCCGCCTTGACCCGGCGCATGACGTCGCCGAAGCCGTCGGGCAAGGGCGGGCGGCTCATCAACTTCAGCAACCGGGCGCTGGTGGTCTGGATGGGAATCTGGACGTCGGTGACGCGCGCATTGCCGAACAGTTCGGCGAAATCGTCCTCGAATTGGCGGATGCCCGAAGGGTGGAATTGGGCAACGTGGATTTGGAAGGTGTCACCGGCGGCCAGCACCTCGCGCAGCATGGCGACGTAATTGGTGCCGATTTCCCGGCCGTAGAGGCCGGTTTCCATGCCGGTCAGCACCACGATGCGCACCCCTTCGGTCATCAACTGACGGACCTGATCGACGATGCTGTCGAGGCTGCGGCTTTTACGCGGGCCGATGCCCACCTTGTGCGGGCAATAGGCGCAGGTAAAGGCGCAGCCGAAGGCCACGTTGACGAAACGCTTGCTGAGGTCGTAAAGCCGATAATCCTCTTTCGAGCGGAAGGTGGAGGGCTCGGGGATGTCGGCCAGCGCCACTTTGGCGTCGGGGATCAGCCCGGCGGCCTGGTCCAGCGCCACCGAGGCGATGGTGGCGCCCTTATGCACCTTGGCCATGGCTTTGGAGTTCATGGTGTTGACGCAGCCCAGTGCGACCACCTTGTCCGCCATGGGCGCCAGCGCGGCCAACATATTGAGCGAGTTGGTCTCAAGCTTGTCCCAACCGGCGCAGGTTGGGGCGATGACCTTGTCGGCTTCCTCAGGCGTGGCGGCGGCGGTCCAGCCATTGGCGAGGAAGTAGTCGTAGATACGGCGCACCTCCAGCTTGAGCATGGTGCACATCTCGTCGGGGGCGAAATAGACGCTGGGCATGGAGCGCTCCATTTTTAGGGCCACAGGCGGGGTAGCCGAGTGTCACGCTCGGAGATGATTAGAGGTGGAAACGGCCAGCTTATGCCGATATCAGGGTCGTTCCACAGCAAACCGCGGGCAGCATCGGCCATGTATTCTGGAGTAATTCCATATACTATTTCCGTGTCGTCCGCCAGCGTCAAGAAGCCGTGGGCGAAGCCGCGCGGAACGTACAGCATGATTGGCCGTTCGGGTCGTAATTCCACCGTTACATGGCGGCCCAAGTTGGGCGAGTGCGGGCGCATATCCACCGCCGCGTGGAATGCAGCGCCCCGGGCGCAGCGCACCAACTTGGTTTCGCCATGGGGGTCGGCCTGGTAATGCAGGCCGCGCAAGGTGCCGCGCAACGGGTTGCCCGACACGCTCCATTGCTCGTTGGGCAGTTCCAGTCCGTGCGCGGCGAAGCTCTTGCGGCAGAAGGTGCGGGTGAAGGTGCCGCGCTCGTCGCCGTGGATCGGCGTTTCCACCAGCAGCACGCCGTCCAGTTCCATGGGGTGGAAGATCATGGCAGCACCTGCACGTCGGGCAGCGGCACCATCAGCCGTCCGCCCCAGGCGCGGATGCCGGCCAATTGGCCGCTGATCTCGCGGGCCAGATTCCAGGGCAGAATCAGCACGTCGTCGGGCTGCGCCGCCATCAAATGTTCGGGGGACACGATGGGGATGCCGGTACCGGGTAGAAAGCGGCCCTGTTTGGCCGGGTTGAGATCGGCGACGAAGGCGATGGTGTCCGGCCCGGCGCCGCAGCACCCCAGCAAGGTGGCTCCCTTGGCGGCGGCGCCATAGGCGGCAACCCGGCGGCCGTCTTGCCGGGCTTGGGTCAGATAGGTCCGCAGGCCGGCCATGCAGCCGGCGACCTGGCGGCTGAAATTTTCGTAGAAGGCGTCGGTGTGCAGGCCGGCAAGGCGCTCATCCTCGCGCAGGCGGGCCAGACCGGCACCTTGCGGATGGCTGGCCGTCCGGTGCTGCACCCACAGGCGCAGCGAGCCACCATGGGTGGGCAGTTGCTCCACGTCGAACACCGCCAGCCCATGCGTGGACAAGACCCGCTCGGCGGCCAGCAGCGAGAAATAGGAATAGTGTTCGTGATAGATGGTGTCGAACTGCACGTCCGCGACCAGCCGCAGCAGATGGGGGAATTCCAGCGTCGCCACCCCTTGTGGCGCCAAAAGGACGGCGAGGCCGGCGACGAAATCGTGCAAATCGGGGACATGGGCCAGCACGTTGTTGGCCACCAGCAGATCGGCGGTCAGTCCCTCGGCGTGCAGGGACAGGGCCGTATGGCGGCCGAAAAATTGCACACGGGTGGGAATGCCGGCGGCAGTGGCGGCGGCGGCAACCGTGTCGGAGGGTTCGATCCCCAGCATCGGGATGCCTTGCGCCTGGAAGTGCCGCAGCAGGTAGCCGTCGTTGCTGGCCACCTCAATCACCCGGCTGGCGGCGGTGAGACCCAGTTTCCCCGTTGCGGATTCGGCGTAGCGGCGGGCGTGCTCCACCCAGGACGACGAATAGGACGAGAAATAGGGGTAGTCGGCGAAAACCAGGGCGGGCGGCACGGCGTGGGTCAGTTGCACCAGCCGGCAGGTGCGGCAGGCCACCGCCGCCAGCGGATAGCGCGCTTCGATCTCCTCCGCCGTACGGGGAAGGCGGTTGGCCAGGGGGAGTTGGCCCAAATCCACCACCGGCAGAAAATCGTTCCCGCCGCAGCAACGGCAGCCCAGTGCGGTCACCATGTCAGATCCTCCAGCGCGAATTGGAACCCTGCCCAGACACCGCCCGTGCGGCGGCGGCGCTCTTGGGCGGTGGCGGCACGGTCGAAGACCAGGACGGTGCTGGAATTGGGCGGATGGGCCGCCATCTCACCGCTGGGGGCAAGGCGCATGGGCACGCCCATGGCGGGAACCAGGGCAGCCAGGGAATCCTCGATCATTACCTGACGGATTTGTTCGCCCAGTTGGGGCGCCAGCCGAGCCACCAAATCCAGGGCCATGCGGCAGTGGTCCTCATTGTCTTGCGGCGGCAGGGTGGCGGGCGCCCAGACTTTGGCACGGGCCAGCATGTCCTCGGCCAGGGCCAATGTACCGGCGGCGCGGCATGCCTCGGCGGCCAGCACCAGCCCGGCGGCGCGCTGCTGGTCCAAGGCCTGCCGCCAATGGTCCATGCTCGGGCCGGTTTCCAAGCGGCTGGCAAGGGCGGCGAAGGATTGCTGGTCGGCGAGGAAATCGTCCAAATCCTCAATCTCCTCCAGCCGGCCCAATCGCTGCCATGGCGCCATGGGGCGGCACAGGGGAGCGCAGGCCAGGGCGATGGGACCCAGCCGGGCCAGACCGGCCAAGCTGCGCCACTGGTCCGGCAGGCCCACGGGCATGGGGAGCAGGGCACGATGGCAGGCCTCGCGCCGCACCAGCATGGCCGGCAGGACCAGATGGCGGGTGAACAGGTGGAAAAGCCCGTGCGCGTCGCCCACCAAGCCGTCGCCTAGGCCGCCCAGCGCGGCCATGGCGGCGGGGTTGCCCTCAAGGGTGGCGACGGCCTCGTCCAAAGCCTCAGGGTTTACTTGCTCCCCCTCGCGCGATAGCAGGATGAACGGGCTGGCGCAGCGCCGCAACGCGGCGGGCACGGTGCGGGAATAGGGGCGGGCATAGCCAGCGCCGATGACGCAGTGAAACACCGTCATGCCCCGCTCCCCCAATGGAGGTCGGCGGCGAGATCGTCCAGTGCGGCGCAACGGCCCGGCGCGATTCTGCCGGCTAGGGCGTCCAGGCTCGAGGCACGGGCGACGACGACGACGTCTTCGGGCGTCATCTGGTCAAGCGTGGCGATTGTCACGCCGGGTACTCGTGCCGCCAAGGCCGGCAGGGGATCGACTGCTTCCACCACCAGACGGGTGGCGTCCCAATCGGCGGCCAATTGGGCCATGCGCGCGGTCAGGCAGGCCTCGGTCAAGTTTGCCCCCGCCAGATCCGTTGGCCAGTGCGGGGATTGCAGGACGTTCAGGCGTTCCAGGAAATGGGCCGCCCATAGGGTATGGCCGTGGCTCACCGCCGAATGGGCACTGATGGACAGGAATTGCGCCACCTTGTCCGCCGCCGGATCCCGGCCCGCCATAGGCTCGTCATCGCGGGCGAAGAAGGCCTCTGCGTCCAAATGGACCAAGTCCTGAAACCAGCGTTCATAATTGCGATAGCCCTGGCGGTCGGCGAAATCCGCTTTGACCACCAGCACTTCGGGGCTCAGCAGGATGTCCCCGTGGCGGATCAGGGCGTCCAGGAATAGCCAGCCCAGCGGATGGCGCCGGCCGCTGTGAGCGAAATAGCGCTGGACGATGGCGGTGCGCGCCACCACGCATTCCATCATGAACGCGTTGGCGAACAGGCGGTGGCGATCGGCCTGGGTACACCGCAATTGCTGATCTGTGGGGCGGCGGAATGCCCGATGGGCGCCGGTCTCCAGGTCACGGATGTCGAAGCTGCCGTAGACTGCCGACAGGCTGGGATCGCTCTCCAACAGCCCGATGACGTGAAGCAGGGCTTGGGGGCAAATGGCATCGTCGTCGCCGATGACCAGCATATAGGGGGTGCAGGCTAGGCGCATGGCCGCCTGATGGTTGGCGATCAGCGTCAGCCGGTGGGGCTGGCGGATGACGCGCAGAGCGGCGAAGGCGCTGGCAAACGAGGCCAGCACCTGTTGCGTGGCATCCTCCGACGCATTGTCCGAGACGCAGACCTCCAGCAGCAAATCCACCTGGGTCAGGGCCGTCAGGGTTGGGGCAAGCAGGTGGGCGCGGTTACAGGTGGGGATGATGATCGAAAGCAGAGGGGTCACCATGTTTTCCAGGGCGCTCTTCCTTGGGACCATAGGGTGTTCAGCAATTGCATTTCCCGGAAGGTATCCATGCATTGCCAGAACCCTTCATGGCGATGCACGGCCAGTTGTCCGTTGGCGGCCAGGCGTTCCAGCACGTCGGTCTCCAGGATCAGATCGTCGCGTGCCGGCAGATCGGCGAAGGCGCGTTTTTCGAAAACGAAAAAGCCGCCATTGATCCAGCCTTCAGCCACCTGGGGCTTTTCGGTGAAGCTGGTGACCAGACCATCCCGCAGGCTCATCTCGCCGAAGCGGGCGGCGGGATGGACGGCGGTAACGGTGGCAAGCTTGCCCATGCAGCGGTGATGGGCAAGTAATGCGGACAAATCCACGTTGGCGACGCCGTCGCCATAGGTGGCGAAGAACGTTTCGCCCTCCACATGCTCCAAAGCGGTCAGCACGCGGCGGCCGGTCATGGTGTCCAGCCCGGTGTTAGTCAGCATCACGCGCCAATCGATCGGCTCGCTGATCTCGCGCGGCAGCGCCTCGACGGTGCCTTGGCCAAGGTCCAGATAAACGTCCTGGGTATGGGCACGATAGTTCAGGAAGTAATCGCGGATGATCTCGCCTTTGTAGCCCAGGCAAAGAATGAAATCCTTCACGGCGAAGGACGCGTAGTGACGCATGATGTGCCACAGGATCGGATGGGGGCCGATGGACACCATGGGCTTGGGCTTGAATTCGGTTTCCTCGCGCAGCCGCGTCCCTTGGCCGCCGCATAGGATGACCGCCTGCATTCCCGGCGGCAAGGCGATTTCTTCGCCCATTGGCTCCCCCTTTACCGATGGTGATTTTTACCGACGACGATTGTTTTCGTTTCAGCCGTTGGGCACAACACCTATTATTGACCGGTCGATGCGGAGGACCAATGGCGCAGCACTCACCCATGAATGTCGGCAATCTGCAAGCGGAAGCCGCCGCCTTCGACCACCGCATCACCGAGCGGGTGGCTGCCGGCTTCATCCCCGATCTGCGCCGCGCCGTGCGCTGCGATCATTTCTATAAGAGTTTCTGGCGCGATCCCCTATTTATCCGGTTGTATCTCGGCCGCATCGTCGATGCCTATCTCGACCTGCTGGCCCGCCATGTGGGGCCGGGATGCCGCATCCTCGACGTGGGCTGCGGCGCCGGCTACGTCTCGCTGGAACTGGCCCGCGCCGGCCATCATGTTACCGCCATCGACATCTCCGCCGCCAATATCGACGTGGCCCGGCGCATGCTGGCCGAGAACCCGTTCACCCAGGGCTTCGGTTCCTTGGATTACCGGTTGCAGCCGTTCCACGAGGCCGAGGGTGATTTCGACGTGGTGCTGTTTTCCATGTCGCTGCACCACATGCCCGACGTGCCGGCGGTGGTCGAGCGGGCCTGGACGTTGCTGCCGCCGGGCGGTTGGCTGCTGTGCCACGAGCCCTGCCACGAGCGCTTCGCCGCGAAGGATGCGGCCCAGGTGGCGCTGATCCGCACGTTGCTGGCGGCGACCGGCCATTGGCACGATCCGGCCGAGCCTCCGGCGGCGGCGGGCGATCCCGAGTTCCTGGCCTATGTCCGCGCGGTTCAGGCGGAATACGTTCACGAACGCGATATCAATGAGCCCGAAGGCCAGTCGCCCCACGATCTGGAAGCCGACGGCGCCGAGATGATCGCCGCCATAACCAGCCGGTTCCGCATCGCGGAAGAACGTAATGGTCATTCCTTCATCTACCGCCTGCTGGGCGGCATCCGCGGCGACGAGGCCACCGTCGAACGGTTGGCCCGCGTGATTGATGTCTACGACCGCATGGCGGTGGAGCATTTCGGGCTGTCGCCCAACCACTTCACCCTGATCGGACGCAAGGATCAGGCGATTACGTAATTCAGGTACTCTTTGCGGATGCCGTAATAGGGCTCGCAAAGCTTCTTCATCTTGTAGTTCCGCCCCTTGTCGGACATGGCGGCGACAAAAGCCCGGATCGCCGTCTTCTGGTCCTCGCCGGCGGTGAAGGTGAAAGTGTGCCCCACTTCGCTGCGGAAGGCGGCGATGGGGCGGCGCTCGACGTCGCGGTCCCAGCTCACCCAATCATGGGCGAAACGCTTCTTCTTATGGGCGATGTCGCCTGTTGTGATGAGGTCCTCCACGGTCAGGCTGCGCGCTGTAAGGAAGTCCGCGCAATCCGACAGCACACCGGCGGGAAGGTCCGGCAGCAGTTTTCGGGCAATCTCACGATAGAACGTCAAAATATCATCGTTGAGTTCAAGGGCGATGCCCGAATAAAATGTATTGAGCTTCTTGAACCCGTCCTCGGAAAGGCTGCTCAGCCGATCTTCCTGGCAATAATGCCCATGAAGGGCGTCATAGGTCGGGAACAGTTCTTCGCGGGCATCCTTGTCAAAGTCCCGGATGATCTGGCGGAAACCTTCCGGTGCGCAATCCCCGTTGGCAATGACCGCCAGGAAGAAATCGACCGGGTTGACGCCGTTTTCTTGAACGTATTTGACGATGAGGTCATGCCGCTTCAGCGTCCAGCTCATCTGGATCAACCAGTTGAGCATGCGGACCTTGACGTTTTGGTCGAAGGTGAAGTCCTTGGTTTCAATGACGACTTCCTCGGCTTCCAGGCAGACATAGTCGCCGTAGACACCGTAGGCGCCCTCCAGCAGACGCCAAGCCGTCCTCACCCCATATTTTTCGCGGTGCTCGGAGGTGTTGATCTCAGCACCTTCGAGAATCTGGCACTGATTGGTATTGATGCAGCTGAACCCCAGGTTGAAGAAATAACGCAGGCCATCCAAATATGTTTCCAGGGTTTCGCCGGGAAGCATGACGATAAGCTCAGCGAATGATTCAATTCCGGCCCGACGGCATTCCTCGGCAACATGGCGCCACTGGGAATCGGGGATATTTTTCCGATTGATAGCCTTAAGCACGTCCTCGTTCATGGATTGCGAGGATTGCCGTAGAAGCGTAATGCCTTTCAGTTCATCCGCCACCTCGACGGCGGTTTCCGAGCGTACCTGCCCCCAATTGACGACGATGGAGGTGGGCCATTGGCGTTCGTGATGCAGTTTCCTGATATGCCGGGCGATCTCCAGATCACGGGTCTTGAACAGCCCGTAATTGGCGTCGGTAATCATCAGCAGGCCCTGCTTCGCATGGGTGCTGCAATAATCAAGGTCGGCGATCACCCGCGCCACGCTGGAGTGCAGCACTTTGGACGCGTTGCCCCAGACGCAGAAGGTGCATTGGAACGGACAGTTCCGGTTGGTGGAAATCATGGCCCTCAGGCCGTCGTCGAAAAACTCATCCACCAGACCCATCTCGAAGGGCGAGGGCAGCCATTCCAGGGTGTCGTCCGCGACATTGGCTTTGATCTCGCGGATCGTGCCGGTGTCGCGGTCCAGGAAGGTGACGCCATGCAGATCCTTGTGTTTAGGCAGGCCTGACCGTCCGGACATCAGTGCCGAGATCAGGCTGACAAAGGGCTTCTCGCCGCCAAGAACATTGTCCTGGACGTAGAAATCAACCACGCCATCAGCCAGGAAGCGTGCCATGGAGCTTGCGGTGAGGGTGGCGTTCGGGCCGCCCATGACGGTGACCACGTCGGCATTGTATTTCCTGGCATGGGCCAGGATCGTCTTGCTGAGGTGGTAGTTCCAGACATAGTTGGACACGCCGATCACATCGGGCGGGCGCCGATCGATGGCGTCCAGGATGCGCTCGGGGAATTTGAACACCTCGATCTCGATCCGGTCGCCCAATTGCAGCTTGGCATAGGCGGCGATGTTCAGGACGCCCAGGGGAATGAAGGACGTGTCCTTCGTTCCCATATAGGTGTGAATGGGGTCGGCCAGATAGATCAGCATGCCAATACATCCATCAGCCGCAATCCGTCATCGATGACGCCGCCTTTGCGTAAATGCTGCAATTGTCCCAGCCTGACGAAGTGGCGCGATTGAATATGGGCGGTGGATAGCTTGCGGTCGCACAGCCAGCGATCGATCTGCTCGCAGCCGGCGGTCACCGACCAGCGGGGGGCGAAGCCGGGCAGACCTTGGCTGACGCGGCTGAAATCCACCCGATAGGATCGCGGATCGCCGCCGGCATCGCCGGTGATCTCGACCCGGCTGCCGGGAATTTGGCGGCTGACGATGTCGGCGATTTCCGCCACCCGCAAATTGTCGTCGTCGCGGCCCACATTGAAGGCGCGCCGTTCGCCCACCGGGGCGGTCAGGGCGCACAGCATGGCCTGGGCCATGTCCTCGATATGAACCAGGGGGCGCCACGGCGTGCCGTCCGACATGACCCGCACCACCCCGGTGGCCCGCGCCCACGAGGTCAGATTGTTGAGCACCAGATCCAGGCGCATGCGTGGGCTGAGCCCATAGGCGGTGGCGAAGCGCAGGGAAAAGGGGGCGAACCCGCCGGTGGCCAGCGCCGCCAGATCGGTCTCGCAATCGGCCTTGGACCGGGCATAGGCGCTGACCGGGGCCAACGGAGCATCCTCGTCCAGCGGGCGGGCGGCATCGCCCGAGGCGCCGTAAAGGCTGCACGAGGAGGCGAAGATGAAGCGCCCCACGCCCTCGTCTTGGGCCATCCGTGCCAGGCGGATGGTGGCGCGGTGGTTGATGGCCGCCGTCAACCCGGGGTCCAACTGACCCATCGGGTCATTGGACAGGCCGGCCAGATGGATGACGGCGTCCATTCCCCGCACCACTTCGGCGCCCATGTCGCGGATGTCGGCGATCCATTCGCGGTCGGGGCGGGTCAGGGCGGCATGGGCATCGGTGCAGTCGCGGAAATAGCCGCAATCCAGGCCGGCGACCCAATGGCCGGCCTCTTTAAGCTGGCGCAGCACGATGGGGCCAACATAGCCGAGATGGCCGGTTACCAGGACGCGCATGGCTTGATCTCCGGGATCACCTCCGGCGCCGCCCGCAGGCTGTCCGGGGTGCCGATGTCGATGAAGGCGCCGGGAACCAGATCGGCGCGGATGCTGCCCGGCGGCAATTGTTGCAGGACGTCGCGCTCCAGCGACGGCCCCGGCATGACTTCCAGCCGGTCCAGCAATTGGACGGCGAACAGCGCGATGCCCGCGCTGACCATGCCGGGGCCGGTATGATCCGGGTCCTTTTCCACGAAGCGGGTCACGTGATTGCGGTCATCCACCTCGACCCTGCCGTAGCGCGCGGCGGACTCTACCTGGACACAGAGTAGCGAAACCAAGGAACCCGCCGCCAGGTGGCGTTGGGCGAAGGCGGCCAGATCCACCTCCAGCCAAGTGTCGCCGTTCATCACCAGCACCGGATCGCTGGTCAATTGCGGCCGCGCCAGCCGCAGCGCCCCGGCGGTGCCCAGGGGCTGGGGCTCGATCACGGGGACGATGTCCAGCGGATTAGGGCGGCTCGCCACATGGGCCACCACCTTGTCGGCCAGATGGCCCAGGCACAGCACCACGCGGCGGGCGCCGAAGCCGGCCAGCCAGTCCACCAGATGGTCCAGGAACGGGCGGCCATGGATGGGGGCCAGCACCTTGGGCACATCGCCCAGCACCCCTTGCAGGCGGGTGCCCAGCCCGCCGGCCAGCACGACCACGTCGATCTCGCGCAATCCGTCGCTCATGGGCTGTTCCCTTTCAGCCGGTCAGCCAAAGCGTGACTGCGGCGTAAGGCCTCGGCCAGGGCGGCGGGGGGCAAGGCCGGGCATTTGCCGGCTACCGTGTTCTCGGCCACCTGGGCAGGGTTCAGCATGCCGGGAATGGTCGTTGCCACTGCGGGGAATGACAACACGAAGCGCAATGCCGTGGAGGTGCCGTCGTCACCGGGTTCGCCGATTTCCAGCAGGGTGCGGGCGGACTCGGCCCAGGCGCGCAACTGGCTGCGCGGCCAGCGCGAGCGGTGGTCGTCGGCGGCAAAGACCTCGTCGCCGGTCAGCCGGCCGGTCAGGAAGCCGAAACACAGCGGCGTGCGGGCGACAATGGCCGCGCCCTGGGCCTCGGCCAATGCCAATAGGCCGCAATCCAGCGCCCGCAGATCGAGCATGTGGAAATTGGCCTGGATGACCTGAACCACGCTGTCTTGCAGCAATCCCAGGGCGTCCGCCGGGCTTTTGACGCTGGCGCCGATGGCGGCGATGCGGCCTTCCTGGCGCAGTGTCTGCAAAGTGTCGAGGATATCGGGGTGAGCGGCCAGATGGCCGGGATCGCAATCATGCAATTGCAGCAGGTCGATGCGCTCGCTGCGCAGCCGGCGCAGGCTGGCCTCCACCGAGTGCCGGATGCCCGCAGGGGTGAAATCGGGTGGCGTGGTGAAGTCGCCATAGCCGACCTTGGTGGCGATCACCACGCGGTCGCGCCGCGCGCCGTGGAAGGTGGCGCCGATCAATTCCTCGCTGTGGCCCAGGCCATAAAGCGGCGCGGTGTCGTAGTAAGTGACGCCGGCATCGAAGGCTGCCTCCAGCGCCGCCACCGAGACGCTGTCCTCGGTGCTGCCGTAGGACCGGCCGCCGCCCTCGGTATGGCCGCCGATGCCCCAGGCGCCGAAACCGATGGCCGAGACGGTCAGGCCTGTGCGGCCCAGGGGATTGGTCCGCATGCTAGAAATGGCCGGCCAATTGCTTTTCCACCACTTGGTTGGTGTAGAGATAGGCACCCTTCTTGTTGCCCCACCACACCACTTCCCGGCACCAGTCCTGCAGGTCGCCGTAATAGGACGACGACCGGTCGATGGCCACCGTCACCGGCCCTTGGCGCAATGGCTCGCTATCGCCTTGGCGCACGGCGTTCCAGAACGAGCGCACGTCGTGGCCCAAGGTGATGGTGATGTCGTCCGTCACGAAGGGCTGCTTGATCAACGCCCGGTTCAGCCGCACACCGTCTTCCAGCGGGCCGGCGGGCAAATCGTCGGCCAGGGTGAACAACAGGCGGCGCGCCTCGTCATAGAAGCGGTCCAACTGGTTCTCGGCGGCCAGCTTGATGAACATGTATTCGTCCGCCGGCCAGTGGATGCCCAGCCATTCCTCGGAATAGTGATATTCCGGCCCGCCCTGCTGGATGGTGGCCGCCTCCTCCAGGAAGAAATCGCGGATCTCGGCCAGCAGCGGATAACGTTCGGCCTCGGCCCCCATGAACGCCTCGATCATGGTGCGGTAGGGCAGGCCGGACAGTTCGTGGGCCAGGATCAAGGGGATCTGGAACAGCTTGTTGAAATGCAGGAAGGCGGTCATGGAACTGACCGCGCGGACCCGGCGCCAGTCATCCCGTGGCAGGCTGGCGGTGGCGATTACTAATTGCTGTACTTCTGCCACGTCGTCCTTGCCGGTAATGCGGGAGCCGTGGATGTTGATGATTTCGCTGTCGATGGTGACCAGGCCGTGTTCGGCCATATAGACCGGAACGGCCATCTCGGCGTTGGGCAGGATGGACAGATTGTTGAATTGGATGCGGTTGTGCTGGCCGGTGGTGATCAGCGTGTCGATACCGGCGATAAAGGATTCGTAGGTCTCGCCGGGCAGGCCCAGGATCAGGTCGGAAAAGGTCTCGACCCGGTCGCGGGTAAAGCGGCGCTGGAGTTCAAGATAGGTATCCAGCGAGATGTTGTCGCGCTTGATGGCCTTCAGCACTCCGGTATCCAAGGTTTGCATGGACAGCGCCACGCCCTTGGACAGGCCGGCATCGGACAGGATCTTCTGGGTGGCATAGGCGCGTTCAGTGGCGTTCTTGGTGTTTTGCACCGACAGCGCCTTGGGGAAGCCGGTTTCCCGTTTCAGCTTGGCGACGCATTCGGCCAGATCGATGTCGCGGGGCAGGATGCCGAAATTGGCGTCGCAGCAGAAGATGAACTCGATGCGGTGGCGCGAGAACCATTCGGCCTCGGCCAGCAGGCGGTCCATTTCGAACTTGCCCAGCTTGGCTGCCGTGGCCGAGCCCCAGTCGCAATAGGTGCATTGGAACGGGCAGCCGCGATTGGTTTCCCATAGCCCGATCCAGCTTTCATCCGGATTAGCCTGCATCAGCGGGGTGAACAAATCCTCCAGGAAGGGCGAGGGCAGGTCGGCCAGATCGCGCAGACGCGAGCCCTTGGGGTTCTGGATAAAGCGCCCCTGGGCGTCGATGCGGCTGAGTCCGGGGATGCCGCCCCACTCGCCCTTGGGCATGGCCTCCAGCAGGTTCAAAAACGCCTGCTCGCCCTCGCCGTTTACCGCCACGTCGATGAAGGGGTGGCTGCGCAGGAAGGCCTCGGTGGCATCGGGGACGTGGGGGCCGCCGAAGACGATGATGATGCCCGGCTTGGCCGCCTTCAGGCGCCGCGCGATTTCCAGCGAGATGCGCCCGTTCCACACATAGGTGCTGAACGCCACCAGATCGGCGTCCATCAACTGGCTGACCGCCTGGTGCACCGGCACCCGTTTGTAGACCGGCAGCAGGAAGCGGTAGCGGGACGGCGCGGCGGCATGGCGGCGCACATATCCTTCCAGGCAGGCCACCGAATACGGCAGATAGCTCTGGCCGGAAAAGCTGTTGTTGATCTGCACCAGACCAACCGTGAAAGTTTCTTCCATCACTGGCTCCCGGATCATGGCTCAGACAGTACGCTCGTTGCACCAGCGGCGCCAGAAGGCGCGGTAAAGCCGTTCGATTTGGCGGGTCTTGGCGGGACCGTCGCACAGGGATGACGCGGCAATGCGCGGGCGCAGATCGGCGCGCAAGGCGTCCCGTCGCTCCGATTGGGCCGCCAGGGCGGCGGCGCGCGCCACGTAATCTTCGGCTCCGGAGGCGATGAGGTCGCGCAATCCGACGGCGCCCAGCAGCGCCGCCGACCACCGCCCGACCATGGCATCACCGGGCCAGCTCACCACCGGAACGCCCATCCACAGGGACTCGAATGTCACGGTGGAGCCTGAGAAGGGATGGGGGTCCAAGGTGATGTCCACCTCGCGGTAAATGGCCAACGGGTGGTCCGCGCCACAGTCGCCGCGCAGGTCCAGCCGGTCTGCGCCAATGCCGCGTCCGGCGAAGAAATCGTGCAATTGTCGGCGTAGCGCCGGATCGGCGAAGGCATCGCGGAAACGCAGCAGCAGGCGCGAATGGGGAACCCGGTGCAGCAGTGCCGCCCACGCCTCCAGCGTCGGGGGCGATAGCTTTGCCGGGGCGTTGAAGCAGCCGAACATTAGTGGGCCGGCGGCGCGCGTGCCGCATTCGGGGGCGCCCGCCGGCGGGGCCATATAGGCCAGCACCGGTAGCCGTATTAGGCGTTCGGTGAAGCGCTCGCTGACGTCCCGGGGCGACAGCACCCCATCGGTCAGCAGGTAATCCATGGCGTCCAGCCCGCTGGTGGCGGCGTCGTGATAGCTGATTTGGATGGGGGCGGGGCGGTAAGCCGCCACCAGGGGGCGGTTGCGGTCCAGATGGCCGGCCAGACAGACAAGAATATCGATGCCGTCGTCACGGATTGCCTGGGTCACCTGGGCGTCGCTCAGGCCATCGATGGCGCGCCAGCCCTCGGCCAGGGAGCGGAAGCGGGCGCTCAGGCCATCGGGGCGGTCCAGCTCGGCGTAGCAGAACGGGGCGAAGGCCTTGCGGTCGCAATGGGTGAACAGCGGTTCAACGGCGCGTCCCACCGGATTGCCGGCGAAATGGCACGACAGGTAGCCGATGCGCAGGCGCCGGTGGGGATCGGGGCAGTTGTCATGGGCCGCCACGGCAGCGGGCGCGAAATTTTCGGCGAAGCGCCGATGTTCGGCGAAACGTTCGGCATTGTGGGATTCGGGCGAGAACAGCAGGCTCAGCAGCAGGTTGCGGTGGGCTTCCACATGGGCCGGATCGGCGGCGAGGGCGCGCCGATACAGCGCGGCGGCCTGGGCCGGGTGGCCCAGGTCGCGCAGGCGGTTTCCCTCGGTAAAGGCCGTTGCCGCAGGTGTCACAGCTGGCTGGCCTGATTGAGCCGGCGCAGCCGCTCCTGGATCAGTTCGCTGCCTTCATTGTTACACAAGATGCCGGCTTCGCGCAGGCGGGCTTCGGCCATGTCGCTGCGCCGCCGCATGATTTCGGGCGTCACCTTGCCGGGCAGGCGTCCGGCGGCGGCATCTTCGCAATCCATGAACTGGCTGAGCAATACGTGTTTGGGGCGGTAGGTCAGCAGGAAATCCACCGTTTCCTCAAATTCTTCATCGGTCTCGCCGGGGAAGCCGACGATCACGTGGGTATCGAATTCCGTGAAGCCCAACTGGTTGAGCCGGCCGAAGCAATGTTCGATCTGCGCCTTGCTGTACTGCCGGGCCATCAATTTCAGCACCCGGTCATTGGCCGATTGAATGGGCAGGTTCAGGTGGTGGATGTGGCCGGTGCGGATCAAAGCGAGGTAATTGTCCAAATCTTCGAAAAAGTCTAAGGGGTGGAAATTGCTGAAGGCGGCCCGCATGCGCGGTTCTATTTCCGCCAGCCGGCGGACCAGCTTGGCCAAGCTGGTGCCGGTATCCTTGCCGTATTCACCCAGGCAATCGGCGATCAGCATCAGGTCGTAATGGCCGGTCTCGCCCATTTTGGCGACGGCGGCATCGATCAGATCCTGTTCGGGAAAGCTGCGGAAGCGGGGGAAGGCCAGACGTTCCGAACAATAGGTGCATTTGAACGGGCAGCCCTCGGCGATCATCAGCTGCAGGAACTGATCATGGAAGATGGCGTCCGCTTCCGGGTTGTCGCTGCGGAATTGGGCGGCATCCGTGCACAGCGCAGCTTTGGTATAGATGCTCTCCGCCTCGGCAAGACTCAACTTGCCGGTGCCGAAACGGCGCTCCATCTCCACGGCCTCGTCGGTCCAGGCGACGATGTCGCCGTCGAAGGTTTCGGCCAGCAGGGTGGGCGAAATCTGCGGCAGGCAGCCGGTGGCGATAACCTTGCCTTTGTGGTCGGCATTGTACGCTGACAATTGCTCCAGGCTGTTGTCGCGCACGTCGCCGCGGAAGCCGCAGGTCCAGACCAGGATGCTGTCACTCTCCTCCGCAGTGGCAACGATGTCATGGCCGTTGCCGCGTAGGAACGTCAGGTACTGATCCATTTTCTGGTTGCGCTGCGGGCAGGTGTTCAGGCCCTTTACGAAGACCTTCATTTCAGGTTTCTCCCTGTTGTCATCCCGCATTCTTGCGAGACGGTTCTTCTACTTACTTGGGGCGCCAGATCAGCAGTGAGTACCCCTCATGGTACAGCGAGCCGAAGCCCAGCCGGCGGCGCACCAGGATTTCGGCTTGGTCTGCCGCTTCCAATTCCTGAATGCGGGTATAATAGCCGTTCAAATATTTACGTCCGGTGTGGTAACGCACCGCCAGATGGTCGAACAGGGTGGAATTGTCGTAGTGCTCCAGTGCCGGTTCCATGCTGACGACAAGGCCGGGTTTGCGCGCCATCAACCAGTCCACGAAGGTCCCAAACCGGTCGCCGGTCTGTTCCAGGGCACAGAACGTCATGGCCACATCGGTGGCGCCGCCGAAGGCGAAATCCGGGTCGGGGTTGAAGAAGTCAAAACGCCGGCCGGTCAGGTTGAAGCCGTGCCCGCGGCCGATGCGGTTCATCAAATCTACCACCGATTGCGACCAATCCAGGCCCACCAGTTCAGTCGCCGGCGACATTTGCGCCAGGGTCACCAGATTGAAGCCGCTGCCGCAGCCGAATTCGCAGACCCGGCGCGCGCCCACCAGATATTTGTTCAAGAGCCAACGGCGCAGCACCCGGAACCAATGGGTTTCAAAGGCGGCCATGTCGGGGCGGGCGTAATCGCCGCCCAGGCGCAGAACCGGCGTGGCGCCCATGAAGGGCGGGTCCAGCGAGGCCAGATCGTCGCCGCTGTCGGCATAACGCTTGGCCACATCGGACCAGGCACTTTCCCAGATGCCGGCGCGGCCCGCACCCACTTGGGTGAAGCTGTCCAGCCGCTCCAGGATGCCCAGGATGACCGCATCGCGTTCGGTCTGGCTCAGGCGGGAATAGGAGAAATCGTAGGCACCGGCCTCGGCGGCGATTAAATCGCGGTCGCCTGCGTCGGCGCCGAAGGCTGCCAAGAAGTCTTCAACCGTATATTTCCCCCGAGACGGCGTCATCACTGCATCCTTTTTTCGCCTGGGTCGTCGGGCTACACTGACCCAAGCGCCACCGAATAAATACGCATATTAATTAGGATGACGAGATTGAAGATCGCAATCCATCATTCCTTCCCAGGTAAGGCGGAAGCCGAATCCGCGGAACGGATGGCGGTTGCCGCTGGCCGGCTGGGTTGGGCGGCCAAGGTGGTCGTTCACAAAGCCGACATTTCCCTCTTCGATCCCGATTTTGTGCTTTGCCTGTCCCACCACGAGGGAAAGACAACATCCTACCCGACCTACGGCGTGATTATGGCGCCTTTGCCGTGGTATGCGCAATCACGTGAGGCTATCGCGCGGATCCTCGGCTATGACGGCTATCTGACCGTTTCATCCAGCCTGCGGAACTGGCTGACCGATTTGAATTTGGCCTTTTGCGGACAGCCGCCGCAGACCGCGCACTTTACCAATACCATCTATTCCACCGAGTCTTCGGGGCCGCTGCCTCCCGCCCCGCTGCTCGCCTATGTGGGCACCAATTGGGACGGCTGGCGCAGCTATGACCTGTTCCGCGCCCTGGCGCGGCGGGGCGATGTGCGCTTTTTCGGCCCGCCGGAAAGCTGGACCCATGTGGAATCGGCGGCCTATGGCGGCGCGGTGCCGTTCGATGGCCACAGTGTTCTCGAAATCTACCGCCGCTGTGGAACCGGTCTGGGTCTGGACCGTCTGGATTTCACCGCCGACGATTTGCCCACGAACCGTATTTTCGAGGTGGCAGCAGCCGGGGCCTTGGGTATCATGGGCGACGTGCCGTTCATCCGCCGCCATTTCGGCGACACCGTGCTCAGGCTGGACAGCACCGCGCCGCCAAGCGCCATCGCTTGGCAGATCGACAGGCATCTTGCCTGGATCAGGGCCAATCCCGGTGAAGCCGCCGAACGTGCCGCCGCCGCCCATGCCATCTTCAACCGCGACTTCTCGCTGGAACGCCTGTTGCCCAACGTCGCGGAGCTGCATGACCGTTGTCGGGGCGAACCGGCGAAGGATTTGACCGCAACGCCTGCCTTCTGCGAGCGATGGCTGTCAGCCTCGCCCGTTTCCTCCACGTGCCGGCTGGACGTCCGGTTGGATTACGGCGACCGATTGGCCGAGAGCCGGATTGCCACGGGCCGCCTGCCGGCAGGCCGCGACGGCATGATCGAAGCCTATGTTGCGCCGGATTGGTCCGGCACGTTTGTCCTTGGCAATGACCATGGCGACATCGCCCGTGTGGAGGTGACGCCCAAGAGCGGCGATTGCTTGTGGCGGGTCGGCATTGCGTTCGATGCTGGAATGGGCGACGATCTGAATGTGGACTGGCGCCTCGCCTCGGCCGCACCGGTGGCGCTGACGTTGCGCCTTGTTTGCGATTGCCCCATCCACGACATAGCGCAAATGACCGGCCGGATATGGATTTTCGGCGCGCGGGAGGGCGGGCGCCGGGTGGCTGCCGCATTGGCCGGCAATCGCCGGGCGGACCTTGTGGGGTTCATGGATGATTTCCAGGACGGCACGTTGGATGGCCACCCTGTCCGCCCGCTCGCCGCCTGGGTGCCTGAGTTGCAGGCCGGCGATACGGTCATCATCGCCACTCAGCATTGGCTGGAATTGTGGCGGCGCCTCCGGGACCTTGTGCCCCTGCGCATCTACACCGCCCATCCCGGCTATGGGCGCGAACTGGCCTTGCTGACGCCATGAGGGAAGCCGCCATCCGCCACCGCCTGGAGGGCGCCATGGGCGCGCGCCCGACTCTTCTGCTCTCGGTGGACGTGTTCGACACCCTGCTGCTGCGGACCACCAAGCCGGAACTGGTGCGGTTCGCCGAGGCCGCCCGTTGGCAGGAGGCCGCCTTGCGCCGTCATGGCTTCCCCTCTTGCGACGCAGACGCGTTGTTGGCTGCGCGGCTGTCGCTGACCAAGGCGGCCTATGATTGCGTGCGGACGGGTGAGGCGGGCGAGGTGCGCTTTACCGCCATCCTGGCTGATATATGCGCTCGGCTGGGCCTCGATGCCGCCTGTGTGCCGGTGTTGGTGGATGCCGAATTGGCCTATGAGAAGACCAGATTGTCGCCCAATCTGGCCTTGATGCGCGTGCTCGCGGATGTGGGCGTGCCCATGGTCGCCACCAGCGATACTCCCTTGTCCGCAGCCCATGTGGCCGTGCTGCTGGATCATTTCCTGCCCGGCCACGGCATCCGGCGCATCCATGCCAGCAGTGATGCCGGCGTGACGAAGCGCGCGGGGCTGATGTATGTATATATCAGCCAACAGGAAAACGTGGCGCCCGAGGGCATCGTCCATGTGGGGGATCATCCCTGGTCCGATTGCCGCATGGCGCTGGAACAGGGGGTGCGCGCAGTCCATTTGCCCCGCCCGGCGTTGTGGCGTCTGATCAACCGTTGGCGCGACAAGCTGAACAGGCGGCAATTAAGGCGCCGTGGCTTGATAAAATAAAGGAATGGGGATTATGGCGACCGGCGGCAAGCGCATCATCATCATCGAGCCGGGCCTGCGGGACATGATGGGGCATTACTTCAATGTCTCGTACCTGCTGGTCGAGGAATGCCGGCGCCGCGGCTTGCCTTGCGTGGTCTACGCCAACCGCGAGGTTAGCCAACAGGTCATCGATGCCTTCCCGGTGGAGGTCGTTCCCTTTTTCATCCTGGGCACCTATTTCGGCACGTCACAGGATCCGCTGTCGGGTGAGGTGGAAAATTTCGACCAGGTCGGCAAGTGCTTCCTCGTCGATCTTGCCCGTCTGACATCCCGGGTCTCGGCAGGTGACATATTGATCGTGCCCACGGCCAGTGAGCGCATCATCGTCAGCTTCGCCCAATGGCTGGCCAGTGTTCCGGTGGATTGGCGTCCGCGCGTGGTGCTGTCGTTCAGTTTCGATCCCTTCGGCGTGGACGATCCGCTGTTGGTCCACACCCTGCGCATGCTCTATCGCGCCGGTTTCAACGCCCTCAACGCCAGCCCGGCGCGGGATTGGATCACCCTGGTGACCAATTCCGCTCTGGATGAATATGTCCGTCTGGCCCAGCGCCCGGTCGATCCGGTGCCCATCGCCCAGCCGTCGGAATTCCTGGTGGAACGGTGCGGCCGGGCGCCGCAACCCGGGCAGCGGACGAGTGTGGCCGTGCTTGGCAATGCGGTGGTGCGCAAGGGCTTTCACCTGCTGCCGGCCATTATCCGCCGATTGATCGACGATCAAATTCCGGTGCGGTTCGAAATCCAGGTTTACGGCTACGGCCCAGGCGGCGGCCCGGCCGTGGAGTTGCAGCCTATCGCCCACGAACTGGACGCGCTGGCCCAGTCCCATCCCGACATGGTGACGCTGCTCAAAGGGCCGCTCTCCATCTTCGGCTATCACGACGTCTTGGGCGCGGCGGAGATCATTCTGGCCGCCTATGCCCCGGAATACGATCAGATTTCCGGCGTTTATCACGAGGCGGTCGCCTTCGGCAAAGCCGTGGTCACTCGCGATGGCTCGGCCATCGCCGCCAGTGCGCGTGACCATGGCGCGGCCATGGTGGCCTTCACCGAATACACCGCCGAGTCCATTGCCGCCGCCATCGCCCAAGCGGTGGCTCAGATCGGGCCGTTGCTGGAGCAGGCGCAAAAGCCGGCGGCGGAATGGCGCAAGACCACGGGGACCGGCCCGTATCTGGACCGCATTCTGGACTATTGCGCCCGTGATGAGCAGGCGCTCAGCCTGATCCAGGCCGGTTTGCCCGCCGCTTCCGCCGCGTCTGCGGTGTGGGGTTACCACATGGTCAGTCCCAAGCATCTGCTGGCGGTGCGCGAGGCGCTTTGGACGCTGCCCCATGCTGTCGAGGCGCAGAAGGTTCTGGACTTGGCCCTGTGCCATCTGGAGCGCAACACCGGGGCGTTGACCCTGGATGCCGGCGCCATGGCGAAATGTCTCGGCCTCGATCTTCATGTGGTCGAGGCCATGCTGGCGGAACTGGTGGGCCTGAATATTCTGCTTCGCCGGGGGAGGGATGCGGTGGGGAACCGTCCGGCCGTGCCGGAGCGGCTGGTGATCAACCCGCATTTGGCGTGGTTCGGCTCCCTGTTTGTCCGCGAAGACGATTCCGCCGCCGGCCCGCCGCCGCTTAACCGTTAATCACCGGCACAGCGGCGGCATTCCTCGGCCTTGGCCGATTGGCCGTTGCGGGAGAACTCCCGTCCGGCGACCCGATAAAGCGCGGGCGCCAACGGCGGCAGCCGCAACCGCCGGGGAGGGGTTTCCGGACGCGCCAGGGCGGGAGCGGCGAGGATCTGGGCGAGCGAAGCTTTGGCCTCGGGCATGAACAGCCATTCAGGCGAGTTCATGATGGTCGCTTCGACTCGTGCCTCGTCATAGACAAGGCCGTCCTGGCGGGCCAGATGGCGGGCAAGTTGATGGGCCTGGTCACGGAACAATCCCCAATAGCGCGTGGCCCCCTCATGCATACCGATCACCTTCATGTGGGTGTATTGCATGGCGGACTGGCGGGCCAGGATGTTCAGTTTCAATTCCAGGCAGTCACCGTCCGCGCCGGAGAAAAAGCCCTCCGCCGCGAACATCCGCTCGATCACCTGGGTGCGGGCGTCCATATGGGTGTCAATGTCACTCGTCAGATTGCTGAGTTGCTGGGGATGGATGCCGTAGCGGCCGAACTTGCCCGGCACGTAGTCGATCACGCAATTCATCCCAAGCCGGCACCAAATTTCGAATTCAATACAATGGGGATGCCAATCGTCGCCCATGACGCCCACATCCACCAAGGCTTGGCGGCGGAAAAAGCTGGAGACGAAATAAGGGCAGTATTGGCCGGTCAGATAGGGCATCAGGGAAAATGGGCCGCTGATATGTTCGCCGGTGATCTTGCCATCAAGGTCGATGATGTCGGCGTCGCCCGTCATGGCGTCCACCTGGGGGTGGGCTTCCATATGGGCCACCACCCGTTCGACCGCATCGGGCAGCAATTCCTCATCGGACAGGCAACTGCCCACATAGGTGCCGCGGCACCGCTGCAGCGCCTTCAGGAAGGCCTCGTTATTGCCGCTGTCGGGCTGGGACACCAATTCGATGGCGCTGCCATAGGATCGCAGGATGTCCAGGGTGCCGTCGGTGGAGGCGCCGTCCTGGACGACGATTTCCACTCGGCCGTAAGTCTGCGCCAGGAGGCTCTCCACGGCCCGGCCGATGGTCTGGCGGCGGTTTTTGCAGAACATGATGATGGAAACCAGAGGCTGGCTCATGCCTTGTCGTTTCTCAGCACCAGCACCCATTCCGGCGCCACGCCCGGTCCCACCTCATCGAAGTGGCGCGCCCAGGCCTGCGCATGGATGACCAGCGGGTCCAGGGATAGGAACAATCCCTCGGGCGGACCGTAAACGGCCACCAGCGTCCAGTCGCGGATCAAATGGGGCAGGCGGATGGGGCCATAGTGGCGGTTGACGTTCCAGATCACCGCGTCGTGCTGGAACGGCACGGTCAGGTACAACAGCCCATCCGGCGCCATCTGCCGGGTCAGCGCCGCCATGGCCTTGAGGTCGCCATCATGGTCCAGCGGGTCGCCGTAACGGCCCAGGCCGTCATGTTCGAACGACGAGACCGAGAACGCCGCCTCCACCCGCGGCCCTGCGGCAGCGAACTGATCGGGCGAGATGAAGCGCAGGCGGTCGTCGTCGGTGACGCGCACCTGATATTCCACCGTCAGCGGCGTGCCGCCATAGGCCAGGCACATGCCCTCGTAAACCGGGCAGGCCGAACCGATGATGGCCACTGTCTTGCCGGTGATGGGATGATGCTTCAGCGCTTCATACAGCCAGATGTCGGTCTGGCCGTAATGGAAGTACCAGCCGCGTTTGACCAAGCCGATGATGTGGTCCACCTGCTGGCGGGTATAGATCATGGAATTCAGATCGATGCACACCCGCGCGTCGGCCCCGCTGCCCTCCAGCTTGATAAAGGTGTCGTCGCGGAAATAATCCCGGATGGCCACCTGACCGCCCATGGAGAAGCCCTCCACCATATGGGGCGGCAGGTCGCGCGGGGCGGGTTTCCAGCCGTTGATGGCGGCAATCAGCCGCAACAGCGGGTCGGTGCCGCCGCTCTGGGCCATCAATTCCTGGAAACGGTCGATGCCTGGGCTTTCGGGTATCATGGCGTGCACATCTCCTGGAATGCCAGCCGCCCGGCTGTCCGGCGCACCATGCAGCCGCGTTCGAGGTCGAAATAGTCCTTGTCATCCAGCGCTTCGGCGGGGATCACCGCGCGGTATTCGAACGAACGGCGGTCGATGGACCCGTCGGGGGCGGGGATGGTGCGGTGGGGGGTGTGGTCGCCGAACACCAGGGCGTCGCCGAAGGCCAGCGGGAAATGGATGGTATGGGGGAACGGGGCACCGGCGATGCCGACGCCGTGGTCGTCCCATGGCACGTGATCAAGGGCGGGGAAGTCGCCGGTGGCGAATTCCAGGCTGGCGGCTTGGGCGGGATTGGGTTCCAGCGGGACGAAGCAGGTGATGACCCGCTGGTGGACCCGCGCCATGCGGCGCACATAAGCGATGTCCTGGTGCCACGGCACCAGATGGCCGGCGGCGGTGATGTGGCGCACCATCACCGGGTAGAGCAGCCAAGTGTAGGGGCGCATGCGGTCGATGGTCTCGGGCGAGATGGCCCGCCACGGATCGTACCAGCGCGGGTCCTGGCGGAAGGCGTCGGTGGAGGCGCCGATGCGCACCCGCCCCGCTTCATGGTCCTGCACCACTTGGGCCTGCCGTTCGGTCTCCACGGCGTCGAAATGGCGGACTACATCCGCCAGCACCGTGGGATCGAGCAGGGTCGTCATATGATGGACGAAGGCACGGGTTCCGGTCTTAAGCATGGTCCGCTCCCTTCAGGCCTGTGGTTTTCAGCAAGGCCATCAGCACGGCGGCCAGATCGGCCACCACCATGAATTCGCCCTGGCGGATGGCCTCCAGCAGGCCGGCCGGCGGCAGGGTTTCGATGATCATTTCTTCCAGATCGCCGGAATTCGGCGCCTGAACTTGGCGGGCGCCCTGGCCGTGGAAATAGTACACGGTGGCGCCGCCGTGATTGGCATGGGTGCGGAAGCTGCCGATGGCGGTCAGGCTGACGCAGGCATAGCCGGTTTCTTCCAGCAACTCCCGCCGGGCGGCGGCCAGGGGTTCCTCGCCCGTTTCGATTTGGCCGCCGGGCAGGGTCAGGCTGACCTGACGTAGGCCGTGCTTGTACTGGCGCTCGCACACCACCGCGCCGGTTTCGGTCTGGGCCAGGATGATGGCGAAGCTGGCCATCTCCACCTGATCGTAATCCTCGACGATGCGGCCATCGGGCAGTTCCACCCGCTCGGTGAACACAATCATGCGCGGCGTGCGGAACAACTCGCGCCGGGCCAGGGTGCGCCAGGGGGACAGGCGGCGGGTCATGGATGGGCCTCGCGGAACCACTGCACGGTATCGGCCAAGCCGTCCGCCAGCGAGATGGTGGGGGCAAAACCCAGCAGCCGGCGGGCCTTGGCGATGTCCATCAGGCGGATGGGAATGGCGGTGGGGCGGCTGGGGTCGAAGACGATCTCGGGTTGGTGGCTGCTGGCCGCCAGCACCCCTGTCACCAGCTCACGCACGCTGGTGCCCTGGCCGCTGGCGATGTTGATGGGGTCGCAATTGCCGGATTTT
>JACMLB010000311.1 GCA_014379805.1 Rhodospirillales bacterium | reverse complement strand
TTGTCGCAAACTTCCTTCAGGTATTCCACCTTGCCGTCAGGCAGGGCGCCAGTCTCGTTGAGGATGCGGCCCACCAAGGTGGACTTGCCGTGGTCCACATGGCCGACGACGACGATGCGCAGCGGAGCAGTGTTCTCGCTCATGGTCTCAGTCCCCACCCTTACATGTAGCCGTTGGCGCGCAGGCGCTCGAAGGCATCCTCGGATTCCTTGTCCTGGGCGCGGCCGGCGCGCTCGGACGTCTTGGTGGTCTCCAATTCCTCGATGATCTCTTCCACGGTGGACGCGGTCGAGGCGATGGAGCCGGTGCACGGCGCGCAGCCCAGGCTGCGGTAACGCTTGCCGTTCTTGGAGAAATACAAATCAACCACCGGAATGCCTTCGCGGGCGATGTAGCGCCACACGTCCAGTTCGGTCCAGGCCAGCAGCGGATGGATGCGCAGATGGGTGCCGGGCGCGAAGTCGGTCTTGAACTGGCCCCAGAACTCGGGCGGCTGGTCCTTGACGTCCCATTCGTTGGTCTCGTTACGCGGGCTGAACACGCGTTCCTTGGCGCGGGTGCCTTCCTCGTCGCGGCGGATGCCGGCGAAGACGCCGTTAAAACCGTGCTGGGCCAGCACCTGCTTCAGCCCCTCGGTCTTCAGCGCCGAGCAGCAATTGACGCGTCCCTGGGCCGGGCTCATGCCGGCGGCCAGCGCTTCTTCGTTTTTGCCGATGATGATGGGCAGCTTCCATTCCTTGGACACGCGGTCGCGGAACTCGATCATCTCGGGGATCTTGAAGGTGGTATCCACGTGGATGACCGGGAACGGCACATGGCCGAAGAAGGCCTTGCGGGCCAGCCACAGCATCACGTTGGAATCCTTGCCGATCGACCACAGCATGGCGATCTTGTCGAGGCGGTTGAACGCCTCGCGGAAGATGTAGATCGACTCGCTTTCCAACACATCAAGATCGTTCATAGTCTTCAGTCCTTCACTGTCCCGAGGGGGACGGTATGGATGCCGCATTCAGTCTTTGCGCTACCGGCCCAGCGGCCAGCGCGAGGGGATTCACCGGGCTTGGTGGGCCGCGTACACGGCCAACAACCGATGGAACGATAGCCTTGCGCCACCAAGGGATGGCGCGGCAGATCGCGGGCGACGAAATGAGCCTCGATCTGATGGGCGTCCCAATTAGCCAGCGGGCTGATCTTGACCACATCGCCCGAAAGCTGGACGGTCGCCATGGCATCGCGCTCGGCGCCGTGGGCACGCTTGCGTCCGTCGATCAACGCGGTGAACCCGGCCACCGCTTTGGCCAGCGGGCGCACCTTGCGCAGCTCGCAGCAGCGGTCGATATCCGTGCGCCACAAATCCTCAGCCGCCTTGCGGTCCTCGTCGGTAGGGCGCACCACGATGACATTGGTCAGGCCCAGTTTGGCCTGCAGCTCCAAACGGTATTCCACCGTCTCGTCGAACAGTTCGCCGGTATCAAGAAAGATGACCGGCAGCGACGGGTCAACCTGGGCGACCAAGTCCAGCAGGACCGCCGATTCCGCCCCGAAGGACGAAGTCACGGCGATGCGGCCGACATAATCGCGGGCCACCGCCGCGATCAGCTCCTTGCCGTCCAGCTGGGCGAGGCTGGCGATGGTCATTCGCCCATTCCCAACAAAGCGTCCACGTCGCCCACAGCGGCTTCCACAACCAATGGGGCGGCGACCACGGCAGCGGCGGTGTCGATCAGGTAAGCCACAGCCTCGCGGAAGACGGCGAGATCGCCATCCTTGGCCGCCAGGGCCGAGTTCAGCGCGCCCAGCACGTCGTCATTACCGGCGAAGGTGCCGCGAACCAAGGCAAGCACCTCGTCCAGGGTCTGGCTATCCTCGGTAAGAACGCCGCGCACGTCCACCAGACGGCGGGCGGCGTACAGGATGGCGTCCAGGCCGGCGGCGCGGGCATGGGCTTCGTCACCGGCGAATTGAGCGCGGTCCAGGGTGATGAGACCATCATCGGCCAGATCGGCGTACAATTCCTCCGACCCGGAGGCCGCGGCGCATTCGCCCTTGCCGGGAGGGGCGCCGGGGAACAGGTTGCTGTCGCCCCAATCAATGAACAGATCGTCGGTGGTCTTGCCGTCCAGCGGCTTCAGGATGGCAGCCAGACCGGGCTTGCCCAGACGCTCGGCCCAGGCACGGACGCCCTCGCCGGTCTGCTTGGCGTCACCATAGGATTGGCGCAGCAAGGCCAGGGCTTCGTCGGCCAAGCGGGCCGGGACGATTGGACCGGTCAGGCCGACCAGCCCGGTGCGGGCGTCGCCGCCGAAATGCAGCTGATAATGGGGGGCCGAGCGGCCATCGATCTTCTTCGCCATGCCGTGCAGGCCGAAATCGGCCACATGGTGCAGGCCGCACGAGTTCTGGCAGCCCGACACATGCACCGAAATGCCCTTAGCCAGCGGGTCGGCATTGGCCGAGGCCAGGGCCTGACGGGCGAAGCTTTGCGAGTTGTTGATGCCGATGCGGCAGGTGGTGGTGCCGGGGCACGACACCACATCGGGCACGTCGTCGGCAGAGGCCGGCACGTCCAGGCCGATGGCCTTCACCGCCGCCACCAGGGCCGCCAGCTTTTCTTCCGCCACACCCAGCAGCACCAGATTTTGGTCGCGGGTGGTGCGCATCTCGGTCACGCCGGCGGTGTCGGCGATGTCGGCCAAGCGGTCCATCTGGTCCGACGACAGCAGACCCAGCGGCACCGACAGCACCACGGCCTTGGAGCCGTCATGGGCTTCCACCACACCCACCGGGGCACGAGCCACCGGCGCTTCCTGCGGAGTGCGCCACGCCAGCTTGGCCTGGGCGCGCTGGGGCAGACCGCGCACACGCTCGAAATCTTCGGTGAACAGTTCAACGAACTTCTGCTCACCGAAGCGCTTGACCAAGAACTTCATGCGCGAGGCATTGCGGTCGCGGCGGTTGGAATAACGCTGGTGCAGACGGGCGAAGGCCTCGACCACCGCCGGCAGATCGTCCTCGGTGACGAAGGGCAACACGTCGATGGCGGCGCGCGGCAGGGCGCCCAGGCCACCACCGGCAGTCACGCGGAAGCCCTTGGCGCCGTCTTTTTCCACAGCGATGAAGGCCAGATCGTGCAGGGCGCTATGGCCGCAATCGGTGCCGCAGCCCGACACGCTGAACTTGGCCTTGCGCGGCATGTGCTGGACCAGCGGATTGCGGATCCACGAGCGCGCCAGCACCTCGGCCACGCGACCAGCATCCACCAGCTCACGCGGGCACGCACCGGCCAGCGCGCAAGCGTTCATGTTACGAAGCGTGCTGCCGCCGGCTTCACGGGTGGTGACGCCGTTGGAGTACAAATATTCCAGAAGATCGGGGGTGCGCTTCAGCGGCACATAATAGATTTGGATGTCCTGGCGGGTGGTGATATGCCCGTCGCCCACGGCGTATTCGCGGTTAACGGCAGAGATGGCACGCAGCCACGACACCGGCAGGACGCCGCCGGGGACCTTGATACGGATCATCTGCACGCCGGGCTGCTTCTGGCCGTACACGCCATAGCGGGTGCGGTAGGCGGTCCAGCGTTCGTCATCCCAGTCGCCGGCAAGGTAATGCTGCAGGCCCACACGGTATTCGGCCAGATCGCTCATGCGAGCCAACGGCTCGGCTTGATTTACCTGTGCCACCTGTGTCGGCGCCGCATGACCCATCTGAAGACCCCTTCGGAAATACACATGTTCGATGTGTATGTTGTAATCTGATTTACGAAATGCCATTCAGCACCCTATAAAGTCAACATGTTTTTGTGTAGAATAATCCTATTCACCACTAGCTTAACCGTACAATAGGAGCCGCGAATGACCGCCTATGCCGGCGACATCACCCCCACCGAGGCCTGGGAAAAGCTTGCTTCGGACGCCAATGCCAAGCTGATCGACGTGCGCACTCAGGCCGAGTGGGTGTATGTCGGAATTCCCGACCTCGCCCCGGTGGATAAGAAGCCGCTGTTGGTGTCGTGGCAGGTATTCCCGACCATGACCAAGAACGAGGCCTTTGCTCAGCAGCTGCAGTCCCAGGGCGTGCAGCCGGGCGACACCTTGCTGTTCCTGTGCCGCTCGGGCGTGCGGTCCAAGGCGGCGGCGGAATTGATGACCGGGCTGGGCTACAGCGCCAGCTACAACATCCTGGACGGCTTTGAAGGCGGGCTGGACGAGACCCGCCATCGCGGCACCGGTGCCGGCTGGAAAGTCGCCGGTCTGCCTTGGGCACAAGGCTGAGCCATGCTCAAGAGTTGGGCGGCACTTCGAATACGGTGCCGCCCAATTGCGCGCCACCTGTGGCATTCAAGCCGCACTGTGACCACGATGACAAATAAGACTGCTGATGCCCGTTGACTCCCGCTCGCGCGAGTTCGATATCCATGCGAGCGGGGTTCAGGTGGCGAATGCGCCCGCGAACAACGAGACCCTGAAATCGTGCGTGCGCCGGCCAGGGCCCCGGCGCGTATAATTGGGTATCGGCGCCCGCCGCAGCTTTAGGGTTTTAATCAATTGTCCTTTGCCCGCCCGTTTCTGTTCAGCTTGGCCCTGGCCCTCGCCTCTGCCAGTTCGCTGGCCTATGCCGACACTCCCGTCGTCGAGGTGCAGCGGCGGCTTGAGGACGCCACCGGCGTCGCCAAAATCGGCGACCGCGCCGTGGAGCTTGCCCCGCTGAAAGACTTTTACCGCCAGCGCGGCTATCGCCTGGCGTGGAGCGGTTCGGGAGAATCCACCGGCGACCGCCTGATCCTTGATTTGCAGGCCGTCGCTTTGGCCGAAGGACTCACACCGGAAAGTTATGCGGTCTCCGCCACCGCCACCGGCTCGGACCTCGAACACGATATCCTGGTGTCGGACGCCCTGGCCCGGTTCGGCCGCGACCTCGCCACCGGGCGGATCAGCCCCAGCCGCACCGTGGGCGGCATGGGTCCCGAGACCCGGCCTACCTTTGAAGCCAACAAATTCCTGCGCGACCTTGCCGGCGGCAAGGGATTGATGACCCAGGCCGAGGCCCTGCCGCCGGCTTATGCCGGCTATAGTCGCCTTAAGCAGGCCATGGAGAAGTACCGCGCATTGGTCCGTGCCGGCGGCTGGATCGCCATCGCCGACGGCCCCTCCATCAAGCCGGGCATGGAAGACGACCGCGTCCAAGCCGTGCGCAAGCGCCTGATCGCCTCGGGCGAGTTGGAGGCCAAGCACGACAAGGGCAAGCTTCTCGACGCCCATGTGGTCGCCGCGCTCAAGCGCTTCCAATTGCGCCACGGCATCGAGGCCGACGGCGCGGTGGGCAAAGCCACCCTGACCGCCCTGAACGTCAGCGCCGACGACCGCCTGCGCCAGATCCAGGCCAACATGGAACGTTGGCGCTGGATGCCGCGCGCTTTAGAATCCCTGCATATCGCCGTCAACCTGCCCGCCGCCCATCTTGAACTGGTCAAGAACGGCGAAATCCAAATGGCCATGCGCGTGGTGGTGGGCGACGTCAAGCATCAGACCCCCAGCATGGTGACCACCATGACCTCGGTGGTGCTGAACCCCACCTGGACCGTACCGCCGTCCATCGCCACCAAGGAAATCCTGCCCAAGCTGCGCAAGGACCCCAATTACCTGACCAGCAACAATATGCACATCCTGGAGGCCTTCCCCGAGGACAGCCCGCAGGCCCAAGGCGCCGGTCTGGATTGGAACAAATATTCCAAATTCCCCTGGCGTATCCGCCAAGCCCCCGGCCCGGACAACGCGCTGGGCCAAGTGAAATTCACCCTGTCCAACCAGGACGATATCTATCTGCACGACACGCCCCGGCGGCAATATTTCGGCCGCCTGTTCCGGGCGCTGTCCCATGGTTGCGTCCGCGTGGAGCGTCCGGTCCAACTGGCCCAGGCCCTGGTGTCGTCGGAATGGGCGCCCAAGGTCGATGACATCATCGCCCAAGCCGCCACCAAGACCCTGCGACTGGAGAAGCCCTTGACGGTCTATCTCATGTACATGACCGCGTGGGCCGACGAGGACGGGACCCTGAACTTCCGCGACGACCTTTACGGCCATGACGGTCGCTTGAAGGCGGCGTTGAAGCGTCCGCGCGCCCCCGCCGCACAGGTCGCCCAGGACCGCCCTGCCGGCACACTTTGATATTTCGGCATCCTAGCGCCCTTTCGGCACCCGCCGTGGGGCACTAGGGATTCCGCCATTTCTTCCGCTTAGCCCGTGACAAAGTGATAGAAAGGCTGTGCGGAAGGTTGACTCGAACCCCTTCCCCAATGGTATGTCTGGACTCGCTAAAAGGGGGGATCGCATGCATCAGGGTGATGATGGAAGCCACCGCGACGGACTGTCGCGCCGGTCATTTCTGACTCTCGGCCTGGGTGCTGCCGCCGCGACCCTGGTGACAAATCCCCTGGAAGCCGCCGTTCGCGCCATGCCCGAACGTGGCTTGCACCTGTACAACACCCATACCGGCGAATACCTGAAGACCGTCTATTGGGCTCAGGGGCGCTATATGCCCAAGTCGTTGATGCAGGTGAACAAGTTCCTGCGCGATCACCGCTCGGGCGACGTCCACCAGATCGACCCGCGCCTGCTGGACGTCATGGTCGCCGTGCACAAGAAGTTCGGTGCCAAGGGCGCCATTCACATTATTTCCGGCTATCGTTCGCCGCACACCAATAGCCTGTTGGCGTCCAACTCCGACGGCGTCGCCCATAACAGCCTGCACATGACCGGCAAAGCCGTGGACATCCGCATCCCCGGACAAAGCGTCAAGATCGTCGGCAAGGCCGCCAAGGTGTTGAAGGCGGGCGGTGTGGGCACCTACCCGTCCTCCAATTTCGTCCATATCGATACGGGCAAAGTCCGCTACTGGTAATCAGCGCGGCATAAGGGTCTGCACCGCCTCGGCAATCTTGTCAGCCGGGACCGAACGCAAATCCATGCCCAGCCAACCGGCGGGCAGTTCGAACATCCGTTCTTCCACACGCCCCACCTTCA
This sequence comes from Rhodospirillales bacterium, assembly GCA_014379805.1. Classification (GTDB taxonomy): domain Bacteria; phylum Pseudomonadota; class Alphaproteobacteria; order Rhodospirillales; family Magnetospirillaceae; genus Magnetospirillum. Next base: position 9,413 of record JACMLB010000311.1, on the reverse strand, counting down.
GGCCCGACAGCATGGTTTCCACCGCGGACTTCCGTCCGTCGGGGCCGGTCATCATGCCCACCGCGCGGACCAGGATGCCTTCCTTCGAGAACCACGCATCGCCGTCGAAACGGGTGTTCTTCGGCCCGGCCGCCGCCACCTTGTAACGGGTGGCGCGGATGGCGCCCACATTCTCTTCCTTCAACTTGGTGCGCTCGACGGTCAGTGTGTCGATACCGCCGGCCAGGGCGCCCACCGCCTGGAAGCCCAGGCCCACATACCAGCGCTGGCTGGGCTTCATCAGATAGGCGGAATCGGTGTCGCGGCGCAGCAACACGGTCTGGCCGCCACCCTGGGTGCCGAAATCGCGGCGCTCGCGCCCCGGCGCATGCCAGACCGTGCCGTGGTAAGTGCCCTTGTCGCCGCTGACAGTAAAATCTGCGGTGTAAGACACCGGCACGTCGAGAAGGTCCAGCGCCCGCTCAGCAGCAGTGGCGGGAAGCGCGGCCAGCAGGCCGACGGCGAGCAGTAACGGCGAGAACCAACGAACGACCACCTTTTCACCTCATGACAAGCACATGCGGACCCGCTGCCAGAGTTAAGCCAAGCACGGCAACATGGCGAGGATAAGGCCGCAAAACCCCTACCCCTTTATGCATGGCTAGGGGTAGCATGAATGCAGCCAACAGGGAAATGTGAAGCCCGAATGGGCCATCGGGGGGACATGATCGCGCATAACGTCGCGGACCAGCTGCGCCTTATCGACCGCGCAGTGACCACGCTTACCCGTTCCACCGAAGCCCTGCTGCGCGCCACCGACGAAGCCGCGCTGCTGGAAGACATCTGCCGCATCGCCGTGGACGTGGCCGGATACCGGCTGGCCTGGGTCGGCTATGCCCGACCGGACGAGATGAAATCCGTGCGCCCGGTGGCCATCGCCGGTCGCGGCCAAAGCTATGTGCAGGAAATTTCGGTGTCGTGGGCGGATAGCGAATTGGGCCAAGGCCCCATCGGCACCGCCATCCGCACCGGACGCCCGCAAGTGGTGCATGACACCGCTCAAGACCCGCGCTTTGCGCCCTGGCGCGACGCCGCTGCGCGCCACCATTTCCGTTCGGTGCTGTCGCTGCCCTTGGGCCAAGGTCATGACCGTATCGGCACGCTGAACATCTATGCCTCGGAGCGTGAGGCATTCGACGCCGACGTGGTCCGCCTGCTGGAGGACATGGCGCGCAACCTGACCTACGGCATCGGCGCGCTGCGCATGAAGGCCGAACACGAGCAGGCGGTGCGCGATCTGGCCGAATCCGAGGAACGCTACCGCTCGCTGATCGACTTGACGCCCGACGCCATCATCGTCCACAGCCAAGGCACCGTCCTGTTCGCCAACGCGGCTTCGGCCAAGGTGTTTGCCGCCGGCCAGATCGATTTGCTGGGCCGGCGCGTGCTGGACCTGATCCACGATGATTTCCAGGTGGAGGTGGCGCAGCGCATCGCCAACCCGCCCACGCAGCGCCATATCTTCGAGTACCGGATGATGCGCATGGACGGCTCGGAATTCGAGGCTGAAGTGGCCGCCACCACCATCACCTTCCACGGTTTGGCCGCCCGCATCCTGGTGATCCGCGACGTCACCGACCGCAAGCAAGTGCAGCAGCAATTGGTGCAGGCGACGAAACTGGCCACCTTAGGCGAGATGGCCGCCGGGCTGGTGCACGAACTCTCGCAGCCCCTGAACATCATCCGCCTGACCGCCGAAGGCGCCCTGCTGTTCATCGAGCGGGGCAAGGCGACGCAGGAGTTCCAGTCCCAGCAATTCCAGCTGGTGGCCGATCAGGCCCAGCGCACTGCCGAAATCATCGACGACATCCGCATCTTCTCGCGCCGCGACACCAGCCCGGTTCAGGTGTTCGACGCCGCCGCCGCCGTGGCCTCGGCCCTGGGGGTGCTGGAAGGCCAGTTGCGCACGGACGACATCATCCTGACCACCGATTTGCCCGATCTGGCGGTGCTGGTCCGGGGCCGCCGGGTTCAGTTGGAACAGGTGGTCATGAACCTGTTGTCCAACGCCCAGCACGCCCTGAAGGAACGGCGCGATGTGGCAGGCGAAGATAGCATTTGGCATGCCGAGATCACGGTCTCGGCCAAACGCCACGGCCGCAATCTGATCATCACCGTGGCCGATAGCGGCCCCGGCATTCCGCCCGCCGTCCGCGCCCGAATCTTCGAGCCGTTCTTCACCACCAAGGAAGCCGGGCGGGGCACCGGTCTGGGCCTGTCGGTCAGCTTCAGCATCATCTCCAGCATGGGCGGCTGCCTGGAAGTGGTGGATCAGAGTGGCGGCGCCTGTTTCGCCATCACCCTTCCGGTGGACGAGGACAGCACCCTGACGGTGGGCGATGACAAGGATACGGTGCCCGAGGCCGCCGCCATGGACAGCCATATCATGGTGGTGGAAGACGAGCCCACCGCCGGTGCGACCTTAGGCCGCTACCTGAACGAATTGGGCTATCGCGTCACCGTGTGCGCCAACGGTAACGAAGCGTGGAAGGTGTTTTGCACCGACCCCGCCGACGTGGTCATCACCGATCTGCGCATGCCCGCCGGCGGTGGCGAGCAATTGGTGGAGAAGTTGAGAGATTTCGACCCGTTGATGCCCATCGTTATCGTCACCGGACATTTGGGCGCCACCGAAAGACTGGCGGAAAATCTGAACGACGATCGCTGCGCAGTACTGAAGAAACCCATTCCACTCGGCAAACTGGCCGAAATTATCGCCACGTTCCTTAAACCGCCGGCGGAAGAAGACGCGTAAACCCGCGTTGCTTCGGGCGTTGTTTTCTGTGGACCCATCTGTGGTCCGTCTATAGTTTCGTAGTGCCATGGCCACTCGGCCAGGGCGGGGGAGATCGCCACATGCAAATCCTGGTCGCTGACGACCATAAGCTGGTCCGGGACGGCCTAAAGCCGTTCCTACAGGAACTCAGCCCGGATGCAGAAATCCTGGATGCGGCGAATATTGACGAGGCCGTGGCGGTTGCGGCCAAGGCCGACCATCTGGGGCTGATCCTGCTGGATCTGATGATGCCGGGCATGGACGGGCTTAAGGGGCTGGAAGTGTTGCGCGGCAAATGCCCCAACGTGCCCGTGGTGATCGTCTCGGGCTTCTCCAGCCGTGAACACGTGGTCGCTGCCGTGCAGGCCGGCGCTTCGGGCTTTATCCCCAAGACCGTCAGCGGCACCGCCATGGTCAATGCGCTGCGGCTGGTACTGTCGGGCGAAAAATACCTGCCGTCCTCGACCTTCTTCGACGATCCCTCGACCCTGATGCCCATGCCGACCCCCGCCAAGCCGGGCGGCCTGACCCCGCCCTTCGACAAGTTGTCGCGGCGCGAGGCCGAGATTTTGATCTTGTTGGTGGAAGGCCGTACCAACAAGGAAATCGCCATCTCGCTGGAATTGCAGGAAATCACCATCAAGGTTCACCTGCGCAACGTTTACCGCAAGATCGGCGCCGCCAACCGTGCCCAGGCCGTGCGCATCGCCATGTCCTCTGGCTGGATGCCGGCGGGCGTGTTGTAAGCGTCAGCGTTTTCTTGCCTTAAATCCCGTTCTGGAGGATTGTTGCGCCCTTCCAAGTTTCGGGCACAAGTTTCGGGCAGCAACAATGGCCACCGTTTTCCTGGGTCTGGGGACTAATTTAGGCGACCGCCCTTCCAATCTGAATGCAGCCATCGCGGCATTGTCGGGGCTGGGTGAGGTCGAAGCGTGTTCGCGCGTTTTCGAAACCGCGCCGCTTTACGTCACCGACCAGCCGGCATTCCTAAACATGGCGGTTAAAATCCGCACCATGCTTGCGCCACGCGACCTGCTGGCCGCGCTCAAATCCCTTGAGGACGAGTTGGGCCGGGTCGCCTCGGTGCGTTATGGACCGCGCCTGATCGATCTGGACATCCTGCTTTACGGCGATGTGGTCCTGGACCACGACACGCTGACCCTGCCCCACCCCCGCCTGCACGAGCGCCGGTTCGCCTTGGTGCCGCTGGTGGAATTGGCGGGTGACGTGGTCCATCCGTTGTTCGGTCGCACCATGGCCCAATTGCTTGCCGCCCTGCCCGCCGAGGACGACGTCGTCCCCGTGGCCGCACTGGTTTAGAAAAAAGGATCTTCTATGTTCGCCAAGGCCAAAGACGCCAAGCTGTACCGCATTTTGGTACGCGACCTGGTGCTCAAATGCCTGATCGGCATCCATGCCCACGAGCTGCTGGCGCCGCAGCGCGTGCGCGTCAACGTGGACATGGCGGTGTACGAGCAGGCCGGGCCGTTGTCGGACGATATCGCCAATGTGGTGTCCTATGAGGACGTGATCGAAGGCATCAAGCGCATGCTGGCCGACGGCCACATCAATCTGGTGGAGACCCTGGCCGAGAAAATCGCCGAGTTGTGCTTGGTGGATGCACGGGTGAAGTCGGTGCGGGTTCGGGTGGAAAAGCTGGACGTCTATGCCGAAGCCGCCTCGGTGGGGATCGAGATCGAGCGCCGCCAGGACTAGAAGTTGCGTGCCTCGAAACCGTCGTGCCATACTTTCTGCGTCAGGAGGTACCGCGATAGATGGCATGGACTTGGTCTAGCCTGAGGATTTGGGCTGCCGCCGCCTTGCTGGCGGCCGCTGGCAGTACTGCGTCCACGTGGCAAATCATGACCAGCCATGACGCCCATCTTCTGGCTGCCGAAAAACTAGCGCTCTCTCTTTCCAATGCCGCCGCCCAACGCATCGCTGGCTCATTGCGCAGCATGGACGTGATGCTGGCGGATGCGGCGGAAAAGGTGGACGACCCCGCGAAGTCCGACCCGGTCGTTACCGCCAATTTGCGCGCCAAACTGGATGCCTTTCCCGAGTTGGAAAGCATGGGTCTGGTGGATGCCAAAGGCTGGCTGCAACAGATCATTCATCGCGACGGCCCGCCACGCCCCCTGCCGGCGGACATTTCCAACCGGCCGCATGTGCGCTATCCGCAGGAGCACTGGCGCGACAATCAACTCTATATTTCGCCACCGGTGAAGGAACGCTTTACCGGAAACACCGTCCTGCTGCTGTCACGCCCCATCATCGGCCCGGACAAAACGTTTCGCGGCAGCGCCGGCATGGCCGTGCTGACCGCCTTTATGGACGACGCGCTGGCATCCGTGGTGCCGGGCGAGGGCGACGCTGCCGGCGCCTTCACCCCTGACGGCGTGCTGTACAGCCGCCATCCCCGAGACGAGCGCTTCATCGGCAAATCCATCGCCGAAAGCCCCCTATACCGCGCCTACGCGGCCACCGGTGGTGCCGGCACCGCTTTTTATGCGCCCAGTTTCTCGGACGGGGCTGATCGCATCATCGGTTTTGCGCCGGTTCCCCATTACCCGGTCGTGGCCGCCGTCGGCATCAGCCGTGCCACGGTGATGGACCGTTGGCGCCGCGAGCTGTGGGTCCATGGCAGCATTCAAAGCGTGTTCGTCGGCGTCATCTTCGCCCTGGCGCTACGCCTGTCACGTTCGGAGCGCCGCCGCCACTCGGTTACGGAGCAATTGCTGGCCACCGAGCGCACCCATGTGGAAACCCTGTCCCAGGCCGTCCACGACCGCACCGCCGAATTGCACGATTCCCTGGCGGCGCTGACCGAAAGCGAGGAACGCTTCCGCTGCATCGTCGAGATTTCGCCGCTGCCGCTGGTGTTGACGCGCCGCTCCAACAGCCGGGTGGTCTATATAAATGCCCAGGCGGCAGAGACTTTCGCCGTGCCGCTGGAACACGCGGTGGACAAAATTGCGCCCGATTATTGGGACAGCCCCGCCGACCGCCAGGCCATGATTGCCGCCCTGGCCGCAGACGGGCAGGTCCGCAATTTTGAAGTGGTCCTCAAGCGCGCCACCGGCGAACGCTTCACCGCCTTACTATCCGCCGCCAACGTGACCTTGCGCGGCGAGGAATTGGTGCTGGTTGCCGTGTTCGACATTACCGAACGCAAGCGGCTGGAAGAGGATTTGGGGCGCTCCAACCGTGATTTGGAGCAGTTCTCCTACGCCGTCTCGCATGATTTGCAGGAACCCCTGCGCATGGTGTCCAGCTATCTGGCTTTGCTGGAGCGCCGCTACGCGGCCAAGCTGGACGGGGACGCCCACGAATTCATCGGGTTTGCCGTTGATGGCGCCCAGCGCATGTCGCGCATGATTACCGATTTGCTGGATTATTCCCGCGTCCACCGCTGTGGCAACCGCTTCGCCCCGGTGGCGCTGGACGGGGTTCTGGCCGATGCCATGGCCAATCTGTCCACCAACATCGCCGACTGCGCCGCCGAAGTCACCGCCGCCCCGCTGCCCATTGTGTGGGGCGATGCCAGCCAGTTGATGCGGGTGTTCCAGAATTTGATCGGCAACGCGCTGAAATACCGCACCCCCGAGACCGCGCCGCACATCGCCATCACTGCCGAACAAAGCGGCGGCGAATGGATCGTCTCGGTGACCGATAACGGCATCGGCATCGATCCCACCCATGCGGAGCGGTTGTTCCAGATCTTCCAGCGCCTGCACACGCGCGGCGTCTATGAAGGCAGCGGCGTCGGTCTGGCGCTGTGCCGCCGTATCATGGAACGCCATCACGGCCGCATCTGGATGGAATCCGCCGGCGACGGCCGGGGCTCGACGTTCCGCGTTGCTTTGCCGGTGGCGGCACCGGTGGTGGCGGAAAGTGAGATGGTGCAGGCGTAAAAAAGCCCCCTCGCCCCTTGCGGGAGAGGGGGCGGAGCGCAGCGACGGGGAGAGGGGCCGCGTCGCACATGCGCGAAAACCAGCCATAAGCCGCGCCGACGCACGGCCCCCTCTCCCGACCGCTTTGCGGTCACCCTCCCCCGCAAGGGGGGAGGGTTAAAATCAGACCATGCCCAGCGCGGCCTTGTACAGGTCCAGCAGCTGTTCGGTCTCTTCACGCTCCTGCTCTTCCATGCGGCGCAGCGATACGATCTTGCGGATGATCTTGGTATCGAAGCCCTGGGACTTCGCCTGGGAATAGACGTCCTTGATGTCGGCAGCCAGCGCCTTCTTTTCTTCCTCGAGGCGCTCGATGCGCTCGATGAACTGGCGCAGGGCTTCAGCCGCGATGCCGCCGATCTGGCTGTTGTTCTGCTCGTCGCTCATGGTCGGAAATCCCTCGGGTGATCTTGAGGGAGCCGACCATAATGCCACGGCATGGCGCGATCAAGGCACATCTACCCAGGTCGCCATACCCCTTCAATAGTACGTTCGATCAGGCAGTCTACCACCGCCGCTAACGCCTCATGCTCATGGGCACCCTCTGAGCGGGCTTGGGCGAACACCTGCAATTGCTCGTGGGCCGAGGTGCCATGGACCAGGATATCGCGGGCGCTTTCCACTTCCGCCTCACAGCCGAAATGGCGGGAATCCTCGGCTACCAGGGCGATCAATTCGTCCAGCAACTCCGCATAGGGCACCACCCGTTCCTTGCCGAAATCCACCAACCCCTCGTCGATGCCGTAGCGCTGGGCACGCCAGCGGTTTTCCTCGATCAGCATGCGGGGATACAGCCGCCAGCGCAAATTCTCGCGCCGCAGCCGCCACAGCATGCGCAGCAGGCAGCGCCACAAGGCGGCGATGGCGATGGCGTGATCCAGCCGCGTGCAGATATCTGTGACCCGCATTTCCAAGGTGGGAAAACGGTGCGACGGCCGCACGTCCCACCACAGCTTGGTGGGGTCCTCGATCAGCCCGGCGCCCACCAACTCCCGCACACGGCGGGCGTATTCGCCCCAGGATTCGAAGGTCTCGGGCAGGCCGGTGCGAGGGATTTCGCGGAAGATGCTGACCCGGTAGGACTTCATCCCCGTATCCTGGCCGCGCCAAAACGGCGATGAGGTGGACAGCGCCAGCAAATGGGGCAGGAAATAAGCCGCCTGATTCATCAAATCCATGCGCAGTTCGTCATCCTCTACCGCCACGTGCACATGCATGCCGCAAATGACCAGCCGCCGCCCCGGTGCCTGTAAATCGCGGGCGATGGTGGTGTAGCGCGCTTTGTCGGTGGGGATTTGCTGATCCCAGCTGGCGAAGGGATGGGTGGAAGCGGCGATGACCGCCAGCCCATGGCGCGCCGTCACCTCGGCCACGCCGGCACGGGCACGGGCCAGCTCCGCGCGGGCCTGATGCATGTCATGGCAGACACAGGTCTGCACCTCGATCTGCGAGCGCAATAATTCGGGACTGACCTGCCCCTCGCCCAGCAACGCTTGGCATTCGGCGACCAAATCGGAGGTGGGCGCCGAGACCACGTCGCGGGTCTGACGCCCGACCAGGAAGTATTCCTCCTCGATGCCGACGCTGAAGCTTGGCTCGCCCATGGACACCTCTCCCACCAGAAATGGGATGCCGCTACGGCAGTGCCAGGGTTAGTATACTTCCACGCGATGCAGGGCCGGATCAGCCAGAACCGGCGCTAAGGCGTCGCCCAGAATGTCCACCCAGCGGGCGCAGGCCTGGGCGTCCGTCAGCAAGTCCTGGCGGATTTCGAACGACACATGGGGCAGGCCGGCAGCGCCCGCATGGGTGTCCAACGAGTAATTGATCTCGCGCCCGGAATAGGGCTGGTTGTCACCCACCACCAGATCGGTACGCGCGTGCAGGTGCTTCAGCACCGGCATGGCCATGCGCGGGTCGCGGTTCCACAGCACACCCACATGCCAGGGCCGATCGCATCCCGGGCTCATGCACGGGGTGAAACTGTGCACCGAGATCATGGCCGGCGCGGTGCCATGGCGCAACAGATGCGCCAGCACGGTGCCGATCTCGTGATGATAGGGCCAGAACCACTGTTCGGCGCGGGCATCGGCCTCGGTATCGTCCACCGAGTCGTTGCCGGGCACTTTCACTCCGCAGGAACAGGCGGGGATGGAGCTGGGATCGCCGGGCTGGCGATTGCAGTCGATGACCAGACGGCTGATGCCGGCCAGCACCGCCGGGCAACGGAACCGCCGGGCCAAGCCGCGCGTGACTTCGGCGGCGCCGATATCCCAAGCCACATGGGCTTGGCGATCGCCGGGCGCCAAGCCCAGTTCGCCGTAGCGCGACGGAATGCGCGCCGAGGCGTGGTCGCAGATGATCAGAAGCTTGGCGTCCTCGGCCCCCTCGATTCGTTCGAAGGCAGGCGGTTCGGACTGGTCAGTGGGGATGAAGCGAAGCATAATGGCAATATAGCAAAGCCGGTCCCCCGCTTGCAGCCCCAACCCCACACCAAGGTGTTTGGGCGGGAATCATTTTTTTCCCCCACGCTCATTTTTTCCCCCACGCTCATTTTTTCCCACGCATGGGTTGACACCCCCCCCTGGTTTCCGTATTTTCCCCGCCTCCGGTCGCGCACCCCGGTATTACTCGAAACTGGAAGC